>CAJMNK010000047.1 GCA_905214905.1 uncultured bacterium | reverse complement strand
CTGGGTGGGGCGCAGCGTCGACCGGTCCGCCGTTCGCTAGAACGGCGGACCCTCTAGAGCAAGGTGACGCTAAAGCTGCGGACGTCTGTCTCGCCCGGCGCCAGCGCAATGGTGTTGACCTTGTGCTCAAAGACGTCGTCCTCGGTGTCCATGGTGGTGTGGCCGGTCCAAGGCTCAAGCGCCACAAACGGGGCGTCGTTGGCGGCAGACCACACGCCAATGTACTTAAAGCCCTCAAAGTCGATCTTGACGCCGTGGCCCGACTTGCGACCGCGCAGCGTGAGCGTGGAGCCCGGGGTATCGGTGAACATGATGGCGTCGTTATCGAAGCTACGGTGCGTGATGGGCAGCACGTCAGAGTTATCGGGGGCCTTGTAGCTACCCTCAAACGTCATGAGGCCATCGGGCGTGATGATGGGGGCCTCGTTGGTCCAAGCCTCGGTAAACGCCAGCTCGTAATCCTCGAACGTCTCGTCCTCGGCACCGGGGGCGGGCACGTTAAATGCAGGGTGGCCGCCCACCGAGAACGGCAGGTCCACGTCGCCGGTGTTCGTAACGGCAAAGGTCTGCGTGAGCGTGGCGTCGCCGGTTAGGGCATAGGTCATGCTGAGCTTAAAGTGGAAGGGGAAAGCCTTGAGCGACTCGGGCGTGTCGGTGATCTCGTAGGTGACGGACGAGCCGTCCTCGGAGACCTCGACCAGCTTGTGCTCGACGATGCGCGCGAGTCCGTGGCGCGGCATCTCGCAGGTACCGGCCGCAGACGTCGCAGTGTTGTTGCGCAGCGAGCCCACGATGGGGAACAGAATGGGCGCGTGCTTGCCCCAAAAGGCCGGGTCGCCCTGCCACAGATACTCGTTGCCGTTGAGGGCAAGACTCGTGAGCTGGGCACCCATGGAATCGATGGCCGCGGTGAGGCCGCCGCGCTTGATGGTAGTGACGGTGGACATGCTACTTCCTCCAAAAATAAACAACAGTATCGAGGGCTATTGTCCCACTCTTGGCGGCGGGGTTGAGCGTCAGGCGCAGTTATTGAGCAATAGCGTAAAGGTCAAACCCGCCCTGCGGCGTGCTATCGACCGTATCGGGCGCCTGTGAATTAAAGCTCACCGGAACCATGCGCTTTGAGGCGCGGTAACGCGTGCCGTCGGTGGCGACGGGCGGCTCATCGACCGTGAGCTCGTAGTCGCCGGGCTTGAGCTCGATACCGTCACCTTCGGAATTGACGTATTGATACTCGTCGATTGCTTGTCCCTTGAGCGTGCGACCCACGATATGGACGAGCATCTGGCTGTCGCCGCGGGCGGTGTCCCATGTCGCACCGTCCTTAACCTCGACCGACACATGCACCGAGCGCGTGCGGCTGAGCGATTGCTCGACAGACATCTCGACCTTGGCGGCGTCTTGGCGCTGCTGCTCGACATGACCCCAGATGCTGCCGATCGCCGAGCAAGCGATGACGCCGGCCATAAAGGCGATGAGAATGGGGCCGAGCGGAGAGCGACGGCCCGCGTCTTCCTCGCGAGCCAGGTTGGGGCGATGGGTGGGGGCGGGCGCCTGGGCACCCTGCGCGGGCACGTCGAGTATGCTGAAGGATGCCGTGCTGCCGGGGTCGATGGTATGGCGCGGCTGTGGGGTCTTTGCCGGCGAGATCGACATATCAGCCGGCTCGCCGAGCGTGGCCGTGGCATCGGCCTTCGCCTCGTCGGCCTCGGCCTGGGCCCAAGCCTGTTCAAAGGTTAGGGGTTCGGCGGCATCGGAAGCGGCTTCAGGCTCGACACCGGCATCGTTGCCGGTCTCGTCCTCGTCGCTCGACACGTCACACGGCGCGGGCTCGTCCCACTCTTCGTCCGGAGCCTCGCCCTCGCTATACCACCATTCAAAGTTATCGATATCCATACGGGGCGCCCCCTTGGCCTCGCAAATAAACACTTGCTAGCCTTATACCCCCAGATGACACGGGAGCTCGCCGGCACAGACAGGAAAAGCGTCACAACATTCGACGCTTTTCCTCGTTTTCGAGATTTTCATCGAATGTTGTGATGGTTTGGGCGGCAGCCATGCCGCGAATGTGACAAAGGGACTGTCCCTTTGTCACATCTGGAGGGTAACGGGGATTTGGATGCAGCAGAAGTCCTCTTGGTGGGACTCGTCGTAGCTCGTGGTATCGAGGTAGCAAAAGTCGAAGGCGTTGCCGATAGGCTGGAGCGCGTGCTCGTCCATGCAGGCAACGATGGCGCGGATGCCCTCGGGCTCGTATGGCATGCCCCAGCGGCTCATGCACAGATATGTGCCCTCGGGCAGCACCTCGATGCCAATCTCTGCCAGCTCGGCGGGATCGCTCGGCAGCAGCTCCTCGGCACCGCGCGGCAGCACGGCAAAGGAGCCGGCGCCGGCAATAGGGTCGTCGGAATGCAGCGCCTCGCGACGCAGCATGGCACCCCAGCCGCGCATAGGGCGCGTGCCCGTCAACGCACGCATGCGCAGGATGGCCCGCATGAGCGTGGGATGGAGCATCGAGCGGCCGCGCTCGATATCGCCCGGAAACTCCTCAAAGACCACGTAGCGGCGCTCGAATTGCTTGAGCTCCGGCCTACCCTCGCGCTCGCGCCAGTAAACCGCCTCGTCGTAAAAGCTCAGACGCTCCTGCACGCTCGAACGCTCGGCTTTGAGCCCGGCAATCTGCTCATCGAGCGCCTGCACCCGCGAGCGCAGGTGATCGGTCATCTCTCCGATGTCGAACGTCGAGGTCAGGCGGTCAATCTCGTCGAGTTCGAGCCCTAGGTCGCGCAGCATGCAGATCAGACGCATGAGCGGGATCTGCGTGGGCGAATAGAAACGGTAGCCTTTTTCGTTAACCACGGCGGGCTTAAACAGGCCGATCTTGTCGTAGTAGATGAGCGTTTGGCGCGAAACGTTAAACAAACTCGCCATCTCGCTAATCGCATACATGCCCGTCTGCATAGGTCCTCCCGACACATCCTTTTTGCGCACAAAGCCCGCCGCCCACAGGGGCAGCGGGCTCAAACACTACTCGTATCCTACCCTAAAGACGCCTATGACCAGCGCTTATAGTTTGCGCATGACACGCCGACGGCCTCGAGCGCCTTGGCGGCGATGTGGTGCACCGCGTCATCGAGCGTGGCGGGGCCGTTGTAAAACGTGAGCATGGGCGGCATGAGCATGACGCCCGGTACGCGCGCAAGGCGCGCCATGTTGTCGACATGAATGGCGCTGAAGGGCGTCTCGCGCACCATGAGCACCAGGCGGCGCTGCTCTTTCATCTGCACGTCGGCCGCACGCAGCAACAGATTGTCGCTGTAGCCGCTCGCGATGCCGGCGAGCGTCTTCATGGAGCACGGGGCCACGATCATGCCGTCGACCGGATAGGTGCCGCTTGCGATGGCGGCGCCGATGTTCTTGTTGTCGTAGACCACATCGGCATGCGTGGCAAACTCGTCGAGCGTCATGCCGAGCTCCTGCTCGATGGTGATCTCTCCCCCACGCGTGACGACAAGCGCCGACTCGGCACCGGCCTGACGCAGGCACTTGAGACACTCGAGACCCAGCGCAGCGCCGCTGGCGCCAGACACGCCAACGACAATGCGACGGGGACGGACAGAAGACTCAGGCATGACAACTCCTTGACTACTTGATAGGGCTACGCACTAGAAAGCGAGCTCTGCTGCCCACTTATCTGTGTCGATCTCCATGAACTGCGAGCGGATGAAATTCTTCTTGAGGTCGAACGGAACCGTGCAGTCGAAGATGGCCTTGCAGGCGATGCCGTGCTCGCGGATCGAAGGATCGAACGCGGGGTCGTTGGACGGGTCGAGCACGTGGCAGTGGCAGCCGGGGATGGTGATGAGGTCGACGTCGGCCTGGAAGCGCGTGGTCATGGCCCACATCACGTCGCTCATATCGAAGATGTCGACATCCTCGTCAACGAGGATGACGTGCTTGAGCTCGGAGAACGCCGAGAAGGCGAGCATGGCGGCGTTGCGCTGACGGCCCTCGTCATTTTTGCTCGACTTCTTGAACTGCATGATGGCAACGAACTTGCCGCCGCCGCAGGGGGCAGCGTGGACGTTGAGCAGGCGGCCCGGGATAGCGGTCTCGACCATCTTGTAGATGGAAGCCTCGGTGGGGATACCGGCCATGGAAACGTGCTCGTGCGAAGGGCCGATGCAGCTCTCCATAATGGGGTTGACGCGCGTGGTGACGGCGGTGATCTTGATCACCGGGCATACCTTGGCGCCACCGGTGTAGCCGGGGAACTCGGGCATGGCGTAGCCGTGGCCGTTGACGTCCTCGTTGATGGTTTCGTCGTGCATGAGGTAGCCCTCGAGCACGTACTCGGCATTGGCAATGCACTTCTGCGGAACGGTGACACAGTCGGCGAGCTCGACGGCGTGGCCGCGCAGGGCGCCGGCGATCTGCAGCTCGTTGAAGCCGAGCGGCGTGGTAGGAGCCTCGAAGCCGCAGCACATGTACACGGCGGGGTCCAGGCCGATGGAGATGGAGATGGGCATGTCCTCGCCACGCTGGCAGTACTCGTCAAAGAACGCGCCCAGGTGACGGCTGCCCGGGGTAATCCACATGGCGAGCTTGTCCTTGTCGACGCAGGAGAAGCGGTGGATGGTCACGTCGGACTGGGAGCCGTCGGGGCTCGTGCCGTAGGCGAGGCCCATGGTGATGTAGGGGCCGCCGTCGACGGGCGTGTTGGTAGGAGCGGGAACGATCTTGCGCAGGTCAAAGCCCTCGTCGGTCGCCTTGTACACGACCTCCTGGCAGTCGACGTGCGCACCCTCGGCGATCTGCTCGGGCGCGATCAGGTTCTCGAAGCGCTTGCCGATCTCGAGGCCCAGGTGCTCCTCATCCAGGTCGAGCAGGGCGGCAACGCGCTTGCGGCTGGCAAGCATGCCGATGCAGACCTTGGCGTCGTCAAAGCCCTTGACATTGTTGAAGACCATCGCCGGACCCTCTTTGGTCGGACGCATAACGGTGCCGCCGGCACCGACGTGGCGATAGACGCCCGAGACCTCGGCATCGGGATCGACCTGGGTGTCGGTCTCGAGCAGCTGGCCGGGCATCTCACGCAAAAAGTCGAGTGCGGAGCGCAGGTCGTGGATCTGGGAAGCATCGGTAGTGGACATAGCGTGCTCCTTTCGGGAGAGTGCCTGGCGGCGGGAGTGCCGCCGGACTGGGGAACGTAGTGGGGCCATGGCGCCCATAGATGGAGCGCTCGGCCGCTTACATCAGGCCAAAGAGGTGGAACCAGGCGGCCTCGACCAGCACGACGATAAAGACGACCACAGTGAGGGGAATGCCCATGCGCATAGCCTCTTTGGAGGTGTAGCCGCCGGCGTCCTTGCCCTCGCCGATAAGGATCGGCAGGTTGTGGAACGGCAGGATGTAGTGGATGTTGATGGACGTGAAGACGATGAGCGCCACGGCAAGCGGGCTTACGCTGGAGCCGGCCGCGAAGCTGATGAACGCCGGCACGCACACACCGAGCACGGCCATGACCGAGCCCATGAACATGTGGATGATCATGGAGAGCGCGGCGACGAGCAGGGCGAACAGGAAGATGTTCTCGGGCACGGAGCTGGGAAGCACGACGTCGGCGATCCAGGCGTTCATGCCGGTGGCGCCGCCCACGGAACCCACGGCCATGGCGGCCGTCAGGAACATGAGGGACTTGATGTCGACAGCGTTCCAGCTGGCAGGAGTGAGGACCTCGCCGATGATGGGCATGGCGAGTGCGACGCCAATGGCCAGGGTGACCCAGCCGATATAGTCGCCCGAGACGGTGAGCCACAGCGCGATGGCGATGACAAGCCACACGATGGTGCGGATCTCCTTGACGGAGAGCTTGCCGAGCGCGGCCTGCTTGGCCACGATCTGCTCGCGATCGTAGACGAGCTCCTTGCTGGGCTTAAAGAGGAAGAGGCCCAAGAACAGGGTGCACAGCAGCGCGACCAGCATAGGCACGCTCATGTACAGGAACCAGTCGACAAAGGACGGGCTCATGCCGCCGGCCTCGGCGCTGTACTGCGCAACGAGCGGGTTGAGTGTGGAGTCGCTCGTCAGGAAGAACATGGAGCCCGGGGCAGCAGCGGCAAACACGAGGAAGCCGAGCTTACCCTTGTCGTCGTCACCGTAGCCGGCGGACTCGGCGATGACCGAGACGACGGCGAGGATGAGGAAGGCGCGGGGGAACGGATGCGGGATCAGCAGCGACAGCACAAAGGTGAGCGCGAAGATCGAGATGATGAGCGACTTGGCGTCGCGCACGAACTTGAGCATAAACGCATAGGCGATGCGCTCGCCCAGGCCCGACTCCTTGACCGCGCTGGCGATGAGGTAGGCACCAATGACGAGCCACATGGTGGCTTTGGTCCACGAGCTAAACGTGGAGGCGACTGTCGCCGAGATGCTCGCGGCGCCCGTGTCGTCCACGCACACCTTGAACAGAACGAGCAGCGCGCAGTAGAGCAGGCCCACAAAGCCCGGCTGTGCCACGCCACACGCCCAGAACACCACCGTGGCGAGCGTCAGTGCCAGACAGGTCTGGCCGCCGACCGTGAGCTCGACCGTCGAGCTCAGCTCCGCCAAAGGAAGAAACTTCACCAGCAAAAAGACAACGATACCCAGCACAAAGCCAATTTCGCGCTTGGTAATCTTAAACGCCTTCTTTTCCGCTTCCATCTCCCCACCTTTCTTGTTGGGGGCGCTCCGGATTCGCGGCCTCGTTGCCACTTAAAAAGGGGCGCCCGTTATCGGACACCCCTTACGTTGCGCTGTGTTGTTGCAATACAGTCAAGCGGGATTTTTTGGATGAGAAGCGATCCCCTGGACAAAAACCATCACATCATTCGACGCTTTTCCTCGTTTTCGAGATTTTCATCGAATGTTGTGACGGTTTGGATATGGCAAAGGGACTGTACCTTTGTTACATAGCGAGGGCCGTACGGATGGATGGGTCGCTGAGGGCCTCGCGAAGCCAGGGGGCCAGCTGCTCGGGGCGACCCTGCAGGTAGCCGTCGAGCTCGGACGGGGCCACGCGGCGCACCTCCGAGATCTCCTCTTGGTTGATGCATAGCTCGCCCGGCTCAACATGGGCTGCGAACACCTCGCACCATTCGCACTCGCAGCGGCCGTCGCCGTGGTCCTCACGGTACACCACGTGTCCGAGGTGCTTGAGCTGATCGGGATCGCGCGTAATGCCAAGCTCTTCGTTGATGCGGCGCGCCGTGGCGGCCGCGACGTCTTCCCCGGGGAGCGGATGGCCGGCGCAGCTATCGGCCAGCACCCCGCCCCACAGGCGCTTGAGCGGACTACGGCGACAGAGCAGCAGACGCGCGTCTTCGCCCCGGCCCTCGACTAAAAGCGTCAGAAATGCCTGATGCAGGATGCCCTCGCCGGTATGGGCCTCGATGCGGTCGACGTGGCCGAGCGCCTCGCCGGTCGCGGCATCGACCGCCACGACCTCGGCGCCTGCGCCGCCCTCATCCCAGCCGGCGCGCAGAATGCGGGCTGCGGCCTCCTCGAGCGCAGCGATGAGTTCCTTGGTGGTGTCGAGCACGCGCTGCAGGTCGTCCCCGCTCGCCTGTTCAACATGAAAGCCCGTGCTTGCGACTACCGGCACGCCAAAGCGCGTTGCCAGCGCCGCCGCGATATCGTGCGCTGGAATCTCGTCGCGATGGCACGGAACGGCCAGGATGCTCACCGTCGCCGTGCGACCGGGCTCGGGGCGCGGAATGGCCTGTGCCGTGGCGCCCAGGTGCGCGAACTCGGGCGAGCAAGCGTACACCGCCATGCCCCGCGGCGTCACCGTCAGCTGGGCCTCGAGCGTAAACTTGCCCTCGCCTACCGCAACCTTCGTCGTGTGCATACCCATGGGATCTCCTGTCGCCCGCGATGTACCTGAGACCATCTTCGCCTGTATTGCGACTATACAGGCAAGCGCAGCCTGCGACAAAGGGGGCAGGCACCTGACACATTCTGCTAGAGTTGCAGGGATTGAATCCCGCTTATTCATGCGACATTGGAGTGACAATCTTGACCGCCGCAACCACGCCTAAAAGTAAGTCAACCGCCGCCGCGCTCTCCCCCGCGCGCACCAAGCTCTGCCTGGCGCTGCTCGTGCTGCTGGGATTCTCACTCGGCTGCTCCGAGTTCGTGGTCATCGGTATCGAGAGCGACTTGGCAACGGAACTCGGCGTATCACTTGCTACTGCGGGCCAGCTCATCAGCGTTTTTGCACTGGTCTACGCCATCGCGACGCCGGTGCTTGCGCTCAGCACGGGGCGCTTCCGTCGTTACCAGCTGCTCGTGTGCTACAGCATCGTCTTTGTGCTCGGCAACCTGGTCATGGCGTTGGCGCCCAACTTCCAGGTGCTGTTTATCTCGCGCATTGTCCTGGGCTCCGTCTCGGGCGCACTGCTCGCCGTGGGCGTGACGTACATCCCAGAGCTGCTGTCCCCGCAGCAAACTTCGCTTGCCATCTCGGTGGTATATGGTGCTTTTTCCGTGGCAATGGTCTTTGTCACTTCGATCGGCAAGTTTGTGGCCGACACGCTCGACTGGCACGTGGCCATGTACGGTACGCTGACCTTTGCCGTTTTGATCTGCGGAGCGCTCGTGGCGTTTATGCCGCGCGCCGGACAGACCGACGAACCCGCTACCTTCCGCGAGCAGGCGGGTCTGCTACGCGAACCGAGCATCATCACCGGCATGCTCATCTTTTTGTTTGGCGTGGGATCGGTCTATGTGTTCTACGGCTACGTGACGCCTTATCTTGAGCAGGTGCTGGGCATGGGCACTGTTCAGGCGAGCACCACGCTTATGGCCTACGGCGTGTTCTGCCTGATCTCGAACATCCTGGGCGGATGGATCGACGCACGTTTTGGCATGAAGGCACTGCTTGTGACGTTTGTGCTGCAGGCTGCGGCGTTGCTCGGGCTGTTTGCCGTGGGCGGCACCATGCCGCTCGCGCTGGTCTTTGTCTTTAGCTTGGCGCTGCTCATGTACCTGTTCTCAGTCTCGTGCATCACACACTTTATGGACGTGGCACGCAGCCGCCATCCCAAATCGATGGTACTCGCAAGTTCGGTTGAGCCCATGGCGTTTAACGTCGGTATCTCGTTTGGCACCGCAGTGGGCGGCGCCGTGGTAAGCAGCATTGGCATTGCGTACGTGGGCGCAGTGGGCGCCGCGTTCTCGCTTGTGGCCTGGATGCTCACGCTGGTGACGATCAAGTTGGCTCGCTGGGAGCGCAGGCGGGCGAGGGCATAGGCGTAGATGCGATACTCGAGCTCGATGATGGCGATCGAAAGGAAACCGCACATGCAACGTGTACTGTTTATCTGTCATGGAAATATCTGCCGCTCGACGATGGCTGAGTCGGTGTTTACCGAGCTGGTGCACCGCGCCGGACGCGCGGACGAGTTTGTCATCGATTCCGCCGCGACCTCGACTGAGGAGATTGGCAACCCACCGCATCGTGGCACTGTTGCCAAGCTGCGCGAGGTCGGGATTCCCGTCGTCGCACATCGCGCGCGCCAGGTGCGTCGCGCGGAGTATGGCGACTGGGATCACATTGTCTATATGGACGATGAGAACGCCCGCGGCCTGCACCGCATCTTTGGCGACGACCCCGACGGCAAGATTACGCGCTTGCTCGATTGGACCGAGCGCCCCGGCGACGTGGCCGATCCCTGGTACACCGGCAACTTCGATGCCACCTACCGCGACGTGCTCGACGGTTGCACTGCCATGCTCGAGCAGATGTAGGTTTGCGGGCGCACAAACCGCGCGAACCGCGTCATCGGTATACATCGAGCGTGGATTTTCTCTCGTATACAGATCGAGCGTGGAAAATCTCCCACTTTGAGCGTTCAAGTGCGCTCTAAACGGGAGAAAATCCACGCTCATTTTCTCGGGCAGTGGAACTCGATACGACCAAGGGACTGCCCCTTTGTCACATTCGGGACTGGCCCTAGACCGGCTTGACCTCCAGCTTTATCCCCTCGGCACGGGAGTCGCCCAAAACATCCGAAAGGACCCAGGTCGCATATAGCGGCAAATAAAGAACAGCTCCGTTGCGCTCAACGTTGCCTCTCGAGAAAACAATCCCGAGCCTTACGCCATATTCGGCCGTATCAAGCACATGACCGAGCGCAGCGTGCGCGTGGTAATAGGAGCCCGATTTAACCTCGATCGGGACAGCCGTCCCATCCGGTCCGTCGACCACAAAGTCCACTTCGCCGCGCTTTTTCGTCTGATAGTAGTAAAGCTGGCGATTCTGGGCAGCCAGCTGCTGGGCCACCACGTTTTCGTAAATGCCGCCCAGATTGGGCTCCTTGCTATCAAGATACGCCGCCTGGGCGACTCCAACGGGGTAGCGCGCCATCAACATGCCCGTATCCGATTGATATAGCTTGAACTGCGATGGCCGCGCCGTCTTGAGCAGGGGCGATTTTGGCTCGGTTACGATATCGGCCTTGAGAGCAACGCCGGCATCGACAAGCCAGACAAAATCTCGCTGGTACTTGTCGTAATGCGCCTTGGGGTCAATGGAATTGAGCACGAAGCGTTTGTTTTCGCCCTCGAGCATAATAGGGAGCTGATCGTAAATGCTCTGCACCTGAAGGGCTCGCCCGCTTGCATACTTGGAGATATCCCGCCGGTACTGTTCGTTGAGCTCTGACTGTAGCTGACGAACAGAGGCAAGGTCGCCCTGCGTGTCAAGGAAACGCTGCACGACCTCCGGCATTCCGCCGACAACGGTATAGGTCCTGAAGTTTGCCATCATCGCGTCATGAATGTAATCAGGAATGGGCTTCTCGCTGATACACGCATCGCGTATCGTTTGGCGAGCTCCCTCGCTCACCCCGATCGCCCAGCAAAACTCCTCAAAATCGAGCGGGAACATCCTAAGCTCGTGAACATATCCCACAGGATAGGACCTAACGCCCTTGAACTGGGTCCCGAGCATTGACCCCGAAAACGCCCAGTGGCACCTCCCGTCCTCAACAAGGAACTTTGCCATCGTCGTGATGTCGGGGGCCTCTTGGACCTCATCGATAAACACGAGCGTTTTGCCTGGCGCTATCGGCTTTCCCGAAAGAAGCGTCACCCTGCTGATGAAATCATCGGCATCCCGTGCCTCGAGAAGAGCATCTTTTGCCTGGCGATTTTCCGCGAGATTGAGCTCGATATAGGTTGCGTAGTTTGACTTACCGAACTCGCGAATCGAGTAGCTCTTACCGATTTGGCGAGAACCCGTGACGAACAACGCCTTTCGTTCAATGGATCTCTGCCAACAATCAAGCTCATCAGCGATTTTCCTGCGCAACATAAGCTCTCCCATCGCCTCGATAAATGAAATGCAGATATTTATATCGACTATTATCGATGAAATGCAGAGATTTTTAGTACCGAAATTGGATGAAATGCAGAAATTTGAGCTTACTCGCGCACAGAACAACGACGCGTGCGCCTAAGCATGGGCATAAGTGAGGTCGGGATTCTCGCATACAAATCGAGCGAGGACTATCTCCCACTTTGAGTGCGAAATTGCGCCCAAAACGGGAGATAATCCACGCTCGATATTTCGACGGGAGAAAAACCTCGCTCGGTTACTCGTCGACGATCTCGGCAAGCCAGACGTTCAGCGTATCAATCTCGGGGCAGCAGAACTTTGCCGTGCCAGGCTCGTTGCCAGGCACGGTTCCGCCATAGCGCAGGATATCGATATAGGGAAAGCCCACGTGACAGGCCATGGCGCACATCTTGCCGCGGTCTCGGTCAAAGTCAAAGACGTCGCCCGGCTTGTGACCATGGTGGCAGCGGCACGTCCCCAGCTGGTCCACGCAGCTCACGCGGATACGCGGCCGCTTGCCACGCGGCGCGCCGAGTGGCCTGTTCTCGCCCGCAGGCTTGACGCCGCCCTCGCCAGCGTTACTCATGGTCAATCACATCCAGGCAGGCCTCGATGGGAAGGCCGGCCGACTTGTCCTCTTGGTCGGCATTGCGCTCGATAAGCTCAGCCACCACACGCATGGCATCGGACGTCGCGCGCTGCAGACTCCAACCTGCCATAACGCGGCCCATGAGCACCGCCGAGAACGTATCGCCCGTACCCGGGAAATAGACCGGAATGAGCTCAAAGGGAATCGTGAAGTACTCCCCCGCCACATGGTCGTAACCGATAACCGCGTTCGTGCCATTTACCACGGCGCTCGTAATGACCACCGACTTGGCACCCAGCTCGCGCACGGCGTCCACAAGGGCGCGGGCCTCATCGGGCGTGATCTGCTCTGCAATAGGCGTATCGGCGAGCAGACAGGCCTCGGTGTAGTTGGGCACCGCGTAGTCTGCGCACTCCAACAGGTGCCGCATAAGACCAATCGTGGACTCGGGCACACCGGCATAGAGCTTGCCGTTGTCGCCCATGATGGGATCGACGAACACCTTGGTGCCCTTTTGCGCGCGGCGGTGGCAAAAGTCCGAGATGATACGCGTCTCTTCCTCGGTCACGATAAAGCCGGTCGAGATGGCGTCGAACTCAAAGCCGAGCTCCTCCCAGATGGCGAGGCTCTGGCGCACGTACTCGGTGGTGTCGTGGATGTAGAACTTGGGATAGTTGAGCGTATCGGACACAAGTGCCGTCGGCAGGTTATGGATACGGTAGCCCATGTGCGACAGCACCGGCAGCATGGCGGAAAGCGCGACCTTGCCGTAGCCGCACATATCGTTAATCAGCAGCAGCTGAGTATTCTTCATGAGGGTCTCCCTTGTTTCGGGCATGGCGCGACGGCACAACAGTGCAACCAAGTGTAGCGCAGGGGACGTTGTGAGCGGAGGCGAGCGGTGCGAAGTGCAAATTGTTGCGGAAAGGTTTCGGAAATGGGGGCTGTTTGCTCCATGGCGGCCTAGTTGATGCTACTCATATAGCGCCATTTCAAAACTATGCCTATTTACTACGTTTAACCGCCCGCCTCTAACCACAACGAATTTCTCTCCAACAAAACCGCAGGTAGATAGCTTGCGTTTTTTCAGAAACAGCTGTTGTGGTCAGCGATGCTGGATTCATCGTAGTAATTAGGCATAGTTTTTGGCAAGGCCGCTTCGAAAGGCATCATCGCAGCCCAAAACGATACCTTTTCCTCCGTCCCCCCAGGGATCAGATTGCCGTTTAGGAGCGTTTGCAGCGTCGAGCGGTTACGGCGTTTGGCAAAAGGCCGTAACTTAATAAGTTTGGTACCTTGACATTCATTTCTCATGCTCCTAGATTGGTTAGGCACAAAACAATTCCACTACCTAACTAAAGAAAGGAGCAACACTAATTCATGTGCGATGAACCTCTTAACCTTTGTTCGCACGAGCCCGGCGGCGGCCCGTCGCAGCCGGCGGATGTACCCGAAGCGGTTAGCTCAGAAGACAAGCTTGCCAAGCGCATCCTCAATGGCCTGGGCTTTTGCGGCCATTACATGCATTTTCATGGCGGAGGCGTGTCCGGCAAGGCGCCCATCATCTGCCTGCTGGCCAAGCAGCCCGGCGGCGAGATGTCGCAGCAGGAGCTCGGCATGCACTTTGACCTCAAGCCGGGATCGCTTTCCGAGATCCTGTCCAAGCTCGAGCTCAACGGCCTCATCGAGCGCAGCCGTAACCCCAAGGATCGACGGCAGCTCACCATTCGCCTGACCGAAACCGGCCGAGAAAACGCCCGCATCGACCAGGCGGCCCGCATTCGCTTTAGAGAGCAGGCCTTTAGCGCGCTCACCCACGACGAGCGCGAGGACCTCGCCGAAATGCTCGATAAAATCCGCGTAACCTGGGAGGAACTGGATGATTAAAACCCTTATGGGCAGCATCCGCGATTACATGAAGGTCACGATCGCCACACCGCTGCTGGTGCTTGGCGAGGTAATCTGCCAGATGATGATCCCGTTTATCACCGCCGACATGATCGACGCCATCAAGGACGGCACCGCCGTTACCGAGATGCTGCCCACCGCCGGCTTTTTGGTACTCATCGCGCTAACATCCCTTGCTTTTGGCGCCGCTGCCGGCGTCACCTGCAGCCATGCCAGCTGCGGCTTTGCCAAGAACCTGCGTCACGACCTGTTCTACAAGATCCAGACGTTCAGCTTCGCCAACATCGACGAGTTCTCGAGCTCCTCGCTCGTCACCCGCCTCACCACCGACATCAACAACGTGCAGCAGGCCTTTATGATGCTCATCCGCATCGCCGTGCGCTCGCCGCTGGTGCTGGTCTTTGCCTTTACCATGGCATACGCCATGGGCGGCAGCGTCGCCATGGTCTACCTGGTCATCATTCCGCTGCTGGGCTTTGGGCTGTTCTTTATCATCTTTAAGGTGCGCCCCATCTTCTCGCGCGTGTTCCACAAGTACGACGCCCTTAACGAGTCCGTCGAGGAAAACGTCACCGGCATGCGCGTGGTCAAGAGCTATGTGCGCGAAGACTTTGAGAAGGAGAAGTTCGCGACCGCCGCGCGCGACGTCCAGATGGACTTCACCCGCGCCGAGAAGCTGCTCGCCTTCAACAACCCCATGATGAACATCTGCGTCAACGGCGCGTTCGTCGTCATCATCTACCTGGGTTCCAAGCTCATCATCACGAGCCAGGGCACCCTGTTCGACGTGGGCCAGCTCTCCTCCATCTTTACCTACGGCTTCCAGATCCTCATGAGCCTAATGCAGCTGTCGATGATCTTTGTCATGGTAACCATGGCAGACGAGTCGGCGCACCGCATTACCGAGGTGCTAGCCGCCGAGCCCACGATCGCCAACCCGACCGAGCCCGTGCGCGAGGTTGCCGACGGCTCCATCGACTTCGATCACGTGAGCTTTAAGTATTCCGAGCATGCCCGCCGCCAGGCGCTCGACGATATCGACCTGCATATTAAGAGCGGCGAGACCATCGGCATTATCGGTGGCACCGGCTCGGCCAAGTCGACGCTCGTGAACCTGATCGCCCGCCTGTACGATGTCACCGAGGGCACCGTGCGCGTCGGCGGCGTGGACGTGCGCGACTACGACCTGGACGCGCTGCGCCACCAGGTAGCCATGGTCCTGCAGAAAAACGTGCTGTTTAGCGGCACCATCGCCGAGAACCTGCGCTGGGGCGACCCGAACGCCACCGACGAGGAGGTCCGCGAGGCCGCACATCTGGCCTGCGCCGACGAGTTTGTCGACGGCTTCCCCAAGGGCTACGACACCTGGATTGAGCAGGGCGGCTCCAACGTCTCCGGCGGCCAGAAGCAGCGCCTGTGCATCGCGCGCGCCCTGCTGCGTCGCCCCAAGATTCTGATCCTGGACGACTCCACCAGCGCCGTCGACACTAAGACCGACGCCAAGATCCGCGCGGGGCTGGCAAGCTATCTGCCCAACACGACCAAGCTCATCATCGCTCAGCGCATCAGCTCCGTGCAGGACGCAGACCGCATCATCGTCATGGAGGGCGGCCGCATCAAGGACATCGGCAACCACGACGAGCTGCTCAAGACGAGCGAGATCTACCGCGAGACCTTTACCTCGCAGAACAAGATGAGCGCCGAGGGCGAGGGTGCGGGCGAGACCGCTGCAGCCGGCACCGAGGCATCTGTATCGCAAGCCCAGACCCAGGAAGGAGGCGAGGCACATGAGTAAGGCAGCTACCGCCGAGCGCGCACGCAACCGCAAGGGCGGCACCATGACGCGCCTGATCAAGATGCTCTTTGGCTTCTACCCGGTGCTTTTGCCCCTCGTCGTCGCCGGCGTGGTGCTCTGCGCCATCATCAATTCCATCGGCGCGACGTTTCTCCAGAGCGCGCTGCAAGTCATCAGCGAATCATGGCAGTCGGGCGACTGGACGGCTGCGCAGCCCAAAATTCTGAAGCTTGTGACCACCCTCGGCTGCATCTACGCCGTGGGTGTCGCGTCTTCGCTCTTCTGGAACCGCGCCATGGCCGTCATCACGCAGGGCTCGCTCGAGAAGCTGCGCGAAAAGATGTTCAACCGCATGCAGGACCTGCCGATTCGCTACTTCGATACGCATCAGCGCGGCGACATCATGAGCCATTACACCAACGACATCGACACGCTGCGCCAGATGATCAGCCAGTCGCTGCCCAACCTGCTCATGACGATCATCGTCATCGTGACCGTGTTCTTCATCATGCTGTATTACAGCGTGTGGATGTGCCTGGTCATCATTGCCGGCGTCGCCTTTATGACCTTTATGACCAAGCTGCTCGGCTCCAACTCCGCGCGCTTCTTTATCGCGCAGCAGACCGAGCTCGGCGTGGTCGAGGGCCATATCGAGGAAGTCATGAACGGCCAGAAAGTCGTCAAGGCGTTCTGTCACGAGTCCGCCGCCGAGGCCGATTTTGACGAGCGCAACGAGAAGCTCTTCGAGGTCTCGCAGAAGGCCAACATGTACGCCAACATCCTCATGCCGATCCTCGGGAACCTGGGCGACTTGCTCTACGTGCTGGTCGCGCTGACCGGCGGCATCTTCCTGGCGCTGGGCGTGCCCAACCTGAGCCTCTCGGGCATGGCGCTCTCCATCGCCGTCGTGGTGCCGTTCCTCAACATGACCAAGCAGTTCTGCGGCCAGATCGGCCAGATCTCGCAGCAGATCAACGCCGTGGTCATGGGCCTTGCCGGAGCCGAGCGTATCTTTGAGCTGCTCGACGAGGAGCCCGAGGCCGACGAGGGCTACGTGACGCTTGTCAACGCGCAGGTGAACCCCGAGACCTGGGAGCTCGAGGAGGCCGACCACCACACCGGCATGTGGGCGTGGAAGCATCCGCACCGCGCGACCGGCGAGATCGAGTACGTGCCGCTGCGTGGCGACCTGGTCATGGACAACGTGGACTTTGGTTACACGCCCGACCACGAGGTGCTGCACGGCGTGTCCGTATACGCCAAGCCGGGTCAGAAGGTCGCGTTTGTCGGCGCCACCGGTGCCGGCAAGACGACCATCACCAACCTCATCAACCGCTTCTACGACATTGCCGACGGCAAGATCCGCTACGACGGCATCAATGTCAACAAGATCCGCAAGGCCGATCTGCGCCGCTCGCTGGGCGTCGTGCTGCAGGACGTGAACCTGTTCACCGGCACCGTGATGGACAACATCCGCTACGGCAACCTAGATGCCACCGACGAGGAGTGCATCGCGGCAGCCAAGCTCGCGGGCGCGGACGACTTTATCACCCGCCTGCCCGACGGCTATGACACCATGCTCACCGGCAACGGCGCCCAGCTGTCGCAGGGCCAGCGCCAGCTGATTTCGATCGCGCGCGCCGCCGTCGCCGATCCGCCGGCAATGATTCTGGACGAGGCCACGAGCTCCATCGACACCCGCACCGAAGCCATCGTGCAGGCGGGCATGGATAAGCTCATGGAGGGCCGCACGACGTTTGTCATCGCGCACCGCCTTTCCACCGTGCGCAACTCCGACGCGATCATCTGCCTGGACCACGGCCGCATCATCGAGCGCGGCAACCACGACGAGCTGATCGCCAAGCGCGGGTACTACTACCAGCTGTACACGGGTGCGTTTGAGCTGGAGTAGGACGGTTGCTGACGGAGGGTGCCCCGGGGCGGCGGGGTAATTCCTCCGTGCTCAAACATTCTCGCTGCGCTGCGAAACTGCGCGCGGAGGAAATACCCC
>CAJMNK010000046.1 GCA_905214905.1 uncultured bacterium | reverse complement strand
CGGAGGCACTTAAAACAGTCGTTCTGAGCCTCTTTCGGAACACGCCATTGCTGAATACTCCAAAAAATGCACGTCGCAAGAGGGGGTACCTGACCAAACGGCTAAATTCCCGCAAGCTCGCAGTAGCGGTCGACGTTGCTGGCAAACACCATCTCCACAGCACCCTTCTGCACGGGCTCCGCCGGAGTTTTACCCCACAGCAAATACTCGCCCAAGGTCTTGGCACCACGGTAGGCCAAGCTCACCGGGTCCTTATAGACGATATTGGTAAAAATGCCACGGCGTAAGGCCAGGGCGCTCTCGGGGAACAGGTCGTTGCCGATCACCATGACCTTGCCGGCCTTGCCGCTCGAAACAAGCGCGTCAGCGACCACCTCGGAACCAACGGCAAAAACGCTACAGATGAGCTCGGGAGCATCCGGCGCACTCAAGCGCTGCTCAAGCTCGCGCTCGAGCTGTTTGACTTGCGCATGGGCACCGGCAAGGTCCTCAACCCGCCATGGAATATCGTGCTCGCGCAGGTAATTATGAAAGGCGCGGGCGGTCAGATAGTGCGAGTCGGTATAAGGGTCGCCCGCCAACAGGAGCACGCGGGCGTCAGCCCCAGAAGCGTGGACCAGGTTAGCCGCCTGCTCTGCCATAAGACTGCCCGCCGCGGAATAGTCCGCCAGACTGGCACCCAGGCGATCGAGGTGCGGTCGGTCGCCGTCGACGAGCTCGATCGCCACACCCGCCTCGGCAATCTGCCTCAAGAGTTCGGTTGCACGGTCATCGCCCGGAACATAGGCAAGCAGACCGTCAATCTTCTCGCCTACCTGCAGACGCTCATCAATCTGCTCGAGCGCATCGGCGTAGCCGCCCACGCCAAATTCTACGCGCTCAACCGTAATGCCCTGATCGATGACCTCCTGCTCAAAGCGGTTGCAGCCTTCCCAAAGGTAACGGAAAAAGTACGCCCCCTCGCGCGATGCGCGGGGCAGGCAAAACACCAGGTTGATATCCTTGCGCCGCAGGCTTGAGGCACTTGTGTTGCGATGGTAGCCCATGGCCTCGGCCTTGGCATTCACCTTGGCACGCACGGATTCGCTCACGCCGGCCTTGCCCGTCAGGGCCTTATGCACGGTATTGATGGAAACGCCAAGCTCGGCGGCTATGTCCTTCATGGTTACGCGAGCGCTCATGGGGTTACTCCGTTATAGATAAGTTGCCAATTAACAGTACAGGTAACGATACCCCAAAATCACTCTTCAACTCGCCGCGCTCTCCCCCAAATGTGCAAAGCGCCCCGCGAACGGATGCTCGCGGGACGCTTGGGTGCCTGGACCTTTATTTGATACCGCGGCCCAAGTCTTCGGCGATTTTGTCTACGCCCTTAAGTGCGGCGCAGGTCTTTTTGTTGGAGCAATGTCCTGTGCAAACGCCACCTTGAGCGCAGTCGGCGCAGGTGCCCTTGCGATAAATGCGCACGCACACGGCGACAAACGCAATGCCGATAACAGCCAGTACAACAATATCGATAGGTGCCATAGCAAGCCTCCTCTAGTTAACCACCACTTACTTTACCCCATTCTCCACCTGCCAAAAAGGGACAGGTATATTTTGGTCGGTTTTATCTGCGGAAACGCCACATCTCCCTCACCAAAAAGCCCGAGTGTCGCTGGGACACCCGGGCTCGTGGAAAGGGGCTAATCCTTATTCGGACTTAAGCGGAAACTGCGGCGGAAGCAGTGTTGGTCTCGTCCTCGTCGGTCCATGCATGCTTGGGCATGGGACGGAAGATCTGGAAGAGCATCGCAACCAGCAGCACGATGGCTACAATCGTCCAAATACCAAACTGGCCCAACACAAACAGGTTGTAGAACTGGTTGATGAACAGGCCGATCACCCAAGCGAAGGCGCACTCGTAGCCGATGGCAATCGCGGTCCACTTGCCGGAATCCATCTGGTTGCGGATGGTGCCCATGGCTGCGAAGCACGGAGCGCACAGCAGGTTGAAGGCACCAAAGGCCACGCAAGCACCCATGGTGGGGAACATGCCCGCAAACGCGGTCCACAGGCTCGGGTCGGTCTCGCCAGCATCGGCGACGGAGAGCAGCGAGCCGGCGGTAGCGACGACATTCTCCTTAGCCACGAGGCCGGAGACGGTCAGCGCAGTGGCCTGCCAGGTGCTAAAGCCGAGCGGGGCGAAGATCCAAGCGACCAGGTTGCCGAGCATGGCGAGCACGGAGTAATCCATGAACTCCTCGGGGATGCCGTCCATCGCAGGCAGGAAGCCAAAGGAACCGTTGTAGCTGCCAAAGTTGGAGAGGAACCAAACGACGACGGTGGACGCGAAGATGACCGTACCGGCCTTCTTGATAAAGGCCCAGCAGCGCTCCCACACGTGCAGCGCCCAAGAACGGATCGCCGGGAAGTGGTAGGCAGGAAGCTCCATAACAAACGGCGTCGGGCGACCGGCGAAGAGCTTGGTCTTCTTGAGCATGAGGCCCGAAGCAATGACGGCAAAGACGCCCAGGAAGTAGAAGAGCGGGCTGATCCACGCGGCGGTGGTCGAAGAATCGCCGATGATGGAACCCATGAGCAGGGCGATGATCGGCAGCTTGGCACCGCAGGGAATAAACGTGGTGGTCATGACCGTCATGCGGCGGTCCTTCTCGTTCTCGATGGTCTTGGTGGCCATGACGCCGGGGACGCCGCAGCCCGAGGACACGAGCATGGGGATAAAGGACTTACCGGACAGGCCAAAGCGGCGGAACACGCGGTCCATGATAAAGGCGACGCGGGCCATGTAGCCGCAGTCCTCCAGGAAGGACAGCATCACAAAGAGCAGGAACATCTGCGGGACGAAGCCGAAGATGGCACCCAGGCCGCCGACGATACCGTCACAGACCAGCGAATCGACCAGGCCGCCGTCCTCGGTGCCGCCCGCCACGAGGGCGTCGTGCACTACGGTGGTGATACCCGGGACATAGGGGCCGTACTGTGCCGGGTCGACCGAGTCGGCGTTGTCGCCCGCAGCCTCGACAGCTGCGTCGTAGGCGTCGCGGCCCTGGCCGAGCACATACCAACCGTCGGTGCCAAAGAGCTGGTCGTTGGTGAAGTCGGTCACCGTGCCGCCCAAGGTAGAGACGGCAATGTAGTACACGCAGAACATGATGACCACAAAGATCGGCAGGCCCAAGATACGGTTGGTAACCACACGGTCGATCTTCTCGGAGGTGCTCATCTTGGCCGGAGCCTTGGTGAGGCACTCGTCGATGATGTGGGCGATCACGCCGTAGCGCTCGCCGGTGATGATGGACTCGGCGTCGTCGTCGCAATCCTGCTCGCACTGGGCGACCAGCTGCTCGACGCGAGCGGCCTTCTCCTTAGTGAGGTTGATGAGCTTGCAGGCGTCCGCGTCGCGCTCGAACAGCTTGACGGCGTAGTAGCGACGCTTGTTGGCGGGAACGCTCGCCGGCAGATTGTTCTCGATGTGGTCCAGAACGTCCTCGATGGAGGAATCGAACTTGTGCTCCGGCACCTGGCCCTTGGAAGCAGCGGACTTCTTGACCTGCTCGAACAGCTCGTTGATGCCCTTGTTCTTAAGGGCCGAGATCATCATGACCGGGCAGCCGAGCTTCTTGGAGAGCTTGTCCGTGTCGATCTTGTCGCCGTTCTTCTCGACCAAGTCGGCCATGTTGAGGGCGACGACCACGGGCAGGCCGGTCTCGATAACCTGAAGCGCCAGGTACAGGTTGCGCTCGAGGTTGGTGGCATCAACCACCTGGACGACGACATCGGGCTCGCCGCTCATGAGGTAATCGCGCGAGCACTGCTCCTCGGGGCTATAGGGGGAAAGCGAGTAGATGCCGGGAAGGTCCGTAATCGTGACGTTCTTGTCGCTTAGGAGCTTGGCTTCCTTTTTCTCAACCGTGACGCCGGGCCAGTTGCCAACGTAGCCGTTGGCGCCGGTGATCAGGTTGAAAAGCGTGGTCTTGCCGCAGTTGGGGTTACCCGCCAGCGCGACATGGATCTGAGAATCCGCCATTCAATCCTTCTTCCTTGTGTGCCCGCGCTGCTTTCTCCGCGCAGGCTGGATAATGTGCTTCAAAGATGCTGCATTAAGTTAGAAAAACCTAACTTTATCTGCAGAAATATGTGCCGCCGGCCCTTACTGGACCTCGACGACGGCAGCCTCCTCCTTGCGGATGGAGAGCTCGTAGCCACGCACGTTGATCTCGACCGGATCTCCGAGCGGTGCAACCTTTACGACCTTGAACGAAGTGCCCTTGATGAGCCCCAGGTCCATAAGGTGGCGGCGAAGCGCACCCTCACCGTGAAGCTTGACGATGGTGGAGCTCTCGCCCACCTTAACGTCACCCAACGTCTTCATTTACTTGTCCCCCTTTCGGTTTTTTAAATGCTGCGGACTAACTGACGGTCATGATGTGCATGGCAACCTTGGAATCGATACCAAAGCGTGCGCCCAGCACCGTGACGATGATATTGGCGCCACTCGAGCTCACCACGTGAATTTCGCTGCCCTCGACAAAGCCGAGGTCCTTGAGGTGGTGCTTCATATCCTCATTGCCCTTTACACGAGACACGCGCACGGTTTCGCCCGCTTTTACCATCGAAAGCGGCATTGCCGGCATCTGCGGTCCGCAAGACATGAGTGGCTCCTAACGTCAGTTCGTCCTCAACATCGACGCGGTAAAAGTTAACCACATCTATGTTCGCTTTAGTAAACTAGCACGTGGTTAACTTTTTGGAAAGGGTCCCCATTTAGATTCCGAAAAAGTTTCCTATACGAAACAAAAAGGCGCGGCAAAGAGCTGTCCTTTGCCGCGCCCTGTCATGCTTAGAGCGAGAGGTTTCTGATCGACGTGACGCAGGAAGCCTCGTCTACGCCCGAAACGCGGAAGATGATGTCCTCGCCGCACTCGCCGTAGAGAGCCATGAGCCCCATTACATCGCGGCCGTCGGTATGGCGATCGCCGATACTGACCGATACGTTGCTACGATGCTTGGCAATGATGTCGTAAAGCAGCGCAACCGGGCGGGCATGCAGTCCCAACGGATCTTTAATCGTCTTTGTAAACTCGACCATGTCCCCTCCCGCGGCATCGCACATTCGGCCGGCAAACCCAGCCACGTGGTAGTTATTGTACGTTACCGGCGCACCCCCGTCCCACAAAAAACGAGGGAAGGCACGCGTCCTTCCCTCGTTGCAAGCAATTTGTGGCCGCTCGCCTACATCAAGCGCAGGCTGACGTCCTTGAGCTGGGCGCCGCTAACGGCACTCGGAGCGCCCGACATGAGGTCGGAGCCGCTGGCCGTCTTGGGGAACGCCATGACGTCGCGGATGGAGTCGGAACCGGTGAGCAGCATGCACACGCGGTCCAGGCCCAGAGCGAAACCGCCCATCGGGGGCGCACCAAACTTGAGGGCCTCCATGAGGAAGCCGAACTGAGACTCGGCACGCTCCTCGGTAAAGCCCAGGAGCTTGAGCATGGACATCTGCATCTCGGCGTTGTGGATACGCATACCGCCGCCGCCGGCCTCAAAGCCGTCCATGACAAAGTCGTAGGTGCACGAACCGGCTGCCAGCGGGTCGGCCTCGATCTTGGCGATGTCGGTCTCGGTCGGCAGGGTGAAGGGCTGGTGCTCGGCAGCGTAGGCCTTGCGGTCCTCATCCCAGTGGAACAGCGGGAAGTTGACGACCCACAGGAAGTCGTGGCCCTCGCGCTTGATCTCGAGCGCGTTGGCCATGTGGGAACGCATGCCGCCCAGGATCTCGTCGGAGAGCAGGCGCGGGCCGGCGGCGAACATCACAAGGTCGCCGGGCTCGACGTCCATGCGCTCGCGCAGAGCGGCCATCTCCTCGCCCGAGAAGAACTTGACGATGGGGCTGTTGATGGAGCCGTCCTCGCGGAAAGCGATCCAGGCCAGGCCCTTGGCGCCAAACGTGGAAGCCACGCCGGCAAGCTTATCGATCTTGGCGCGAGCCCAGGCACCGGCGCCCTTGGCGTTGATGGCCTTGACGACAGAGCCCTCCTCGTTCGCGGCAGTCGCAAAGACCTTGAACTTGGAGTTGGCAAAGATATCGGTCAGGTCGACCAAGTGCATGCCATAGCGGGTATCGGGCTTGTCGGAGCCATAGGTGTCCATGGCCTCCCAGTAGTTCATGCGACGCAGCGGCGTGGGCATCTCGACACCCATGCGGCCGAAGGCATCGGCAAGAACCTCTTCGAGCGCGCTCATAACGTCGTTCTGGTCCACGAAGGACATCTCGATATCGACCTGGGTGAACTCGGGCTGACGGTCGGCGCGCAGATCCTCGTCGCGGAAGCACTTGGCAACCTGGTAGTAGCGCTCGACGCCACCGACCATAAGCAGCTGCTTCAGGAGCTGCGGGGACTGCGGCAGGGCGTAGAAGTTGCCCGGCTGGATGCGGCTGGGGACGATGAAGTCGCGGGCGCCCTCGGGCGTGGACTTGAACAGGGAGGGCGTCTCGACCTCCATGAACTCACGGTTGTGCAGCGCCTCGCGAATGGCAAAGGTAAAGTCGGAGCGCAGCTTGAGGTTGGCCATCATCTCGGGACGACGGAGGTCCAGATAGCGATAGCGCAGACGGGTGTCCTCGCTGGTCTCGATGCCGTCCTCGATCTGGAACGGCGGGGTGACGGACGTATTGAGCACCTCGGCGTGGTCGGTCAGGACCTCGATCTCGCCGGTGGCGAGCTTGGTGTTGGTGGTCTCCTCGCCACGGGCGCGCACGACGCCGTGAATCTTGATGGGCCACTCGGGACGCATGGTCTCGGCGATCTTAAAGGCGTCGCCGTCGGAGTGCTCGGGGTCGAAGGTGAGCTGCGTGATGCCCTCACGGTCGCGAAGGTCGCAGAAGATAAGGCCGCCGTGGTCGCGGCGACGGCTCACCCAACCGGTGAGGGTGACCTCTTCGCCCACGTTCTCGAAGCGAAGCTCGCCGCAGGTACGGGTGTGCATGGAATGCTCATCGATGGGACGGGTCTGGCTCATACCAGTGATCCTCCTTTATGGATCTGTGCCGCCCCGTGTCGTTCCGGGCGGCGTCGTACAGATTTGCCCAGCCTGCGTAAACCGCGCAGCCAGACATGGCGTTCTATCTTATCGCACTCGCGTCGATGTGCCGCGAAAAAGTGGCTCCTGCCCAAAGACTTGACGGAGACGAAACAATTGACGCGCCGCGACACCCGCCCGCGCTCGTCACGTGCGACAATATGCCCCAATAAAACAGCACTCGGAAAGGCCCGCCATGACTGCACGCCTCATCGTTATGGATATCGACTCCACGCTCATCAACCAGGAGGTCATCGACCTGTTGGGCGAAGAGGCCGGCGTGGGCGAGCAGGTGGCACAGACCACCGAACGCGCCATGCGCGGCGAGCTCGACCTTAAGCAGGCGCTCGAGAAGCGCGTGGGGCTGCTCGCCGGCCTGGACGAGAGCGTGTTCGAGCGCACCTTTGAGCGCGTGACATTTACCCCCGGCGCGTTGGAGCTTGTGCGCTCGGCACACAGCAAGGGTTGGAAGGTCGGCGTCGTGAGTGGCGGCTTTCACGAAGTCGCCGATAAGATCGTGGCTGCCGCGGGTATCGACTTCTGCCTGGCCAATCGTCTGGAGGTCGTGGACGGCAAGCTCACCGGTAAGTTGGCTGCCGACATTGTGACCAAGGAGTCCAAGCTCATCCAGCTGCTGGACTGGGCAGTTGAGTGCGGCGTCGATATGGCCCACACCGTCGCGATCGGAGACGGTGCCAACGACATCCCCATGATTCAGGCCGCGGGCACGGGCATCGCGTTTTGTGCCAAGCCCAAGACGCGCGAGGCCGCCCCGTTTGCCATCGACGAGCGCAATCTGATGCTCGCCATGGACATCATCCTGCGCGACTAGCCAATCCGTCTAGCAATTGAATCAGTCTGTCCTATAGTTTCCGAACAATTTTGTCTTAGTGTTCGGAAACATACCCTTTGAGTGCTAAACTTTGCGCCGTCGAAGGGAACATATATGGATAAGCGAGATCTAGAGCAGCTGCTGAGCGATGTTGCCGGCGGAGCAGTCACCCCTGCCGACGCCCTCACGCGCATCCAGACGGCTCCGACCGCCGATTTGGGCTTTGCGCAGCTCGACCTTTCGCGCGGGGTGCGCCAGGGAGCCGGCGAAGTTGTCTACGGCGCCGGTAAAACCGCCGAGCAAATTGCCGCCATTATCGAAGCGCTGCGCGATGCCGGCCAGGAGCGCATCCTAGTCACGCGCCTGGACGCCAAAAAGGCCGCCCGCACCTCGGAGCTCCTCGGCAACGGCATCGACTTGGGATATGTCCCGGATGCCCAGCTCGCCCTCGTGGGTGGCAAGCCCTCCCCCACCGGCAACGGACGCATCGTCGTCGCCTGCGCCGGCACGAGCGACCTGCCCGTTGCCGAGGAAGCCGCGTTGACGGTCGAGTTCTACGGCAACGAAGTCGATCGCCTCTACGACGTGGGTGTCGCCGGCCTGCACCGCCTGCTTGCGCATGCCGAGGAACTTGCCCAGGCACAGGTGGTCATCGCCATCGCCGGCATGGAGGGCGCCCTGGCGAGCGTCATCGGAGGCCTGGTGAGTTGCCCAGTCATCGCCGTCCCCACCAGCGTGGGCTATGGCGCGAACTTTGGCGGCATGGCCGCACTGCTCGCCATGCTCAACTCCTGCGCCAGCGGCGTTTCGGTCGTCAATATCGACAACGGCTTTGGTGCCGCCTACCAGGCAAGTCTTATCAATCATCTGAGCGCCGGCACGTCCTGCGCCCGCTAAGGAGCATTTCATGTCCAACCATCAGCACACGCTTATCATCGACGGCACCTCGGGCATCAGCGGCGACATGACCGTCGCGGCCCTGCTCGACCTGGGCGCCAGCGAGGAGCACCTGCGCGAGCAACTTGCCACGCTGCCGGTCGACGGCTTTGCGGTCGCTGTCACGCGCGTAAACAAGCATGGCATCGACGCCTGCGACTTCGATGTTCAGCTTGCAGAGGAGCTCGAGAACCACGATCACGATATGGCCTGGCTCTACGGCAACGAAGCGGGCACCGAGCACACACATGAGCATGAGCACCACCATCATGATCATGGCGAGCACGAACACGAGCACAGCCACGAGCATGACCATGAGGCCCACGGCCATGACCACGATGGCCATCATCACGCCCACCACCATCACCACCGTTCTTTGGCGGATGTCACCGCCATCATCGATGACTCGCAGCTAAGCGATGGCGCCAAGCGTCGCGCGCTCGCCATCTTTACCGCGCTCGCCGCCGCCGAGGCCAAGGCCCACGGCAAAACGACCGAGACCGTCATGTTCCACGAGGTGGGCGCCATCGACTCCATCGTCGACGTCTGCTCTGTCGCCATCTGCCTCGATGACCTAGGTATTGAGGACATCGTGGTCGAGTCGCTCTCCGAGGGTCACGGCACCATCCGCTGTGCCCACGGCCTTATGCCCATTCCTGTCCCCGCTGTCGTCAACCTGTGTCAAGCGGGCAATATCGCCCTCACGCCCGCGCCGGTCGCCGGCGAGCTCGTGACGCCCACGGGCGCCGCCATCGTCGCCGCACTGCGCACGTCCGAGCACCTGCCGGCCCGCTACCGCATCGAGGCCGTCGGCTACGGCGCCGGTAAGCGCCCCTACGAGGGTTGCTCCGGTACGCTCCGCTGCCTGCTCGTTCACACGGACGCATAGCCATGGATGCCCGCAAGGCAAAAAGCCGCGCCGCCATCGTCGCGGCGTTCTCCGAACTGCTGCGCGAAGAGGACTACGGCAAGATCACCGTCGGCGACATCATCGCTCGCGCCCATGTGGGTCGGGCCACGTTCTATGGCCTCTTCAAGAGCAAAGATGACCTACTGTCCGAACTCGTGAGCGACATCTGCACCCACGCCCTCGACGACGATGGCACACCGCTCGATGATCCGCTCGTACAAGTCGAGCATATCCTCAACAACCTCTGGGAACGCCGCCAGGGCGTACGAGCCCTCGTAGCCGGCGCCGGCTCACGCGTCTTCGCCGACTGCCTACGCAAGACCATCATGTCACGAGCAGCCGAAACCGTCCCCACCGACCCAAACGGCCCCGCCGCCACCATGGACCGAAGCTTCCTACTACACCACATAGCCTCAAGCTTCGTAGGAATGGTCCAATGGTGGGCCTGGCACAACTTCCAAGCAGATAAGGCCGACGTAGCCAAAGACTACCTCTCAGCCATAAAGCCCCTCTTCAACTAAGTAAGAAGCTCATCCCAAAGCATCACCCCAACCCAGGGCGCCACGCATCCCAAAGTGTCAACAACAGCTCAACGCCCCTATCAGCAACAAGCCCCTCACATCCAAATTCAGATATATGTTGGGTTGCTTGCTCGAGCGCAGCAAAGATCCCACAGCTGGCCGCATGAGGTAACTTCCCAGCGCATTCCGCAGGACGCAAAAAGGCTCGCCGCACGAAGTGCGCAGCGAGCCTTTTTGCATGTCCGAGGACGCGCTGGGAAGTTACCCCATGCGGACGGCGGACAACTATGTAGCCTTCGACTAGAACATGCCCAAGAAGCCATGCACAAACAGCGCGGCCACAATAGCACCGACAAACGGCGCGATGCCAGGAACAAGCAGGCCGTACTTCCAGTTGTTGTCGGCCTTGTTCTTAATCGGCAGCACCTGATAGGCCATGCGAGGACCAAGGTCACGAGCCTGGTTCATGGCGAAGCCGGTGATGCCGCCCATGCCCATGCCGACAGCCCAAACGATCAGGCCGACGCAGATTGCGAGCATCAGAACGTTCTCGCCGGCGCGGCTAGCGGCAGCAAGGATGGCGCTGATGAACACGAAGGTGCAGATAGCCTCGCAGAAGAAGTTACGAGCATAGTTCGTGCCCTCGGTGGTGGGGTTGGTCGAGAAGATGTTGCGCTGGGCAATGGGGTCGACGACGCCCTCGGAAGCCTTGAACTCATCGGCATACATAAACCAAGCGATCACGGCACCCACAAAGCCGCCGAGCATATCGGCAAGCATGAAGGGGATGCAGTTGCCCCACGGCACCAGGCCGACGATGCACTGGGCAAGCACCATGGCGGGGTTCATGCACACAGCGCCACCAAAGACAAACAGGCAGACCGAGATGCCAAAGGACCAGGTGGTGATGGCAAACATATGGCCGGAGCCCTGATACTTGGTGCCCTTGAGCACGGTATCGCAGTGAACACCCACGCCAAAGACGATCATGAGGGCCGTTGCGCCGAATTCGCAGAGGAGTTTGGTAAGCATAAAACCTTATCTTTCTTGTCGGTTATAAACGATTCGTTTAAGCCGCGCACTAGTGCTGTGCGACAACAACACCCAGGCCATCGGGGATGACGGCGACCTTGGCATCGGCACCCTTCATCTCAAAGGCGAGCTTGAGCGCTTCCTCGATAGTGTTGACCGGCGTCATGTGCATATCCTTGAGCATCTGGTGATCGCACAGGTCGGTGACCATGATCACGGGGTGATGCGCCAGGATGCGGGCAAAGATCTGGCTCGTCCACTGATCGGGCAGGGTCTCGTCCTTAGGACGATCGATACAGGCGCGCTCAAACTCTGCCGGATCGTTGTCGGCGATGTTGTGATAGAAGCCCTCGCCGCCGTGACCGTCGGCACAACCGGCGACGTCGATGATCACGCCGCCCTCGGGAAGCGTGGCCTCGGCAGCGCACATGCCCTTCACAGCCTGATAGATGTTCTGATCGAGGGGGTAGCCGCCGTTAGTGGTAATGGCGATCTCGCACTCGACGGGCTCAACGCCGGCAAGGCTCTTCACGAACTCGCAGCCAGCCGCGTGCGCCTTGTGGATGTCGCCGGCAAAGGAGCCAATGACCTCGTGCTTGCCGTTGAGCACCACGTTGAGCACAAAGGCAAGGTGAGCCATCTCGGCGGCGGCAAACATGTCCTCGCTCACGTGGTTGTGGCACAGGTTGCCGGCACGCGAGTGGGAATCGTTCACAAACTGACCGTTGTGGTTGTACATGATGGTCTTGTAGCTGGCGATGCCAGGCAGGACGGACTTGCGGCTACCAGAGAAACCGGCAAAGAAGTGCGGCTCAATAAAGCCCTCGGCAAGCAGCAGGTCGCAATCGGCCGCAATCTTGTTGATGATGCACTCGCCACCAGAAGGCAGGGTGCCGATCTTTTTCATCATGCTGTCGTCAGTCGCGACGTGCATAACGATTTCTTCGTTGGCAACGATCTCCTCGCCGTACTTGTTGACGAGCTCCTCGTGCGTCGACGGACGGTGCATACCCGTAGCAACCAAAATACGCACGCGAGCCTCAGGCGCAGCGGAATGGATGTGATGCAGCAGAATAGGCATCGTCACACGCGAGGGAACGGGACGCGTGTGGTCGGAGCTAATGATGACAATATCCTTCTTGCCAGCACAAAGCTCCTCGAGCGAAGGCGAGCCGTAAGGGTTGGCAAGCGACTCCTCCACCAGCTCTTCCTGCGATTTCGTGGTCTTAAACTCGTTTTGATGACCTTCCATCACACCCGCGAAGTTCTTGTCCTCGAGCTCCAGATGCAACGTCTTGTGGTCAAACGGCAGTTCACATTCAAACAATGATGAGCGCCCTCTTCCTTTCAACTGACACACTAGATAAACCGTTGGAAGGATACGCCGCTCACCGAAAAACACCACCGTCCACCGACTCATTAACACAACGTTCATATTTGACCCACAACAAAACGGCCGCGATCCCAAACGAGACCGCAGCCGCTACAGTCGTAAGGCGCGAAGCGCACTTAATTCTCATCAGCCCCAATCCCCGAAGACCGAGGACAAAAGGGCCCGATGGGTCTCCCTCTGAATGCATTCCGCAGCACGAAGCCTTTTCCAAACGCGCGAAGCGCGCCATTATTCCCCCAGCCAGTAATCCGCCGAAGACCGGACATCGCAGGGGCTGTCGTATGTTTACTTTCCGGCGCACTCCGCAGGACGCAAGAAGCCCTCGCCGCACTCCACATTAGGCGCGAAGCGCACTTTAATCCCTTCAGCCCCAATCCCTGAAGACCGAGGACGAAGGGACCCGATGGGTTTCCCTCTGAATGCATTCCGCAGCACGAAGCCCCCTTATCCGCAGCTCCGAAGGAGCAGGATAAGGGGGCTTCAAGTGCGAGGACGCATTCAGAGGGAAACCCATCGGGTCCCGGTGAGAGCCGCAGGGCTATCGATTACCCCGTGTTTTGCAATCCTGCCGAGACGCCGGTCACAGTCGAAAGAATCAGGCTCATGTACTCGGCCTTCTTCTCCTCGGCCATCTCGTCCTGGTTCATACGCACCTCGCGAAGGGCGCGGACCTGTGCGATGGACAGGGCGTCGACATAGGGGTTGCGCACGCGGACAGCGCAGCCAAGCACGCGGCGGCGCTGTAACGGCCACTCGTCACCGACGATGGCAAGGACCCACTTACGGGTGAGCTGCATCTCGGTGAAGACCTTCTCGGACAGATCCTGGCGATCGCCCAGGTGCAGATACATCTTGGCAATGCGCTGGTCGGTCTTGGCGATCGACATCTCGATGTTGTCGATAAAGGTGCGGAAGAACGGCCACTCCTGGTAGGCAGCCTTGAGCTGGTCAAGATCGCCCAGCTGCTCGCAGGCGGTGCCCAGGCCGTACCATGCGGCCAGATTGATGCGTGCCTGGCTCCAGCTAAAGATCCACGGAATGGTACGCAGGTCGTCGAGCGACTTGGCACCCAGACCGCGCTTGGCCGGGCGCGACCCGATCGGCAGCAGACCGACCTCGGTCAGCGGCGTCACGGTCGAGAACCACGGTGTAAAGTCCTCGGTGTTCAGCAGGTCCAGATAGCGCTCATGGCTTGCGGCGTTAAGCTTCTCGGCCATATCCCAGAACTTCTGCGTGGTCTCGGTGTTAGTCTTCTCGACACTCGGGGCCGACTGCAAAAGCGTTGCGGCTGCAACGGACTCAACATGGCGCTGAGCCAGCGTGCGGTTACCGTAACGGGCAAAAATGACCTCGCCCTGCTCGGTGAGCTTAAAGAAGCAGTTGACCGAACCCTTGGGCTGCGCCAGCACGGCCTTGTTGGCCGGGCCGCCACCACGGCCCACGGCACCGCCGCGACCGTGCATGAGCACCAAGTCGATATCGTTTTTCTCGGCCCACTTGGCAATGCGCTCCTGCGCGGAGTGCAGCGCGAGCATGGCCGTGGTAGGACCGGCGTCCTTGGAGGAGTCGGAATAGCCCAGCATGACCTCCATGCGGCGGTCGGTCTGGGCAAGGCGCTTTTGCACCACGGGCAGCGTAAGCATCTGGTCGAGCACGTCGACGCAGCCCTCGAGGTCCTCGAGCTGCTCGAACAGCGGGATCACGTCGAGCTCGGGGACATCCTCCTCGTGCGCAAAGGACAGGTGGGCAAGCTCAAAGACGTCGGCCACATGCTGGGCGCTCTTGGTAAACGAGATGATGTAGCGGTGGGCCATCTTCTTGCCGTAGCGCTTTTGGATGGAGCCGATGGCACGGAAGGTATCGATGACCTCGCGCGTCATGGGCTGCAGATCGCCGTGGATACCGTTCTCGTGGATATCCTTGAGGGCGCGGGCGTGCACCACGGAGTGCTGACGGAACTCCATCTCGACCATATGGAAGCCGAAGGACTCGACCTGCCAGATGATGGTCTGGACCGGGCCGTAGGCAGCACGAACGGCACCGCAGGCGGCCAGGGAGCGCTGAACGACACGCAGGTCATCCAGGAACTCGTCTGCGCTGTGATACATGGTGTCGGTGATGCGACGAACGGTGGCGTTCAGACGGTCTGCCATGACGAGCATGACGGCGCGATGCGGCTCGTGCTCGAAGATCAGCTCGGCGCGGGCCGTGTACTGGGTGCTCATCTCGACCTGATGGTTCCACAGGTTGATGAGCTCGGCAGACGGCTTGCTGTAGGTGGCCTCGAGCGTCAGGTTGCGGCCGATGCGGCGGCACTTGTCCTCGAGCTTGAGCACCATATGGGTGAAATACTTGGCGGCGACCTCACGGCTCACCTTGGCGGTGACGTTGGGGTTACCGTCGCGGTCGGAACCGATCCAGCTGCCGGGATGGAAGAACGCCGGGCACAGCGGCGGCACGGTACCGGCCTTGTCGCCCAGCACCCAGTCGTCAAAACGACGATAGATGACGGGGATAACGTCGAACAGCGTGTTATCGAAGATGTCGATGATGGTATCGGCTTCCTCGACCGGCGTGGGCTTCTTGAGCGCGATGGGGCTCGTACGCACCAGGGCGTCGATCTCCTGCAGCATATGGCGCTCGTTCTCCACCAGGTCGGAGCCGCCCAGACGCGGACGCTCCTCCAGCAGGTTGGAGATACGGCGAATCTTGCCCTCGACGGCCTTGCGACGGGCTTCGGTGGGATGTGCGGTAAAGACAGGGTGGAACTCAAGCTTGCCGAGCAGCTCGTTGGCACCCTCGACACCCGTCTCGTTTACCAACTGGTGATAGGCGACGGTGAGTTCGTTGGCGGGATCGACCTCGGTATCGGTCGACGCACCGGCCTCGAGCTCGCGCAGCTGCGCCACACGGTAATTCTCCTCCGACAGGTTTGCCAGATGGAAGAAGCTCGTAAAGGCGCGGACGATAACCTGCTGTTTATCGAGCGGCAGGCTGTCGATCAGATCGACGACTTTGCGAAACGCCACGGCGGTTGGCTCGTCGGCAGTGGGCACGCCCTGCTCGTCAACGGACTCGTCGGCAGCACGGCTACCGGGGTTTCCGGCATTGGCCACAATCTCGGCTGTCAAAATCTTGTCGAACAGGTCCGCGATCTCGGGATCATACTCGCTAAGCACACGGCGCTCCAGGCGCAAGAACAGCGCCAGATTGTCGCGCAGCTCCTCGGGGATCTCGATCTCGGCGAGACGCTCCTTGGATTCGGCATTTGAGCCGATTCGGTTAACGAGGCGGTTGACCACGGCAGCGACGCGCGCCGCGGCTTCGGGTACAGACTGGTTGCTTAGGTTCTCAGCCACGTTTCCTCCCATTTCTCCTTCTATGCACGTAACATGCGGTATCCATTATAGGCACTCGGCAAAAACTTTCGGAGCTGATTGCGCTTTACCACACAAAAGTATTTTCTGCATTGCAAGGGTTTTTGCCCCAAATGGTCGTATTTCTCGGTGGACGGCATACGCAAACGGGGGCATTCCGCATAAAAGCGAAACACCCCCGTAACAATCGCTCTCCATGAGCAGGGCACGTTAGCAGCCCCGCAGCTCAAAAAACATGCGCTACAGGCGCTCGCGAACCGCCTCGACCACGTTGGCCAAATCGACGAGAACCTCGTCGTGACTCTGCATGTCGCGCACCTTGACCTTGCCGGCGGCAAGCTCGTCGCCACCCAGGACCAGGATGAGCTTGGCGCCCACCTTGTCGGCCTGCTTAAACTGGGCCTTGAGCGAACGACCCTGGTAGTCGGCCTCGGTCACGATCCCTGCGGCGCGAAGCTGCTGCGTAATGGCAAAGACGTTCTGACGCAGATCCTTGCCGGCGTTGGCAACGTAGACGCACGGGGTCTCATCGGCGCCCAGGTCGCTGCCAAAGGCCTGCAGGGCCAGCAGGGCGCGCTCAAAACCGACGGCGAAGCCGACGCCGGCCGTGGGCTTGCCGCCCTCGAGCTCGACCAAGCCGTCATAGCGACCGCCGCCACCGATGGAGCCGACACCGGCGCCGGGAGCCTCGACCTCAAAGACGGTACGGGTGTAGTAGTCCAGGCCGCGCACCAGGGTGGGATCCTCGACGTACTCGATACCGGCGGCGTCCAGATAGCGCTTGACCTGCTCGTAGTGCTCGCGGCACTCATCGCACAGGTTGTCGCCCATCAGCGGGGCGTCGGCCATGATCTCGCGGCAGTGGTCGTTCTTGCAGTCGAAGGCGCGCAGCGGGTTAAGCTCGGCGCGCTCGCGGCACTCGTCGCACATCTCATCGGCATGGTCGAGAATGAACTGCTTAACCTGCTCGCGATAGGCCGGACGGCATTGGGCATCGCCCATCGAGTTAATGAGCAGACGGAGCTTGGACAGATCGAAGCCCAGGCGCTTGTAAAACTCCATGAGCATAATGATGCACTCGGCGTCTGCCGCCGGATCGGGAGCACCGAGCCACTCGATGCCCACCTGGTGGAACTGGCGCAGGCGACCCTTCTGGGGACGCTCGCCACGGAACATGGCCTCGGCGTAGTAAGCCTTAAACGGCGTGGAGCCCTGGGGCACCAAGTTGTTCTCCACGACGGCGCGCACCACGCCAGCCGTGCCCTCGGGACGAAGCGCCAGGCGCTGCTTGGGCTTGAGCTTGGTATCGGTGCCCTCGGTAAAGACGCGCTCCAGGTTGGCGCCGCTAAACACGCGGAACATCTCCTTGCGCACGACGTCGGTCGACTGGCCGATGCCGTGGACAAACACGTCCACCTGCTCGATGGCGGGCGTCTCGATGGGCTTAAAGCCAAACGGCTCGAACACGCCGGCAGCGATCTGCTGCATCTTTTGCCAAGCGCGCATCTCAGCGCCGATAAGGTCGCGGGTTCCCTCCGCCTTCTGTGCCTGCATGGGCAAACACCTTTCTTTTGTATCGCGTCATAGGTAACGGTCATTATACGGCACAAACACAAACCGCGGCGGTGCATCTGACCGAACGGGGGTATGGGGACTCGTTC
>CAJMNK010000045.1 GCA_905214905.1 uncultured bacterium | reverse complement strand
TGCCGACGCTGCGCGGCGCCCAGGCACCCCATCTTGCCCCTCAACTTCGGCGCCGCGGGCAAAAGCCCAGCGGACGCCTTGTTTCGGGGCAACCTGGGGCACCTGGATCGCCGCTCGCTGACGTTTGGCTGACATCGCATCAACCATTGTTGAAAGGTATTCGCCTTGCATGAATTAGGGATTGTGTATCACATTATTCGCGATGTCGAGAATGTGGCGTGCGCTCATGGCGTGCGTCGCGTTTCGAGTGTGACGTTGCTGCTGGGCGAGGTCTCGGGCGTCGTTCCCGATCTGCTGCTTGATGCTTGGCGCTGGGCGGCAGATAAAAAGCCTATCACGCAGGGCGCGGAGCTTATTGTGGAGCCTGTCGAGGCCGTGACGCATTGCGAGGCGTGCGGCTGCGACTACGCGACGGTCGAGCACGGCAAGACCTGCCCCCATTGCGGTAGCGGCGAGACCTATCTGCTGCAGGGCCAGGAGGTCATGATCAAGCAGATCGAGACCCCCGACGAGGACCCGACAGACGCTGCCCCCGACGGCCTCTCCGATGCCCCCGACGCCGTCGACGCCGCCAACCCCCTCCATATCGCCTAACTTAGTCGTTGGGGACGTTCTTAAACGACTAGTCATTAAAGAACGTCCCCAACGACTACTTTGCTAGAGCATATTTCTTACCATTAGTCAAGCACCATCTGTTTAAACGAAATAGCCTCAACACGAGCACATTTGTGTCTGTTTAAAACCGGCAATAATGAACAGCGTGCTCAATTCGGTCATGTAAATAGATCAGCTATCAATCCTCAGCAGCAAATCAGCCAAAATACTGGAATGTAATCAGCTTGTAACAAAACAAGACATTTAAACAAATAATGCTACCTTTTGCAGTTTTTCAAACAATTCTGCTGTATTTGCAGCTATACTCCATAACTGTCGTGTAGGAATTACGTAGACAAAAAGGAGGTTATGTGATGGTAAGTATTGTTCTTGCTAGCCATGGTGACTTGGCGGCTGGAATCAAGCAGACGGGCTCGATGGTCTTTGGCGATCAGCCGTCTGTAGCCGTGGTCTCGCTCGAGCCGAGCATGGGCCCCGACGACTTCCGAGCCAAGGTCGAGGAGGCAATCGCTTCCTTCGAGGACCAGGAGCAGGTGCTCTTCCTCGTTGATCTGTGGGGCGGCACGCCCTTCAACCAGATCAGCGGTCTCATCGAGGGCCATGATTCCTGGGCTATCGTCACCGGTGTCAACCTGCCTATGCTCATCGAGGCATATTCGCAGCGCTTTGACGCAAAGAACACTGCACATGCGATCGCAAAACATCTCGTGACTGAGGCTAAGGCCGGCGTGCGCGTCAAGCCCGAGTCTCTGGAGCCCGAGGAGAAGAAGCCGGCTGCGGCCGCCGCTGCTCCTGCGGGTGCCATTCCTCCGGGAACGGTGATCGGCGACGGGCACATCAAGATCGCCCACGTCCGTATCGACACGCGTCTGCTGCATGGTCAGGTGGCCACCACGTGGACCAAGCAGATCAACCCCAACCGCATCATCGTGGTCTCCGACGGCGTTGCTCACGACGAGCTCCGCAAGACCATGATCGAGCAGGCTGCCCCTCCGGGAGTCCACGCCAACGTCGTGCCCATCAAGAAGATGGCCGAGGTCGTCAAGGACACGCGCTTTGGCGACACCAAGGCGATGCTGCTGTTCGAGAACCCGCAGGATCTGCTCAGGGCCATCGAGGCCGGCGTCGACATCAAGGAAGCCAACATCGGTTCCATGGCCCACTCCAAGGGCAAGGTCGTCGTCACTAACGCTGTCGCTATGGGCGATGACGACGTCAAGACCATCGAGGCTCTCAAGGCCAAGGGCGTCAAGTTCGAGGTCCGCAAGGTTCCTTCGGATTCCTCCGAGGATCTCGACGCCATGTTGAAGAAAGCTAAGGCCGAACTGGCCGCTCAAGCATAGTAAAGGAGGGTCCGATACATGTCTGCAATCACTATTCTGCTTGTTGCGATTGTCGCGTTGCTTGCCGGTATGGAAGGCATTCTGGATGAGTTCCAGTTCCATCAGCCGCTCGTGGCATGCACGCTTATCGGTCTCGTAACCGGTCACCTTCAGGAGGGCATCCTCCTGGGCGGTTCGCTCCAGATGATGGCCCTTGGCTGGGCTAACGTCGGCGCCGCCGTCGCGCCTGACGCCGCTCTGGCTTCGGTCGCTTCTTCGATCATCATGGTGCTCGCCCTCAACGGTGGCGCCACCGATTCGGCCAAGGCCGTTACCGCCGCCATCGCCGTCGCCGTCCCGCTGTCGGTCGCTGGTCTGTTCCTGACCATGATCTGCCGTACCCTGGCTACCGCTATGGTTCACGGCATGGACGCCTGCGCCGAGAAGGGCGACTTCGCCGGCATCGAGCGTTGGCAGTACGCCGGCATCCTCATGCAGGGTGTTCGTATCGCCATCCCGGCAGTACTTCTGTGCATCATCCCGGCCGAGGCTGTTACCAACGCGCTTAACGCTATGCCCGATTGGCTGTCCGGTGGCATGGCTGTCGGCGGCGGCATGGTCGCTTCCGTCGGTTACGCCATGGTCATCAACATGATGGCCACCAAGGAGACCTGGCCGTTCTTCATCCTCGGCTTTGTCCTTGCTGCCATCCCTCAGCTCACGCTGATCGCCCTTGGCCTCATCGGCATCTCCCTTGCCCTCATCTACCTTGGCCTTAAGGATCTGGCCAAGCAGGGTGGCGGCATGGGCGGTGGCTCCGGTGACCCGCTCGGCGACATTCTGAACGATTACGAGTAGGAGGGGAGTGATACATATGGCAGAGAACAAGATTCAGCTCACCAAGGCTGACCGTAAGAAGGTTTGCTTCCGTCATCAGTTCCTTCAGGGCTCGTGGAACTACGAGCGTATGCAGAACGGCGGCTGGTGCTTCGCAATGATCCCTGCGATCAAGAAGCTCTACACCAGCAAGGATGACCAGATTGCCGCTCTTAAGCGCCACCTGGAGTTCTATAACACCCACCCCTATGTTTCCGCCCCCGTCATTGGCGTTACCCTCGCCCTCGAGGAGGAGCGCGCCAACGGTGCTCCGATTGACGACGTCGCCATTCAGGGCGTCAAGGTCGGTATGATGGGCCCGCTCGCCGGCGTCGGCGACCCCGCCTTCTGGTTCACCCTTCGCCCGATTCTGGGCGCACTGGGCGCTTCCCTGGCCCTGTCCGGCAGCATCGCCGGTCCGCTGCTGTTCTTCTTCGCGTGGAACATCATCCGTTACGCTTTCCTGTGGTACACGCAGGAGTTTGGCTACAAGGTCGGCTCCTCCATCGCCAAGGACCTCTCCGGCGGTCTGATGGGCAAGGTCACCGAGGGTGCTTCCATCCTGGGTATGTTCATCATCGGCGCCCTGGTCGAGCGCTGGGTGTCCATCTCCTTCACCCCGGTCGTCTCCAAGGTCACGCAGTCTGCTGGCGCCTATATCGACTGGGCCAACCTGCCCGCCGGTTCTGAGGGCATCAAGCAGGCATTGACGATGTACAGCTCTGTCGGTGCCACCGCACTCGACCCGGTGAAGGTCACCACGCTTCAGGCCAACCTCGATCAGCTCATCCCCGGCCTTGCCGCCGTGTGCCTGACCCTTCTGGTCTGCAAGCTCCTCAAGAAGAAGGTCAGCCCGATCGTTATCATCCTGGCTCTCTTCGCCGTCGGCATCATCGGTCGCGTCTGCGGCTTCATGTAAGCACGCTTCGGCTTAAGACCGAGAGTTGCTAGGCAAGGGCTTTTGAGCCATTGAAACGGACCGCACCCGGTGGGTACACTGGATGCGGTCCGATTGTTTTTATTGGAGGGCGAGGCGCGTATGGCGCAATCTCAGAACAGCACGGTCGATCTGGCAACGCCGGCAACCTGCCTGATGGGGCTTACCAGTCACGGTAACGTGATGGTGGGCAATAAGGCGTTTGAGTACTATAACGAGCGTAATCCCGAGGATTATATCCAAATCCCGTGGGACGAGGTCGACTATATTGCCGCCGAGGTTTTGCGCGGCACCAAGAAGATTACGCGTTTTGCCATCTTTACCAAAGAGAATGGCCACTTTACGTTTTCGACGCGCAATGACAAGGAAACGCTTCGCGCGGTGCGTAAGTACATTGACGAGGATAAGCTCGTGCGTTCGCCCGACTTTATCGATGTGACGGCCAAGGGCGCCAAGAGCATCCCCTCCGTCATCAAGAACCTTTTCCACAAAGGCAACTAGCCATTGGTAGCGGTGTAAATCTGCTACACTAGTACAACATGCCTCCGTAGCTCAGGGGATAGAGCACCGCTCTCCTAAAGCGGGTGTCGACGGTTCGAATCCGCCCGGGGGCACCAGAAAAATCGCAGGTCAGGAGTTAATTTTGCTTCTGACCTGTTCTGGTTTTAGGGTTAAGAACTGGTTTTGTTTGTAAATCTGGTAAGTAAATAATTTAACTTACCGAGTTTTCCACTGAAAACAGGAAATCACCATTTTGGGGATAAAAAGTTTTCAACAGCCGTTAGTCGGTTCCATTTTGGTGAAGCGCTTCCTCAATTTGGGTAAAAAATTTCACCATTTTGATGATTCGGCTGCTTTGAGTTTTTGATAAAAACGCCTGTTCAGAAGCTTGCGCTATACCCATTTTGGTGAAACCAATTAATAGAGAAATATACTATAAAGATATAGGGACGGCGATGCCGTCCTCTTCGCTCGCGAAGCTCGCTGCGCGGCCACGTACCGTGTCCTTGCCGCCGGCTAAGCCGTCGATAAAGAATAGGGACAGCGATGCTGCCCCCCTTCGCTCGCGAAGCTCGCTGCGCGGCCACGTGCCGTGTCCTTGCCGCCGGCTACGCCGTCGATTGATTCGCTCACTGCGTTCGCTGATTGATTGACCAATCCGTTTTATCGGTGACACCAGTCATCAGCGCCGCAATTGACATGTTGAATCCATTGGCAATTTTACAGAGGTTTGAAAGACTGACATTTCTTCGTCCGACTTCAATGCTCGCGTAGTAGGAACGATCCATTTCAATCAAATTGGCGAACTGCTCCTGACTGCACCCGAGTCCAGCGCGGAGCTCTTTGCATCTCATGCCGAATGATTTCTGAAGCGTCTTCGTATCCATGACAAAAAGAGTCATGGATTGTTGTATTTATGCCAACGGACTATATACAACAATCCCTGTTAAGGCGCATAATTACCTTTATTGGAAAGAGTTCTGATGCCTAGTCGGACATGGCATGGAAAAGGAATGGAATAGCAATGACTCAGGGAAAGCACTTTGCTGCTGGTGGCGATCACTTCGCCGCACTGCCAAGCAAAAAGATTCACGCCCCGAAGGGGATCGCGCGTCTGACCGTCACCGCGGCGACCATGGCCGCCATGACCGGATCGAGCCTCATCTCACCGTTCACGGCATTCGCCCAGACCGGTGACGGGGGCACGCAGCACCCCGCCGTGATGTCGCCGATCGCCGCCCACGCCGGCGCGGCATCCGGTACCGGCGCGAAATCCGCCGCACAGACCATCGCGGACCTGCAGAAGGCAGTCGACGAGGCGAAGGCGAAGGAGGACGCCGCCAAGGCATCCTACAATGAGGTCGCCGGCCCCTACAACGAGGCGGCTTCCGCCCGCGACCAGGCCAAGGCATCCTACGATTCTGCAGTCAACGCCGGTACGGCAGCCGACCGAGCGGCAATGGACGAGTACGCCCGTCAGGTCGCGGAGGGCAAGGACGCCGCCGATGCCGCCGGCAAGGACCTCGAGCAGACGAAGGCGGGTCTCGCAGACGCCAAGGCGGATGCATCCGAGAAGGACGAAGCGTACCAGTCCGCCCTCAAGGCGGCCCAAGATGCCAAGGACGCCCTCGATAAAGCCAAGGCCGATGCCGTAGGCGCCACCCCGGAGGCTATCCGTGCCGCCGAGCAGGCCGTGCGCGACGCCACGGATGCCGTGAGCAGGGCACAGGCCGAACTTGACAACGCCAACGCGACGCTTGCCGATGCCCAGTCCAAGCTGGTTGCGGCCCAGTCTGCAAAGGATTCCGCCGATGCCGTCCTCGCCGCAGCCCAGCAGAACAAGGACGCGGCGGATGCGAAGGCCGCAGCCGCCAGCGCCGCCTATGAGCAGGCAAAAGCCGACCTCGCCGCAGCGGAGGCAGGCGCCAGCGGTCCGGAGTACGATGCGGCAAAACAGAAGGTCGCGGACGCGGAGGCAGCCCTCGCTGCCGCACAAGCGACACAGTCCCAGTGCGAGTCCGAGCTCGAGCAGGTACAGTCCGCTGCGGCAACGGCACAGGCCGACCTGAATGATGTCCAGGTGGCCCTCTCCGTAAAGCAGCAGGCCGCGGCCGATGCCGAATCCGGTGTGAACGCCGCCCAGTCCGCTCTCGATGCCGCGAACGCCGGTCTCGATGCGGCCAAGCAGGTGAATGTCGACGCCGTCGCCAAGCTGGATGCCGCGAAGCAGGCTGTCAAGGACGCAGAGTCCGCCAAGGCAACCGCAGACGTAGAGCTCGCGAACGCCAAGGCCGCAAAGGATACCGCAGACGCCGCCGTAACCGCCGCGCAGCAGAAGGTCGACGAGGCCCAGGCGAAACTCGATTCCGCCGACGCGCAGCTCAAGCAGGGAGCCATCGGCTTCTTCCGTGCCATGGGTGCCGAAGATGCAGCCAACATCATCCTGAACGCCAAATATGCCGGAAAGACCGAAGTCGGCAACTCCAAGGACGCCACGTCTCTTGACAATATGCTCAATGCGATCAAGTGGATGAAGTCCGTCAACGACTACCGCAAGTCGGTCGGCCTGTCCGAGCTCCATGTCACCTACAAGCTCATCGCCGGTGCGATCGCAGATGCCAACTACAGCGACACCGTGCTCGATCATGCCCGTCAATATGATTTTGCCGAAAACCTGGCATGGAATTACGGAATCGATCCGAGTGGGCAGTGGATCGAGCAGGAGAAGGGCTTTTTCGACAAGGCAACGGAGGCCCTTTATGGAGTCACCGGTCTTGTCGGCAAGGATGCCTATGATTTCTATGCAAAGAACGGTGTCGCAATCAACCATTGGATTGCAGACAACTGCCACTGGGAGAACGGCAGTAGCGGCACCGTCGGCCATTACATGAACATCATCAATCCCGAACTCGCCGTTATGGGAATGGCAACCTGCACCAAGGGCACCATGTCCGGGCTTCAGACACAGTGCTACACCGCAGAAATCTCCGGCTGGTCCGGCTCCGGTTGGAACATGAACCCCATCTCCGTCGACGAGTACGAGCAGAAGCTGACCTCCTATATCAACGGCCTCAAGAACGCCAAGAGCGCACTCGACGTAGCCAAGGCCGATCTCGCATCCAAGCAGCAGGCAGCCGCCGGCGCCGCCGCAACCGTCCAGCAGAAGCAGGACGCAGCGGATTCCGCACAGGCAGACGTCGATGCCGCGAAGCAGGACGTCACCGATGCCCAGCGTGCCGTCGATGCCGCCAAGGCTGATGTCGCCGCCAAGCAGCAGGGCGTCACGGATGCCCAGACCGAGCTTAATGCGGCGAAATCGGACCTCGATGCCGCCAACGCGGCAGTCGATACGGCAAAGTCGACCGTCCAGCAGAAACAGGTCGCCTTTGATGCCGCCAACGCAGCCGTAACGGCCGCACAGACCAAGCTGGATTCCGCCAAGGCGGACACCGAGGCCAAGCAGCAGGACGTCACGGTTGCGAACGCCGATCTCGCGAAGTTCTTCCAGGACGTCGCCGACGCCAAGAAGGCGCTCGATACAGCAAAGAGCGTCCATGACGCGGCGGTAGCCGATCAGGTCGAGAAGGTGACCGTCCTCGCCGCCGCCGAGCAAAAGGCAGACGCCACCGCACGCGCCCTCGCGGATGCCCAGCGTGCCGTCGATGCCGCAAAGGCCGACACCGACGTTGCCGCCGACAAGCTTACCGGCTCCCAGACTGATCTCGAGGACGCACAGTCGAACCTCGACATCCTCACCGGCCTTGCCGCGAAGCTCGCAGAGGCACAGCAGCGCGAGCAGGATGCAGTAAAGGCCGTCAATGACACCAAGGTCGAACTCGATGTCGCGAAGGCAGCCGCCGGCGCCGCCGAGTCCCTGGTCTCCGCTGCCGAACAGGCAAAGGCGCAGGCAGACGCCAAGCTGGCGAAGCTGGACTCCATCGATGCCGGCGCGGCGATCGCTTCTGGCCATGATGTGAACGCGGATGACGCCCTCAACGCGCTTTTCGCCGCAGCAGTCGAGGCACGTGCCAAGATCGCGCCCGCCAAAGCCATCCTGGACGAGAAGCAGGCCGCGGTGGACGAGCTCCAGCCCGGCTACGATGCGACACTCGCCGCCTACGAGTTGTCGAAGTCCGACCGCATCGCAGCGGAGCAGAAGCTTTCCGATGAGATCGCACGACAGGAGGCAGAGGAGGTCGCAAAGCAGCAGGCCGCAAAGCAGCAGGCCGCAAAGCAGCAGGCGGCATACACCCCGAAGCACCTCGCCGGCACGGATACCGCTCAGCCCGGCAGCCTCGCCCAGACCGGTGACCGCGCGGGACTCATCGGCGAGACGTTCGTCATCGGCGGTACCGTCCTCGTGGCGGCCGGCGTCTTCCTCGACCAGAAGAAGCGCCGCGAGCAGATGTAAAAGCGAGCCGGGCGTTGGATATCGGCTGGTGTCCAACGCCCGGTTTCATGGGCAGGGAGATCGGTGTGAGAACAAGGGCTATTATCGTTGCGCTTCTGGTGTGCCTTTCGGCACCTCAACTTGGATGTGCCAGCGTTGCAAAGCAAGGAAGCGGCTCTACGGAAAGGGCCGCCACAGCGGTAAAGAATAAAGACAAAAAGAAGCCAAGCGAAGAAAAGGCGACGCAAACCTCTGGAGCCAAGTCCGAGGAGAAGAAAGAATCCGACGACAAGGACCAGAAGTCCGATGACTCCAAGAAAGAGGATAACAAGTCTTCCGACTCGTCGAAGTCTGACAGCAAGGGAAACTCCTCCGACTCGAAGCAGAATTCCGGCAATTCACAGGGTTCCGGCAGCAACAATTCCTCTTCCAACAGCGGTAGCCAGAAGAAATGGGTTGCCGAGCAGGGCCACTGGGAAACCGACTACAGCCAGGTCTGGGTACCGAACGTGGTATACACGCGTCATCCTCGTTTCTGGGTCAATCATGGTGGTACTACGGTAGGGCCCTTCGATTCATCCGATGCCGCCTACGCTTGGATTATTAACGATGGCGAAAACGGCGGTATCGGTGGATCCGTTGTAGATGATTCGTATACCACCTCTGAGGACCAGGGACATTATGAACAGCAGGCTACGGGACAGCATTGGGTTGTCGACGTCGCCGGTCACTGGGAGTAATGTACATTTGTTCCCCTTCTCTTACGTTCGGTAAATGTTTATTTATTTGTGGGCGGCCGGTTCGGCCGCCTTTTTTAGACGCCCAGTCTGGGAGCAAACGATAGGAAAGCAATCAAACGAGAGACCGTTCCAAAAGAATCCGGCGGTGCCGGATGCTTCGGGCAAAACCTTCCGTAAATCGGTAAGGTCTTCCATCAACTTGCTCCAGCCCTCGCCCGGATTCCGCTGCGCGGTAATGCAAACACTCGGCATCCCTCGCATTCGCATTACCGCTCCGCTCTCGCTACAGCGAATCTCTAACACTCAGCATCCTTCGCGTTAAAAATTCGCTTCCGCTCACGGTCTTCGCTGACACTACGACACCGCGAAGCCTTTCGCTCGAAACGAGGCCTCTCATTTCGTGTCTACGCTACGCTCCGCCCAATCGCCGTAGCAGGCGATTGCAAGATGACTGTGGGTGGTGTTTTTGTGGGTCCATCCGGACCCCAAAAACACCACGCCACAGACCTTGCTTATCGCCTGCTACGGCGATAAGGTTGTTGTGGAGTTGAAACTTCGCGATAAAGAATCGCGAAGTCGATTCTTCACTTTTGGAACGACGCCAGCCGTTCCTCATCAAAAGGAAAGCGAATCGCATAGCAGGTTTTGATCGGAGGCCTCTCCGATCGCTGATTCGTTTTCCGGAGGAATCATGAGCAGGCTCCGCCCACACACCGTCAAGGCGTCTCTTTCCGATGAAGAGAAGAAAGCCATCACCGCAATCGCAAAGCGACATGAGATGAGCGAGGCGGAACTCATACGCCTCGTTTTGTGCAATGCTGACGATCTCGATATCGATTTTAGTTTTGCGGAAATCGCTGACCAGAAATTCCGAACCGATGACATTCACGTCCGGGTCTCGCCGGAAGAAAAAAAGAAAATTGAAAGCAATGCTGATTCCCTTGATATGACTGTCAGTTCGTATGCTCGTCGCGTACTGCTCAAAGGGAATGTTGAGAAAATCGATGTCGATCGGGCGTCGATCGACAAGATTTATCACGAGCTTTTAAAGGAAGGAACAAACCTCAATCAGCTCATGTACTTCGTAAATGCACAAGGTCTTCCGGCGTATAACGAGAAGGCGGTTTTCCGAACACTTGAGAAGGTCTATCAAGTTGGGCGTAAGCTAGACCGTTTCATCGACGAGCTCGAGAAGCGCTATTTCGTCGGTGGTGATGTGAAATGACGGTTATCAAACAGAAAAGCGTTTCGAGCGACCGCTACGCAAAGAACGTCCGTAAATACATCAACGGAAAAGATGCGCTTGCGCGTGGCGGCTGGAACATCGAATACAGCGATCGCTGGTTTTCGAAAATGGATAGAACCAGAAAGGTTTTCCATCACGACGAACCATCGAGAGCCGGAGCCAAAAACGTAATCCTGCTTCATCAGATCCTCGCGTTCCTTCCGGAAGAATGCTCATGCAACGGGGGCAAGATGACCCCCGATGCATGTTTGGCCTACGCGGAGCAATGGCTTGCGAAGCACTATCCGCATCAACAAGTGATTCTCGCGCTGCACGAAGAAAGCGATAAGGCGGGAAAACGCTACGCAGTGCACATGGCGATCAACCGTACCGATTTGTTAACCGGCAAGCGTTGCGAGACGGGCGGGCGGCATGGAAAGTACGAACGCGCCTCATGGGTCCGAGAGCTCGATAAGGACTGGAATCTCGCCCAGCTCGAAAAGGGAAAGAAGAATTCGAAGATTCGCGATCGCCAGCCGCGGGACACAGAAAAGGAGATTATCGGTCGCGGTGAGTACAGTTATAAAAACAATCTGCGCGAGTTGATCCATCTTGCAATCAACGAAGGTCATCCGAAGAATATGGAGCAGTTTAAAAAGTTACTTGCCTCATGGGGCGTAGACATTTTCATCAAGAACAATCGAGTCTATGCGACAGATCTCGATATCAAGGAGGCCGGCAACCCGAAGTGCACTTTCAACCTGACTCGTCTTGACGGGAGGTTTGCGGTCAAGCAACTTGAGGCGGCCTTCAAAAATAACGTGCTGGAGGCCGAGCGAGCCCTTCCTTATGAGAGGCGTTGCGAGATTTACATTCGACGGCTTAAGAAGGCGTATTCGGCGTGGGTCGAGCAGGCAAAGGCGAGCAAGGGCGTCGCCTACAATCTCTTTCCTAAGTTCATCGCACCGAAGTGCGATGAAGATCTGCTCGAGGATCCGGCGGTTCGTGATGAGCTTCTTGCCCGGCGCGGTTACGCAAGGGAGATTCGCAACCGTTACGCCGGCGCCGTTCCCGATGCCGGCGATGACCGCGTTCGCGCCGCAGGACGAGCCCATGGTGGCAACGGCGACATCTCGCCGCAGGTCGATCGTGCGGTCGACCGAGGCGATTACGATCGCGGCGACGCGCCTCGCTAGTTTTGGAAAGCCTATCGTCGGTGCCCTAGCGCGCTGCCATCCAGTGCCGATTCTGCCATACTCGCAATTCGGCGAGGATGAGGAGTATGAATTGATCGGCGGGGGTCAGCCGCTCTGATAGAATCGTCCTTGCTGTCGGCAGCCCTCGTGCCGGGCAGAGCCCTCCATTTGATGGGAGGTGATGCCCATGACCGATTTCACCGAGCTCGTGAAGCTCCTGACCGCTATGGTCTCGCTCCTCACGGCCCTTGTCGGCCTTTCCAAGGCACTCAAGCAGGGTTCGAAGCCCAAAAAGAAAGGCCACCGTCGCTAAGACGATGACCCAACTTCATTAAGCAACGGCTCTGCCCAGCTCTCTACAACTTGGGCTGCCGTCGGCACCATTTTACCCTCCTGACGAGGAATTCGTCCATATTTCAAAAATCAAATCCTGTTCGCGCGTGGGCGTAAACTTATATAGTTGGGCAAATCCGGCAGATTGGAGCTTGAAACATGAGGGATATGCACCTCATGTCGCTCATAAAACGTCTCCTGACCTCGAAGGAGAACGTTTTTTAGCGACAGAAGGAGACATAAAAATGATCTGGTTTACCAGCGACACCCACTTCGGGCATGAGAACGTGCTGAAGTTCACCGACCGCCCGTGGGAGACGATTTGGCAGATGAACGACGCCATCGTCGACGGCATCAACGGCAAGGTTGCCGTGGACGACGAGCTCTACATCCTGGGGGATTTCTCATTCAAGATGACCGCCCGGGACGCCTACGGGCTGCGCAAGCGGATCGCCTGCAGGCGCATCCACCTCGTCCCGGGAAACCACGACAAGGACTGGACCCAGCCGGCGGTCGCGGGCGCCTTCACCGTGGAGCCGCCGATCTGCGTGCTCAAGATCGACGGGCAGAAGATCGTCCTGAGCCATTACCCCATGGCCGACTGGCAGGGCATGAACCATGGATCGTGGCACCTCCACGGGCACATCCACAGCAGCGGCGGCGCGTACAACGAGTTCAACCGCAAGCAGGGCCTTCTGCGCTACGACGTCGGTTGCGATGCCAACGGGCACTCCCCGGTGAGCCTCGACGAGCTGAGGGAATGGTTCGCCGGAGTCGACGAGCCGTGCGGCCGGGTGAAATGGCCCTGGTGGGTCAACGAGACCGGCGACAGGCAGGTCGAGCGCGAGCTGGCGGCGTACAAGAGGGAAGAGGTGATTCGATGACGGTCTATGTGACGGGCGACATCCACGGTGGGCTCGACATGCAAAAGCTCCGCGACTGGGAGCTTGGCGACAGTCTTACCAGCGACGACTATCTCATCGTTGCCGGTGACTTTGGCTTTCCGTGGGACTTTTCTGCCGAGGAATGCGCCGACATCGCCTGGCTGGAGTCGCGCCCCTACACGGTACTGTTCGTCGACGGCAACCACGAGCGCTTCGATCACTGGGAGGAGCGCCCCATGGAGCCGTGGCATGGCGGGCTGACGCAGCGCCTGTCGGGCACCTCGCCCATTCGGCGCCTGACGCGCGGCGAGGCCTTCGAGCTCGACGGCTCGACGGTCTTCACCATGGGCGGTGCCACGAGCGTGGACAGGGAATATCGCGTGCCGTATTCCAGCTGGTGGCCTCAGGAGCTTCCGGACGAGCGCGATTTCGATGCCGCGCGGGCGAGGCTCGACGAGGTCGGCTGGAAGGTCGACTGCGTCATCACCCATACCTGTGCTACGCGCATGCTCTCGCCGACGCTCTACCCGGACCCAGGCTGGGAGCGCCCTGATGTGGACCGGCTGACCGGATTCCTCGACGAGCTCGAGGACCGCTTGGACTACAAGCGCTGGTATTACGGCCATTTTCACCGAGACGGCAACCCGGACGAACGGCACACGGTGCTGTACGACCGGATCGTGAGACTCGGGGACAAACTCCTGCCGTGGGGTGCGTACTGATGACGGTCTATGTGACAGGCGACGTGCACGGCAGGGCCGAGTACGGGTCCAGCCGGTTTGCATTCAAAAATTGGCCGCTGGGCCGGACCCTGACGCGCGATGACGCGGTGATCGTGGCCGGCGACTTCGGCTTTGTCTGGGACGGCTCGAATGCTGAGAGGTATTGGCTCGATTGGTTTGAGTCGAAGCCGTGGACCACGTGTTTCGTAGACGGCAACCACGAGAACCACCACGCCCTGACAGAACTGCCGGTGCGGGAGTGGAGCGGCGGTCTCGTCCATGAGGTACGACCGCACGTGCTGCACCTCATGCGCGGAGGGGTATTCGACATCGCGGGAACCACGGTTCTTACCATGGGCGGAGCCGCGAGCAACGACAGGCAGTATCGCAAGGAGGGGAGGAGCTGGTGGCCCGAGGAGATGCCGAGTGAGGAGGAGATGGACCACTGCCGCGCCTCGCTCAACCGCGTAGGCTGGAGGGTCGATTGCGTTGTGACTCACGAGGCCCCTGCTGCCCTTGCTGAGGTGCTGTGCCGCGAGCATGGACGCGGGTACCGTGGGGATCAACTGCAAACCTTCCTGGGCGAGCTCGACGGGCGGCTCGACTATCGCGTCTGGTTCTTCGGCCACTACCACGGCGACAGATGGTGCGACGCCAAGCATCGCCTGATCTACCGAGACATCGTGCCGATTGAAGATGCCGCGCTCGGTTCTAGAGACCTCCTAGAAGCGTTCTAGGAGGTCTCTAGAAATCAGCCGCCTGATAGGAGAAGCGCGGGGCTACTCGCCCTTCATCTGGGTCATGACCTCGATCTTGGCCTCGCCCACGGCCGCACGCTGCTCGGAGGCGGCAAGGCGGTCCTTGAGGGCGGCGACCTCGGCCATCAGGTCGCGCTGGGCCAGGAGTGCGTCGTTCAACTCGGCTTGGGCTTTCAGCGCGGCATCACGCTCGCCGCGCAGCCGCTCGATCTCGTCGACCATGGCCACGGCCTCGGCATGGAGCTGGACGACCTGCCTGCCGAGCTCCCTGGCACGGGAGAGGTACCTGACGCCCGCGGCGTGGAGCTCGTTGTTCTCGAGTTCGAGACTCGCGGTATCGAGTTCGAACTTCTCCTCTATAAAGGCAATCCGCTCATTGCAGTCGGCCTCAATTTTTTCATTCCGATCCGTCGCCTCGGCGAGCTTGCGGTTGAATTCGTCGAGCTGGGCCCTGAGCAGCGCGTTCTCGGTCTTGAGATCGGCGGTCTCGCGCAGCAGCTTCTCTCGCCAAGCCTTTTCAATCTGCTCGGCGGCCTCATCGAGGACGTCCTTCGCGCCGGGCGTCTCGCTGATTTTTCTGTCGTTCGGGTTGTCTGTCATCGTGCGGCACTCCAATCAACAATGGGCATGGCTCCGCCATGCCGTACGGCTGGGAACAAATACGCGGCCGCTGTTGAGTTGTGTTTGTCCTGCGCTTGGTGAGTTCTAAAAGCGTTCAAGTCATGCGTTCACGCAGGTTTTCGATTGGAGAAATACCGCACGCTTTCATGGTATCACGTGCCTTAAAGACCATGAATGGACGGCCATATCGATTCGTTGAAAATGGCACCTACGACGTGCTGGTGGTAGGAGGTGAGGGCGTTAAAGATGTCGAGAATGATTATGGGAGTATTTTAGATGCAGGTATGAGAAAGGGTCGAATCGAAGTGTCTGGCCGGACGCCAATTGTCCGGGAACTGTTCCGGTTCGACCCTGCTTCATTTTACATCCGCGGCATGCTCTTATAGACGCCCGGCGATTACCGACCTTCACGACCTCGATAGTCGGGCTATGGACTTAAGATTTCTTGGGCTCCCAGCCGTTTTCGATTGCGGCGGGGTAGACTGCGGCGTAATTAAGCATCCAGCTGCCATCGCCCGCTTTTTGAATAAACCCCTTATCCGTCAAAGAGGTATAGGCCCGGGAGATCGTGTTCTTACTTAGGTGGTAGCGCTCCTCAATCCATTTGCTTTTTGCGTAAAAGCCCATGGCTCGTTTGTTTTTGGAAGGATTTCCAAGCTTCCATACTAGGCCGAGGATGAGGCGCTCGGCAGCGACAGTGGTGGCACAACACGCCCAGTCGGGCACCGAAATAAAATTCGCGTTATCCATTTTCCTTCTAATCTCTCGTTGCTCATTAACATCATCGCGATATTTGTCGGAAATTGACGGTAGCTCGCCCATGTTTACCGCCTAGTCAAGGTGGGCGGTACGACCTTCAAGCTGCTTGAAAAGTTCGTAGAACGAGCTTTCAAACATGTAATTCGAGCGATGGATTTGGATGAGCTTGCCGGACTCGCGCATAAACTTGCGCGCGGTGTTTTCGCTCCAGCCAGTGAGTTCGCGAATATCGTTAACGCGGAGCAACCGATCGCACTGAGCGGCACCAGTGGGGAAAGTCGGTGTGGACGCCTGAGTGCTAATCTGTGGAGTAGCCATGATGAGCTATCCTTTCAATGAGGGCCCTCCCTGTGCTTGTAAGACTTACCAGGTTCATAAGCACTTGGGGGGCCGGTTTCTATGACTACATGCGTAGCCATCTGACAGCTTTAGCATGTATTAAAACTCATTAGTTGTCAATCAAATAAAGCATCTACCTGCGGAAACGGTATTATAGTACCGTAATATTATGAATAAAACGATGAATGAAAAACATGCTATTTCTCGCTTCTCTGTATATAGGCGTTGATGAAGTCTTCGTAGCCTTTAACTGCTTTTATTTCTGATTGTTGAACGAGGCTTGTATACGTTTTGAGCGTGATATTGGGGTCCGCGTGGCCAAGAATACCTTGCACGCTTCTAACGTCCGATCCGTTCGCCAGCATAAAAGTGCTTACGCAATGCCTGAGCTGATGCGGGCAGATGCCCTTATATAGTTTTCCGCCAGTCGAATTGTTCGGCTCATAGATTCCAAGATTGCAGCTAACTGCGAAATCGCGAAACCAATGGTTGAAGATGTAGTTCTTCATGTGACAGACAGTAGGGACCCCTTGCTCGACAGCAATATCGCTAATGATGGGAGTGCTGCCAGTCTGGGACAGCCCCAGAGAGGCCAGGAGCTCTTTTTGTATGGCTGACCATGATTGAAGACGTTCGGCCAGGGTTTCTCCAACGGGGATTTTGCGTTGGCTTTCTTGTGACTTGGGCGCCCTCAGTTCATGATCGTTGGTGTACTGCCTGTCAATTTTCAAGGTTTTATTGGCAGGGTCCCAATCGCGCCATTCGAGGCCCAGCATCTCGCCTTTTCGCATACCCGTATACACTAGTACTAGCGTACCAACAGCTTCGGCGGTGAGCTCAATGTGTTGAAGATGTGTGCATAGGGTAGCTACTTGGTCGATTGTCAGTGATTCTCTTTTGTTGCGTGGTCTGCGAACATGAACGGTAGCGCAGGGGTTTCGGTCAATTATTCTCTTTGCGACTGCATTCGACAGAATCTGACGCAGTTTCGCATTGATTCGTACAAGCTCTGATGGTTTGTATTTTCCCGTACGACGAGCTTCGGCATATGTTTCTTCGATTAGATCGGGAGTTAGCCCCTCAATTGTCTGAAACGCACCGAATAGGTCTTCGATATGCCTGCAATCGTACGCTTCTCTTTCATAGCTCGTTGGCGCAAGCTCGGTGTCCCTATTTTCATGAAAGGCCCAGCAGTAGGACGCAAGCAAAGTGGGCTTTTTAGTTTTAGTGATCGTGCCAGAGGAGTTGATTTCAGCCAGCTTGGCCTGCATTGCAGCCTTAGCTTCTGTTTTAGTCTTGCAACGAACCGTATAAGTTGGGGATCGTTTGTAACGCCCTGTCTTAGGGTCCTTGACCCCAAGGGAAAAATAATAGCGATAGGTGTTAGGTGATCTCTTGTCTTTCCAACACGTGCCTCTTCCGGTAATTAGTGGCTGTTCTGACATCTTTGCACTCCGTTTCTTTGAATAGTTTTCAACAATTCATTGAGTGCAGTTTAGCTAAAGCTGTTAGTAATATGTTTGTAAAAGCGTAGGCGCAGCTACCGGAGGTAAAAGACACAAACTGCTATGTTTATCTGCGGTTATATGGTGTTCAATGATGCTTGATGAATAGTAGGGGGTAGCATTAAATCATATCTCCTAAAGCGGGTGTCGACGGTTCGAATCCGCCCGGGGGCACCAGAAAAATCG
>CAJMNK010000044.1 GCA_905214905.1 uncultured bacterium | reverse complement strand
CCCCGACCCCGCCGCAGGGACCGAGGCCGTCGAGACCACGCAGCGCATACCCGTCGCGAGCGGCTCGCCCCAACAGCAGCCGGCTCCCGCATACGCGCCCGCTTCGCCACAGACCCCCGCTCCCAAAAAGAGCGGCACCGGGCCGCTTATCGCCGTTATTGTTGTGCTGGTGGCGATCATCATCGCCCTGGTCGTTTTCTTTGTGATCAAGCCTTTCGACAACGCCGCCACGCAGACGACTGCCGCGGTAGCTAAGCTGCACCATGACGTCGACGACGATGACCTAAAGCCTCTCGGCGATCCCAACAGCCTGTACGACGATGATGACGATGACGACGAGGATGGCGGCGAAGCAACGCTCTCCGAGCAGAACCTCTACCGTCGCCTGAGCGAATACTACGACCTGCTCGAAGATCTCGACAGCCAGGTCCGTGGCTGCGCGCAGAACTTCAACGGCAACTATCTGGAAGAGGATCGAACCACCCGTCAAAATCTCGCCGACGTCGCCGAGCGCACGGAGGACACCATCGAGCAGTATTACGACATCGTCGAGGACCTGGACGTCCCGACGAGCTCCAAGAACTACAGCTCCTGGAAGGACATCATCGCCCTGTACGACGACCTGGATCACCGCATTGACGCAATCTGTGATGCCTGGGAGATCAGCCTGAAATACGCCAAGCCTGCGGACCACAAGAATGAGATCGTGGCGCCGCTGTCGCGCGACAACGTGGCGGGCACCAATGACAATAAGTACCGCCTAGACTTTGAGGAGCGCTATCCCGGCGCCAAGCCTGTCGAGGTGAACTAGCGCTTTGTCGTTCCCGAGCCGGCAGTTAGGGACGTTCCTAAACTGCCGGCAGAAAAAGAACGTCCCTAACTGCCGGTCAAAAAAACGAGCGAGGATCGCGGGGTCCTCGCTCGTTTTTTTGGTCAATGTTTCGGCTGCGCTGTTACTTGTCGGCGGCTGCTTTCTTGGCAGTCGACTTCTTCGCGGTCGTCTTCTTGGCGGCAGTGGCTTTCTTAGCCGTCGTCTTCTTGGCCGCCGTCGTCTTCTTCGCCGTGCTCGCCTTGGTCGCAGTCTTGCGGCCGCGGGCGGGCTTCTTCTCCTTGGTCGGGCAGTCCATGTTGACGCAGATACGCCACGGGCCGCGGGCCGTGTTGACCACCACGATGGGAGCGCCGCACTCGGGGCAGGTCTCACCCGTCGCCTCGAGCTTACCGCGCGCCGGCAGAGGATAGCTCACGCCGCAGTCATCGTAGTTGGTGCAGCGGATAAAGCGCTTGCCGCTCTTCTCGCTCTTGTGCGCGATCAGGTCGCCATGGCGTCCGGCCTCGGCGCACACCTTGCACTCGCCCACCTTAAGGTCAGGCTCGTAGTTGGTGGGGCACGTGGGGTTCACGCAAATCTCGAAGGCCTTCTGGCGGAACGGCTGGCACTTAATGCGCGGCGCGCCGCACTCGGGGCACACGGCCGCCTCGCCCTCGAGCGGGCTCACCTTGACGCCGCTCGGCACCGGATAGGTCACATCGCAGTCGGGCCAGCCCATGCAGCCAATGAAGCTGCCACGGGTCTTGGCGCTCGTCTTCATAACCAGGTCCTTGCCGCACTTGGGGCAAGCGCCCACGCGCGCATCGGCCGTGACGGCGTCGCTGATGGCGTCGCCCAGCTCCTGCGTGTGCTTGAGCAGCTCGTCGAGCACGCCGGCCAGCAGCGCGCGCGAGTGCGTCACGACATGCTCTTCGGTATCCTCGCCGCGCTCGACGCGGGTCATATCGCCATCAAGCTCGCTGGTCATATCGGGGCTCGTGATGCGCGGGGCAAATTGCGTCAGCGCGTCGATAATGGCAATACCCAGCTGGCTCGGCTCCACGGGATCGTTTTTGAGGTAGCGCACGGCGTACAGGCGCTCGATGATGCTCGCGCGCGTGGACTTGGTGCCCAGGCCGCGCTTCTCCATCTCCTGCACGAGCTTGCCCTGGCTGTAGCGCGCGGGCGGCTCGGTCTGTTTGGCCTCGAGCTTCATGTCGAACACATCGACCGTATCGCCCTGCTCCAGCGGCGGCATCTGCTCGTCGCGCTTAAGACCGTACGGATAGGCCTCGCGGAAGCCCGGAGTCACGAGCACGTCGCCCGAAGCCACAAACGGCTCGCCGTTGACGTCGAGCTCGAGCTTAGTGTTTTCGATGGTCGCGGGACCCATAAGCGTCGCCAGGAAGCGACGGGCGATCAGGTCATAGAGCTTGCGCTGGCCGCCGTCGAGCGTGGACGGATCGCCCTCGCCCGTGGGGTAGATAGGCGGGTGGTCGGTGGTCTCGACTTTACCGCGCGTGGGCTTCATGGGACCAGCGAGTACCTTTTTGCACACGGGCGCCAGCGCCGGGTTGATCTTTGCCAGGTCACTCACCACGGCGCCCAAATCGAGCGTCGCGGGATACACGGTGTTGTCGACACGCGGGTAGCTGATAAGGCCCGCCATGTAGAGGGACTCGGCGATGCGCATCGTACGCGCAGGCGAGATGCCCTCGGCCGCAGCGGCAGCCTGCAGCGAGGTCGTCGCAAACGGCGTGGGCGGCTGCTGCTTGCGGGAGCGCTTGGTCACCGCGGCAACGGTCGCCGTCTTGGCGCCGTCGACGTGACCATACGCCGTCTCGGCAGCATCTTTGTCGGTAAAGCGTGCCGTCTTGTGCGCGATCTTAAAGCGATCGTCCTCGGCAGCGCCCTGCGCGGCACCCATACCGCGAATCTGCCAATAGTCCTCGGGCACAAACGCCATGCGCTCGCGCTCGCGCTCGACCACCAGGGCGAGTGTCGGCGTCTGCACGCGGCCGGCGGAGCGCACGTTACCAAAGCCGCCAAACTTGGCGAGCGTCAAGTAGCGCGTGAGCACCGCACCCCAAATGAGGTCGATGTGCTGACGGCTCTCGCCGGCGTCAGCCAGGTTCTGGTCGAGCGAGACAAGGTTATCGAAGGCCTGCGTGATCTCGGCCTTGGTAAACGAAGAGTATTGGGCGCGGGCAACCGGCAAGTCGGGCGCCACCTCACGCACCTTGTTGAGGGCGTCCGAACCGATCAGCTCGCCCTCGCGATCGAAGTCCGTGGCGATGATGACGCTGTCGGACTTTTTAGCGAGGTTCTTAAGCGAGCGGATGAGCTCCTTCTCGGCCGGCAGCTTAATGACGGGTGCCCAGGTGAGGTAAGGCAGGCTCTCGAGCTTCCAGCCCTTGATGGAGATACCGTCGGCAAGAAACGGCTTGCGCTTGGTGTCGTAGGGCGGACGAGCCAGGCCATCGGGCATGTCGGCCGGCAGCATCTCGCCGTCCTCGGTGACCGAATACCAGCCCAGCTTTTTATCGAACAGCACACTGTCGCAAAAATCGGGCGCCAAGATGTGACCGGCCAGGCCGATGGTCACGCACTCCTCGCCCTTCCACTCAAAACGGTAGATGGCGGTGTTGTACACCTTGTCCTTTTTGGGCTTGCCCGTGGACAGACGCTCGGCGATCTGACGCGCGGCGTCGTTTTTCTCGGCGATGATGAGCTTCAAAAGAGGCTCCTATCTCGTGTCTCTGCGGCTGCGCCCGCCCGTATGGCGGCCGACTTACGCCCTTGCTTGCTCAATCTGCCCGATGAGCCAATCGCACCAGGCATCCATGCCCTCGCCCTTGCGCGCGCTCACGGCAAACCGCGGCGCCTGCGGATTGAGGTCATCGAGTGTCTTAGTATACCTATCCATGTCAAAATCGAAAGCCGGGGCCACGTCGACCTTGTTGAGCAGCTGCGCGCCGGCGTGCTGGAAGATGCCCGGGTACTTGATGGGCTTGTCGTCGCCCTCGGGCACCGAAAGAATCATGATGGACAGGTTCTCGCCCAGGTCAAAGTCGACCGGGCAGACCAAGTTGCCCACGTTTTCGATAAAGATGACGTCGATGTTTTCCAGACCGACGGCCTGATCGAACGCGTCGACAGCCTCCATGATCATGTTGCCCTCGAGGTGGCACAGGCCGCCCGTGTTGATCTGGATGGCGGGCATGCCGGCTTCCTTCATGGTGATGGCGTCGACATCCGAGGCGATATCGCCCTCGATGACGGCACAGCGCAGGCCAGCTTTGTCACGCAGACGCTCGTTGGTGCCCAGAATCGTGGTGGTCTTGCCCGAGCCGGGGCTCGACAGCACATTGATCACATAGGTGCCTGCCTCATTAAATCGCTGACGCAGCTGATCTGCCAGGCGCTCGTTGCGCGACAGGATCGGCGACGCGATATCAATCGTTTTCTCAGCCATACTCAGCGCTCCTTACTTTGGCCCCTTTATACCCCGTCCCCAGGTGGCTAGCGGGCTAATCGTCGGGGGTTTCGATTTCGATACTTGCGATGTCGAGCTCGCGGCCGTGCAGCAGGCGCACGTTGGCGCCGCCACACTGAGGGCAGCGACAATGAAAGCGGTCGTGGTCGAAGACCTCGCCGCAGTCCAGGCACTCGCTTTGTGGATGGACTTCCTCCACGGCAAGCTCACAGCCGCGCGTGAGCGGGTCCTCGTCGCGAAACGTCTCCCACGCAAAGTCAAGCGCCTCGTGCACAACTTCGGTCATATCCCCGATACGCAGCGTTACCAAAACGGCGCGCGAGGCCCCCGCCCCACGCGCCGCGCGAATCACTGTATCGAGTATGCCGTTGACAATGCCAACCTCGTGCATACCGATTTACTCCTCGTCGTCCTCATCGTCCGAGAACAGGTCCAGACGGCTCACGAACAGGCCCTCCTTGCCCTCGCGCGCGGTAATGACCACGCGGGCGATGGCGAGCGAGATCTCGTAGAGCGAAAGCAGGGCACCGTACATAAGGCCCAGCGTGACGGGCGAACCGTCGGGCGTAATCACAGCCGAGCCCACAAGCAGGCCAACATATACATAACGCCAGGCACTGCGGAAAGCAGCGTAGGACACGATGTGGAAGACGGACAGGTAGAAGATGATGAGCGGCAGCTCAAACGCCACACCAAAGCCGATCATAAAGAGCAGCTCCATGTTGACGTAGTTCTCCAGATCGGGCAGCGCCGTGGCGACGGCCGAGGTCTCGCCGATGAGCCACTCAAAGCCTGCCGGGATAATGATGAAGTAGCAGAAGATGGCACCCAGGAAGAACAGCACCGTCGAGGCGAGCACCGTGGGCACGACCCATTTGCGCTCGTTGGGACGCAGTGCCGGCAGGAAAAATGCCAGAATCTGCCAGATGATCATGGGCGTGCACATGACCACGGCCATCTTGATGGCCAGCGAGAAGCGCAGGCCAAAGCCACCGAGCGTGGTGGTGATGTAGAACTTACCGTCCGGCACAAAGGAGCGGATGGGATCTTCCAAGATGTCGAGCACCACGGGCGTGGCGAAGTACAGCACGATGGCGGCGGCAAACACCGATACGACCACGATGGTCAGACGGCGACGGAGCTCTCCCAAGTGATCGAAGAGCGGCATACGCGCAGGTCCGATCGGCATTACTCATCGCCTCCCTTCGGGGCATCGGCGGCAGTGGCAGCGTCCTCGGCCTCGAGCTCGCGGGCGAGCTGGTCGACAACGGCCTTGCGCTTGCGGGGACGACGGGCGTACAGGTCAGCCGTCGTGGGCTCTGCCGGCTCGGGCTCGGACTCCGGCTCTGCAGCAGGCTCGGGCTCGACGGCGGCATCGGCGGACCCGGCGTCGGCGCCCTCGGTCGCAGGCTCCTCGGCAGCATTCTCGCCCTCAGCAGCACCCTCGCTTGCGGCCTTCTCGGCAGCAAGACGGGCACGACGCTCGGCAAAGGTCTCCTTCTTGGCGGGCACTGCCGTCTCGGCGGCATCCTCGTCCGCATCGGAATCGTCATCGGTCGCAGCAGCCTTCTTGGGCTTGACCGGGGCCGACGCGGCCTCGCTCACCGGATCGATAATCTCGGACTGAACAACGGCCGTCATCTTTTCCTGCGTCTCGCGGAACTGACGGATGGCACGGCCGATCGTGCGGCCCATCTGCGGGAGCTTATCCGGGCCAAACAGCAAAAAGCCGAAGACCACGATGATCGCGAGCTCACCCTCTCCAATACCAAACACACATACCTCCAAGGCTCGATGTGAGTCGAGCCCGCACCGCGCCATTCGGCCGGAACTCGTCTATTCATTCGGTCAAGTATAGCGCCCGGACGCCAAAACGTCCGAGCGCATCACAAACATATGCCAAACGGCACGCCCTTTTGGGGGCAAAGATTATGCAGCGGTGATCGAAATCTCCTGGTCGACACCCAACAGCTGGACCACGCGCATCACCGGGGGCTGCACATTGGTGCAGCTAAAGCGCTTGCCGTGGTCGACCGCGTGGTGCGCGGCGCCCACGAGCACGCCAATGCCCGTCGAATCGATGTAGCTCACCTGGGCAAAATCGAGCTCAACGGCCTCGGTGGGCTGCTCGAGCGCCAGGTCGATGGCATTGCGCAGGCTATCGGCGTTAGAGATATCGATCTCGCCGCTTACCTTAATGGTGTAGAGCTCTGGCGTGGGGTTGGTGGAAATACCCAAATCCATGTATACGCTCCTTTACGTATCGAAAGTGCGGATAGTACGGGGAGCCGCGCGTTAGGCGCGCTCGGCACGCGCAAGCTCGGCAGCGACGAGCTTAACAGCCAGCACCAGCACATCGAGCGCGGCCTCCAGGTCCTCGACCGTGGGATAGCTCGGCGCGATGCGGATGTTGGTGTCACGCGGGTCCTTGCCATAAGGCCAAGTGGCACCGGCCGGCGTGAGCTTGACGCCCAGGTCGGCACAAAGCGCGGCGACCTTTTGAGCCGAGCCCTCGGGACCATCAAAGCTCACAAAGTAGCCGCCGCGAGGATGCGTCCAGGTAGCACAGCCCGTCTCGCCCAGGCCCTCGGTGAGCTTGCGCTCAACGGCCTCAAAGCGCGGGCGCAAGAACTCAGCATGCTTTTTCATGTGCTCCTTGACCGCCTCGATGGTGGGAAGGAAACGCACGTGGCGCAGTTGGTTGAGCTTATCGGCGCTGATGAGGCCGGCCTTCAGGCGCTTGGAGAACTCCGCGATAACCGCGGGGCTCGCACCGATAAAGCCGATACCGGCACCCGGGAAAGTGATCTTGGACGTCGAGGCGAATGCCACCACGCGGTCCTCGGTGCCCGCCGTGCGGGCAAGATCGAAGATGTTGGCGAGCTCGTCGGTCTCGTCGTACAGGTCGTGCACGCAGTAGGCGTTGTCCCAGAAGATGCGGAAATCGGGCGCGGCCGTGGGCATCTCGACCAGGCGGCGCACGGTGTCCTCGCTAAAAGTGATGCCCGTGGGGTTGGAGTACTTGGGCACGCACCAAATGCCCTTGATGGAGTCGTCGGCGGCAACCAGGCGCTCGACCTCGTCCATGTCGGGACCGTTGTCGGTCATCGCGACGGGGATGTTCTCGATACCCAGGTCGGCGGTAATGCCAAAGTGGCGATCGTAGCCGGGAACCGGGCACAGGAATTTGACCTTCCTGCCGTCGTGCGCGGCCTCGTAAGCCTCCCAAGGCTCGCTGCCGCACGAGCCGCAGCGCCAGAACATGCCGGCGATGTCGTGCTCGATCAAAAGGCTCGACGAACCCAGCACGAGCGTCTGCTCGGCGGGGCAACCCAGGAACTCCCCCGCTAGCTTGCGCGCCGAGGGAATGCCCTCAAAGCAGCCGTAGTTGGAGCAGTCGACGTTGCCGTCGTGCAGATCGGCATCGGCATTGAGGATATCGAGCATGGGTCGAGAGATGTCCACTTGGGAGGGCGACGGCTTGCCGCGGGCCATGTCGAGCGCCAGGCCCTTGGCCTTGACCTCGGCGACCTCGGCTTTGAGCGCCTCGATGGCGGCATCGAGTTCGGTGGTTTCCATCTTCTGGTAGATCGTCTGCATGGGTGCGACCTTTCGCGAAGCGGTACGTTGCAGTTCGTCTAAGTATAGACCGCCACCGCCGCAACGGTATGAAGCCGTGATAGATTAAGTCCATCGCAATAAATTACGAATCGCCGCGCATGCCGGCGTGGAGCGCCCAAGGAGGCATTATGGAGTACGGATCGTTCCAGGCCGAGGAATTCGGCGACCTGCAGCGCCTGGTCGACGGACTGTTTTACGACCGCCACGCCATCGACCGCCTGGATTTGATCGTACAGGCCGAAATCTTGGACCTGGCGCCCGATCTCATGGAAATCGTCAACCTGCTACCGCCCGGCTATTACGACCGCCAGTCACTTTGCGACCAGCTCAACTCCGCCCTTGCCGCCCACGGCTGGGGCGCCGTCTACGGCACCGTGGAATAAACCTAGTCATTTAAGAACGTCCCGAATGACTAAAACGCCGCCTGTGATGGTGTTCACAGGCGGCGTTTTCAAACTTGTATGTGCTCTTACTCGTCCTTGGGCGCGGGGTGCTTGCAGATCACACTCATGTAGATCATGCCAAGTACGGCCGCGGTGACAGAGCCGGCGAGAATAGCGGCTTTGGCGGCCAGAACCTCAAACTGGGCCGTCGGGAAGGCAAGGCCGCTGATGAGAATCGACATGGTAAAGCCGATGCCGCCCAGAATGCCCACACCGGCAATCATGTGCCAGTTGACATTGCGCGGCAGCTCGCAGGCCCTAAGCTTAACCAGGGCAAACGTCATGCCAAAGATGCCAATCGGCTTGCCCAGCAGCATGCCAAAATATACGCCGAGCGTCACCGGGTCGGTGAGTAGCGTGCTCATGTCCACGCCCACTAGGCGAACCTGTGCGTTCACGAACGCAAAGATCGGCAGAATCACAAAGTTGACCGGCGTGGAGATCAGACGCTCCATGCGGATAAGCGGCGGGGTCACGCGGTGCATGACGCGCTCGACCTTGGTGGTCGAGACGGTAAAGTCGTGCTGGCCCAGGATGTGCGCCTCGTCGTCGTAGCGGTCATCGAGCAGCGGCAGGCACTCGCCCAACCAATCGGTGAGACTATCGAGCTTGACGCCGCACTTGGCCGGGATGGTAAAGGCCAAGATGACGCCAGCAAGCGTGGCATGTACGCCGCTCTTGAACATGCAGAACCACAACAGCAGACCCAGTACCGAATACGGGGCAAGGCGGTAATGCTGCGTCTTGTTGAGCCACACGAGCGCGCAGGTCACAAGCGCGGCGGCGCCCAACCAAAACGGATTGGGGCTCTGACCGTAGAAGATGGCGATGGCGGCGATGGAGATGAGGTCGTCGGCGATGGCGAGCGTCGAGAAGAACACGCGCACGCCGTTGGGCACGCGATTACCCAAAAGCGACAGCACGCCCAGCGCAAAGGCAATATCGGTTGCCATGGGAATGGCCCAGCCGTTGTGCGCGCCGGCATGGTTAAAGATCAGGTAGATGCAGGCGGGAACGACAACGCCGCCCACGGCCGCCAGCATGGGAAGCATGGCCTGACGCGGATTCTTGAGCTCGCCGACCGTCATCTCGTACTTAAGCTCAATGCCCACCAGCAAAAAGAAGATCGCCATGAGGAAGTCGTTGACGAAAAGCTCAACGGTGAGACCGGCCGTAAGGTTGCCCAGGCCCACATACAGCGGGGTCTCCAAAAAGTGATGGATGGCCTCGTAGGCATCGGTATTGGCGCAAATGACGGCGGCGATGGCGGCGAAGACCATGACGGCGGCGGAAATCGTGCCGTTCTCGGCGATGCGCTCCCAGATGTCGTGACGTTCAAAACGCTTGCGCTCACGAACGTTGAACAGCTGCTCAGTTGCTGCCATGGGCGGCTCCTTTCACGGGATGGCTCCCGTCTTAAAAAAGCACGGCCCGCCCAGATGGCGGCGCCGCGCTCTAACGTATTACGCTTGCATCTAGCCTACCCTGCACGACAAGCACGCAGGCGTGGCCGAAAAGCGGAACCACAGGTTGAACATTATTTGTTCAACGGCACGGGCATACCTGTCCAAGAGACGACGCGGCGCCGTGCACAAAAAACGACCGGAGCGCGGGGCGTCCGCGGTCCGGTCGTGGCGTTTGGTCAACTAAACCTAGCAGGCGGCCATGATGGGGGCAGCGACCTGCTTCTTACGGGAGAGGACGCCCGGCATCCAGACGCCGTCGTGCTCGTCGGCAATGCCCAGGCCCTTCTGAGCGGCCTCGGTCTCGCCCTCGAGCAGGACCTGCGAGCCCTCCTCCATGATGTCAGTGATGCACAGGACGATGCCGTCGGCACCTTTCTCGGCGGCGTAGGCGCGCATGGCCTCGCGAATCTCGTCGATCATGCCGAGTGCGCGGGTCTTGTCGACAGTCTCGTACTGGCCGATGAGCAGCTTCTTGCCGGCGGGCTCGAACATCTTGATGTCGTTGCCGACCATCTCGGCTGCGGTGAAGGAGCCGGACGGGCGGGTGAGGAAGACTTCCATGCCAAACTTGACCGGGTCGACGCCCACCTGCTCGCCGAGCTTGGCGGCGACGGCGCGGTCGACATCGGTGGTGGTGGGGCTCTTGAGCATGAGCGTGTCGGTCATCATGGCCGAGAGCAGCAGCTTGGCCTGAACGTCGGAAAGCTCAACGCCGAGCACGCCGGCGAGCTTGGTGACGATGGTGCAGCTGGAGCCCCAGGGCAGACAGATGTAGTGCAGCGGGCCGGCGGTCTCGAAGTCGCCGATGCGGTGATGATCGACAACGCCAAAGACCGTGGCGTCCTTAAGGCCGGCGACGGACTGGGCAGACTCGTTGTGGTCGGTGAGGACGACGAGCTGACCGGCCTCGACGGACTCGATCACGCGGGGCTCGGCGATGCCGGCGTCGGCGAGCAGCTTGGCGGACTCGGCCGGAAGCTGACCAAGGGCGCAGGCCTCGTAGGTGTTGCCGGCATACTCAACCTGGTTGAGCAGCTGGGACAGGACGACGGCGCTCATGATGGCGTCGTTATCGGGGTTCTGGTGACCAAAGACAAGAACGTTTGCCATGGATATCCTCCACTTGATATGTGTACTTGGACGTAGCTATGGTAGCACGCCGATGCCGAGCCTTCGCAGACGGAAGGGCCACGGCATATTTTGGGGCGCAGGCATGGGGGCCAAGGCTGTCCCCTTTGCACCATGTTGGTGCAAAGTAACCTGTCCCCCTTGCACCAGCTATTTACCGGCGGCGCGCAGGGCTACGTAGGCGGCACCGATGATGCCGGCGTCGTTTCCGAGCGAAGCGACATTGATGGGTGTCTCGCGCGAGGCGGAAAGCGCGTACTGCTTAAAGTGCTCGCGAACCTTGTCGAGGTAGACATCGGCCGAGGCGGAGGCGCCGCCGCCGATGAGGAACATCTCGGGATCAACCACGTTGGCAATAAGCGCCAGTGCGCGGCCGAGATAGTCGGCCATGGTATCGGCCGCGGCCAGCGCGAGCTTGTCGCCCTCGCGACAAGCCTGGAACACGTCCTTGGAATCGGAGGGGCCGGTCAGCTCGATGGGCTCGACGCCCGCCTTCTTGCACTCGGCAAGGTAGTTGCTCACCACGCCGGTGGCGCTGGAATACTGCTCCAGATGGCCATGGCCGCCGCAGCCGCAGGTGCGCTCCTCGGCCGGGTTCAGGCACATGTGGCCAATCTCGCCGCCAGCACCCACAACGCCCGATACCACGTCGCCGTTAACGATAACGCCGCCGCCCACGCCGGTGCCAATGGTGACCATCACCACGTTCTGCACGCCCTTGGCAGAGCCGAGCCAGGCCTCGCCCATGGCAGCGGCGTTGGCATCGTTCTCGTACTTAACGACCGCGTCGGGGCAGTGCTCCTGAATGGCGACTCTCAGCTCGGGCAGGTTAATGGCAATGTTGGCCTTGACCTTGGCATCGCCCGATGCCGGGATGGGGCACGGAACGGCCAGACCAATGCCCGCCACAAAGGCACGCGGAATCTGAGCCTTGGCGACCACCTGGTCGATAGCCTCGGTCACCGCGGCAAAGCCCGCGGCGTCAACGATAGGAGGCGTAGGCACGCTGGCCTTGGCCAGCAGGTTGCCGTCCTCGTCGAACAGACCCTCCTTAACCGAAGTGCCGCCGACGTCAATGCCGATGTAGTACTGCTTAGGTTCCATGGGAGCCCGCCTTTCTCGTTTAAACATTGCTTGTATGGTACCGCTCCCCAGGCAAAAACCTGCCAAAAAGGGACAGGTTTGTTTTGGCAGGTTTTATCTGGGGAAACGCAAATGGCCGCTCAACAGGCCGCGCAAGACCATCCCCAAAAATAAAGGCGCCGGGAGGCAGAGACTCCCGGCACCCGTCAAAGGGACTATGTTGTCTGTCGGACCGCACGGTCCTTCGCGGCGATAACGCCGACTAGGCCTTAAGTGCCTGCAGCTGCTTGTGGATTTCGATGAGCTCCGTCGCCATGACGCGCATGGTCTCGGTGCCGGCCATCTGGTCCTCGGCATGCAGCAGAATCAGCGGGGCCTCGCCGTTACGCTCGCCGTTGGCCTCCTTTTGAAGGAGCCCCATATGGACATCGTGGCCACCGTTATAGGCCTCGTCGCCCTGCTTGATAAGCTCCTCGGCAGCGTCAAAATCGCCCTCCTTGGCCTTTTGCACGGCATTGATGTACATGCTCTTGGCGGTACCGACGTAGCTGATGATCTCGAAGCAGGTCATCTGCAACTCGTTCATATCCTCCATATGCTGCACCTAGCCCATCACGCTGACGCAGTGGTCGATGATGCCGGCAGCGTTCATGCGGCCGTAGTCGACCATGTTGATGACCTCGACCGGGAAGCGGCCAGCGGCCTCCTTCTCAAAATCGCCCTTGGTGTAGCCGATCTGCGGGCCAAGCAGCAACATGTCGCACTCGTCCAGGTGATCGTGGGCCTCGTTCATGGGGCGAGCCTCGACCTCAATTTCCAGGCCACGGTTCGCGACCTCGGCCTGCATCTTCTGGACCAGCAGGCTCGTGGACATACCGGCATTGCAGCAGAGCATGATCTTCTTCATGGTTTCCTCCTTATAACTGCGCGGCGCGCAGACGACGACTGGTTTCATTCTTTGCAGCTATTGTTCCCACCCCCCCTGCATCTTTACGCAAGGGAGAGAGCTGCGGGCACCGGCACCGCGTACCGGCGCCCGCAGCGGTGAAAGGGACGAACGTTAGGCGTTCTACTCGGCGAGAGCTTCCTGCTTGGCGATTGCCTTCTCGGAAATCTTCATAAAGGGCAGGTAGACGGCCATGCCAATGACAATCTCGAGAGCCTGCCACACGCCGGCGCGCCAGTCAAAGCCCGTAGCGAGCAGGGCATTGATGACGGGAGGCATAGTCCAGGGCACCTGGGCGATGCAGGGGCTGATGATGCCTGCGCAGGTAAGGCCATAGGTGATGCCGATGAACAGATCGGGAAGAAGGACAAACGGAATCATGAGCGGCAGGTTGTACACGATGGGGTAACCGTAGATAACCGGCTCGTTGATGTTGAACAGACCAGGCAGGATAGCCATCTTGGAAACGGTCTCGGAAGCCTTGTTCTTGGAGAACAGGAGCGTGTCGAGCAGAAGCATGAGGGTGCAGCCCGAGCCGCCGATGAGGGCGAAGCTGTTAACGATCTGCATGTTCATGTAGTGATCGGGCTGGATGGTGCCACCGGCGGCAAAGGTAGCCATGTTGTCGACGATGAGCATGGTCAGGATCGGCTCGACGGTAGCGCCAGAGATGGTGGACTGGTGAATACCGACGCAGAACAGCAGGTTAGCAAGGGTGTAGATGAGGATAACAGCCCACGGACCGGCGTTCATGATGTTCTTGAGCGGGTTGGAGATACACGTGGAGATGATGGTGCACAGATCGGTGCCGGCGCACACGGCGAGCAGGGCTGCGGCAAGAGCGAAGATCGCGAGGTTGAGCAGCATCGGGATCATGACGTTGAAGGAGTTGGAGACCGCGGGAGGCACGCCCTCGCCCAGCTTAACCTTGAGCTTCTCGACGCCAGAAATCTTGATGAAGAGCGAGACGGAAAGCAGGGCGATGATAATAGCCGAGAACAGACCGTTGGTGCCGGTGTTGGCAGTCGAAAGGGCGCCCGTGACCTCGGCGGAGGTGATCTTGTCGGTGAGCAGCGGGCTCGTGGCAGCAAGCGTGGCGGTGATCTGCTGCGGCATCATGATGACGAAAGCAGAGATAGCGACGACCACGCAAGCGAGCGGGTTATCGAAACGCTTGTTCTTAGCGAGGCTGTAGCCAATCAATCCGGCCAAGATAATGGCAGAGACGTTGAGGGTGCCCAGCGTAATTGCCGAACCCCACGTCTGAAGGTTGGCAAGGCCCGCCGCATCGAGCGGGAACAGGGGGAACACGACGTTGTTGATAAGAACCGCGATACCCGCAAGGATATAGAGCGGCGTGATGGTCGCGAAGGCGTCGCGCAGGGAACGCAGGTGAACCTGGTTTCCCACCTTCGCAGAGACCTCGGCAAACTTGTCGAGGAAGCTCTTTCCGTTGTCACTGGCCATGATTGCTCCTAACTATCAAATCCGGCCTTTTCCTATGCGCACGGTGGTCTGTCGCCCTCTGCCACCAGATGTGCCATGTGTTGCGCGCGGCGGCGCGTGGTCTGGGCGTTCGCCCGGTCGCTAATCAACCACGTGGGTCATGGCGACCTGTTTGAGCCAAGCCGCCGACTTCTTAAGACGGCGCTTATAACCGTCCATCAGATCGACCTCGACAAAGCCGTAACGATTCTTAAAGGCATTGGCCCAAGACCAGTTATCGATGACGGCCCAATAATGGTATCCGCGGCACTTGGCGCCCTCGTCGATGGCCTTGGCCACCCACTCCAGGTGCTGGCGTACAAAGTCGACGCGGTAGTCGTCCTGGATGGTTCCTTCGGCGTCACGGTTCTTGTATTCGTCCATGATGCCGATGCCGTTCTCGGAAACGAACCACTCAAGATCGGGGTAGTTCTTGGCGCAGTCCATGCCAAAGTCGTAGAGACCCTGCGGATAGATCTCCCAGCCGCGGCTCTCATTCATAACGGCGTCGGGCCACACGTACTCGTCGGCAAAGTGCGGCAGACCGTACTGGTCGATCTTGCTCGCCGGAGCCTGAACGCGCGTGGGGTGGTAGTAGTTGCAACCGAGCCAGTCGACAACACCCTGCTTAAGAATCTCTTTATCGCCAGCACGGAACGGAAGCTTAACGCCGCCCTCGGCCAGGCTTTCGAGCACGTCGGTGGGAAGCTCGCCCTTGGTAATAAGGTCGAGCCACCAGCGGTTGCTGATACCGCTGGTCATGCGCACGGCCTCGAGGTCTGCCTCGCTGGGGTTCTCCTTGGTGTAGACCGGGGTAAAGCAGTTGATCATGCCGATCTTGGCATCGGCGCGAATAGCACCCTCGTCATAGGCGCGACGATAGTTGGCCACGGCCAGCGCATGTGCCAGCGAGATGTGATACTGCACGGTGCGGGCGCGGTTGAAGTCGTGGAGTTGCGGGAACCACACGCCCTCCTGATAGCGCTGCTCGGGCTCGACGATGGGCTCGTTAAAGGTGAACCAGTACTTAATCTCCTGGCCAAACTCGTGGAAGGCGACGTCGGCATAATGCGCGTAAGCCTCGACGACCTCACGGCTCTCCCAGCCGCCGCGGTTAAAGAGGTAGGTGGGCATGTCAAAGTGGTACAAGTTGACAAACGGCTCCAGGCCGGCCTCGCGAGAGGCGCGGAACAACTCGTGATACCACGCGGCGCCTTCCTCGTTGAGGTTGCCGTCGGCATCGAGCAAACGGCTCCACTGGATGGAAGTGCGATAGGTATCCAGGCCCAAGTCCTTCAGAATGCGAAGGTCTTCCTGGTACTTGGCCATAAAGTCATTACCGGCATAAGAGCCAACGCAGTTATAGAACGAGCCCAGATCCTGGATGGACCAGGTGTCCCACAGGTTCTCGAGCTTGCCTCCCTGGTTCCACTGACCCTCAGTCTGCGGGCCGGACATAGCGGCGCCAAAGAAGAAGTCGCTGGGCAGCTGATACTGAGCCATCAAAGTCCTCGCTTTCGTGTTCTAGAGCTTCCGGTTGGAGACGGGTTTGCCTTGGCAGGTTATCCGGCGCGGGCGCGCACCGGTCATACCGATATCCAACCCGCCAAAACAAAACCGTCCCCAAACAGTACAAGGAAACGCCAATGCATCTCGCTTGTTGTCTGTAACTATAGCGCTCTAATTTTCTATGTAAAGCGTCTTTTTCATTTTTCTTTATCGAACTTCTTTCATGAAGGCCATATGGATGCTTTTTAAGTAGGTATACTTTCTAAATATCGACGCAAATATGAAGGGAGGATTGCATGATTCCCAAATACGAGGCGATAGCTGCAGATATCCGTCGAAGCATCGAGGACGGCGCACTTAAACCGGGCGATAAGCTGCCCACCGTCGTTGAGTTCTGTGAGCTCTATGGCGTTTCCAAAATCACCGTCAAACGAGCGATTGAGCAGATCACCGAGGAAGGCCTTATTACCAGCCGGCGCGGATCGGGCACCTACGTCAAGGACACGGCGGGACTTCCCGGCCAGGTGTTTTTTCAAGGCAAGAACGACCGTGCCCAGGGCTTTTCGTATGAGCACCGCGGGGAAAAGGTGACCTCGGTGGTCTACGATTTCTCGATCGTCAATCCGCCGGCAGAGGTTGCGACCCAGCTGGGAATGGCCGAGGATGACTTCGCCTATCACATCGTGCGCGTGCGCCAGGTCGACGAGAAGCCCATCGTCATCGAGTACACCTATATGCCGCTCGAACTGATCCCGGGCCTTAAAAAGAAGGACCTGTACGGATCGGTCTACGGCTTTATCCGCGAGCAATGCGGGCTGAAGATTTCGAGCTTCCATCGCACCATTCGCGCTGTCGCGGCAACTGAGGAAGAGGCTGAGCGCCTGGATACAAAACCCGGCTCTCCCCTGCTCGAACTCAACCAGATTGGCTTCTTGGATAGCGGCACCGCGTTTGAATATTCTATCTCGCACAACGTGGGCGACCGCTTTGAGCTGCACAACGTAACGTTGGCCTAGGTTTGTAATCCGGTGGGTGCTCGTTTTGAGCTGTCTTACGCGGCACCCGCACAACCTTATGGGAGTATGCACATGTCCGATTTGATTAAACTCACGCCGATCTTCCACGAGAAGATCTGGGGCGGCCGCCAGCTGGAGACCGTGTTTGGCTACGACATTCCCGAGGGTCCCATCGGTGAGTGCTGGGCCATCTCTGCCCATCCCAACGGCGACTGCCAGATCGCGGAGGGCCCGTACGCCGGCCACACGCTGTCGTGGCTGTGGTCCGAGCACCGTGAGCTCTTTGGCAACTGCGAGAGCAAGGAGTTCCCGCTGCTCATTAAGATTCTGGACGCCAAGGACGACCTTTCGATTCAGATTCATCCCAACGACGAGTACGCCGCCGAGCACGAAAACGGCAGCCTGGGCAAAACCGAGTGCTGGTACGTGCTGGATTGCGAGCCCCGCGCCACAATCATCGTCGGACAGCGCGCGCATGACCGCGCCGAGGCCGCACAGATGATCGAGGACGGCCGCTGGGATGACATGCTCAACGTGCTGCCAATCCACAAGGGCGACTTTTTCCAGATTGACTCCGGTACTGTGCACGCCATCAAGACCGGCACGCTCATTTTGGAGACGCAGCAGTCGAGCGATGTGACCTATCGCCTGTACGACTACGACCGCCCCGGCACCGACGGCAAGCTGCGCCCGCTGCACATTGAGCAGAGCCTCGACTGCATCGATTTTAATGTCCAGGCTCCGACCGACGGCACCGTGACCGCGCCCGAGGTCGACGGCGTGACCGAGCTCGAGTCCAACCCCTGCTACACCGTCGATCGCGTGCGCGTCAACGGCAGCAAGACCCTCGACCAGCGCTGGCCCTTCATGTGCCTGTCGGTCATCGACGGCGAAGGCACCGTCTGCGGCGAGGCAGTCCACAAGGGAAGCCATCTGCTGGCCCCCAGCACCGTCAAGTCCATTGACCTCGAAGGCAAGATGGAACTGATCATCTCGCACCTGTAGGCCACCGGTCCCCAAGCGCTCGCCGGGACGGGGTGCGGGGTTTGGTCGCCTGCTCGGACAGTCCTGGCTCGCACGGAGAGCACATTAAGTGCTCTCCG
>CAJMNK010000043.1 GCA_905214905.1 uncultured bacterium | reverse complement strand
CTGTACGTCAGCATCCAAAGATGTCGAAAAATGTCGACTTTGGATGCTGGCGTACGTGTTTGACCGTATGGGTTGGGGTGGTCGGTTGCAATGCGCGTACTAGAGCAGGTTCTTCTGTATCCATGCGATGATGTCACTCGATTCGTAGAGTGGCTTGCCGTCGATGAACAGGCAGGGAACCTGGCGTTTTCCGCCGACGGCGATGAGCGTCTGCTCGGCCTCGGTATCGGTCGAGATATTGCGCTCGGGGATGGTCACACCGTTATCGGCAAGGAATCGCTTGACTTTTATGCAATACGGGCAGCCGGTCATAACGTACAGCGTGAGCTCATGATTAGTAGCCATGGGTCTCCAATCGGTTGAGGTTTCGATTGAAATACCCAAAGCCGCCGCGGTCTATGCGCGAGCCGACGACAACTCGATTGCCTGAACCAGAAACGTCGTGGCTCCGGTGCCGCAGGGCTTGTCGTAGTAGTCAACAAAGCGCTGATCGGCAAGATAGCCGTGGGCGAGGCCCAGGTATGCTTCGTCTTGGGGCTCGTGTCCCCAGTTAAGGGCAATCCATCGACGGTGCATTGCGACAAGTTTGTGGGCCTCGTTGCTCTCTGGGTCGCCAATGCCCATGGCAATCGAGAGTTGACCCAGAATAGCGCGTTCAAGTTCCTTCATGTCGTTCCATGTCTCGGGGTCCATATCCAGCAGTGCTTCATTTGCTGCATCGATAGCCTCATCGCCATAGCGCGCCCGCGCTTCGGCGCCGTAGCGCTCCTCGTTTTCCTGCACGGTGCGCCAGCGCTCCAGTTGCGGCAGGACGGCGCCCATGAGCGAGACGGCTTCGTCGAGCGACATGCCGGTGTTTTGCGCCAGCCGCGGGGCGCAATCCTCGATCATCGCCTCCATGGTGGTGTCGTAGGTGTACTTGCCGTGGTCGTAGCACCACTTGCAGTAATGGTCGGTCGTGGCGCCCGTGGCATCGGTGCCGCAGTCGTCGGGCGTGAGCACCATGCCGCAGCTCTGACAATAGTGCTCGGGCATTTCGAGCAGGTGGGACAGTGGCTCGCCGGTTACGGCGGCAATGAGCTTCATCATGTCGATGCCCGGGGTGACCTCGTCGCGCTCCCAACGGCTGACGGCTTGGCGCGTGACAAAGAGTTTGGCGGCGAGCTGCTCTTGGGTAAGGTGATGGGCGCGACGGATGGCAATGAGCTTTTCTGCAAAGGCCATAGCGGCTCCTTTCTGCTGGTTGATGGCTTAAGCATACGCGGCGGCAGGCGCCCTTCCAAGCAACCGTTGGTTGCACGACGGGGACTGCGGCGAAGAATTGCGCGCAACGCCCCACACCTTCATGCCGTACAATGACCGGCATGGAACCTATTGCACACATACATACCGACCTGCCGCAGAAGTTCGGCATTCCGCGCAACAGCTTTTTGGCACCCCATCTGCAGGGACGCATCGTCTTTGAGCCGGAATTTGCCTCCAATGCAGCGGTTGAGGGTCTGGACTCCTTCTCTCACCTATGGCTGCTGTGGCGCTTCGAAAACGGTACGCCCGGCGGCACGGCTAAGGACATAGCCGCCGATGCCAAAACGCAGGACAGGTCTGGCGCCAACGCAAAATGGTCGAAAACCGTGCGTCCGCCGCGCCTGGGTGGAGCCGAGCGTGTGGGCGTCTTTGCCACGCGCAGCCCGTTTCGCCCTAATCCCATCGGTCTCACCTGCGTCAAGCTCGATCGTGTCGAGTTCACCGACGATGCCCCCATCATCCATGTGCTGGGGGCCGACCTGCGTGACGGCACGCCCATCTACGATATCAAGCCCTACATCCCGTTTGCGGACTGCCACCCGGATGCAACGGGCGGCTGGATTGAGGAGGCTCCGTGGCAAGAGCTCGATGTTGAGTTCCCGCAAGCGCTGCAAGACATGGTCCCGCCCGCAAAGCTCCCCGGCTTGGCCGAAGTCCTTCGCCAAGATCCACGCCGCGCAGGCAGCAAGCACGAGCCAAACCGCGTCTATCATCTGGCCTTCGCCGGGCTCGACATATCGTTTACGGTCGACGAAACCCAGCTAACCGTAGTCGCCGTCAACGACGCTCAAGACTAACCGGCCATCCGTCCGCGCCCGTCAAATTAAGCGCCAAACCTCATGCCAAAACCGCCCACGCTGGTGGACAATAACGCCTACCAAAACAATCACTTTGCACGGGGGCTCAGCATGAAATACGACTTTAGCTCGCTTATCGACCGCCACGGCATGGACTCCATCGCCGTTGACTCCTGGGGCGAGATCCCCGGTATGGCTCCGAACGCACCCGACGAGGGCTTCGACCGCATTCCCATGTGGGTGGCCGACATGAATTTTGCCACGGTGCCCACGGTCCAGGAGCACATCATTCATCGCGCTCAGCATCCCATGTTTGGCTACTTTAACCCGCGCGCCGAGTACTTCGACCGCATCATCGAATGGCAGAGCCGCCGCAATGGCATCGAGGGCCTGCTCCCGGAGCATATCGGCTACGAAAACGGTGTGCTGGGCGGTGTCGTGTCGACGCTGCGTGCGTATGTTCAGCCGGGCGATGCGGTGCTGGTCCACAGCCCTACCTACATCGGCTTTACCAAGTCCATTGAGGCCGCGGGCTATCACATTGTCCACAGCCCGCTTAAGCTCGACGATCAGGGCGTGTGGCGTATGGACTTTGAGGACATGGAGTGCAAGCTCGCTCAAAACCACATCCATGCCGCGGTATTCTGCTCGCCGCACAATCCCTGCGGCCGCGTATGGGAGCGTGACGAGATCGAGCGCGCCATGGACATCTATCGCCAGCACGATTGCGTGGTGATCTCGGACGAGATTTGGTCCGATATCATCTTGCCGGGGCACAAGCACATCCCGACGCAGTCGGTGAGCGAGGATGCCCGCATGCGCACGGTTGCCCTCTACGCGCCCAGCAAGACGTTCAACCTGGCGGGTCTGGTCGGCAGCTATCACATCATCTATAACGAGACGCTGCGCGACCGCGTGTGCTCCGTGTCCAACAAGACCCACTACAACGAGATGAACGTCCTCTCCATGCATGCGCTTATCGGTGCCTACCAGCCGCAAGGCTACGAGTGGGTGGACGAGCTCAACCAGGTGCTTGCCGACAATATCGAGTACTTCTGCGATTACGTGGACGAGCATTTTGAGGGTGTGTCCTATTCGCGCCCGCAGGGCACCTATATGGTGTTCCTGGATTGCACGGAGTGGTGCCGCGAGCATGGGCGCGATATTCAGTGGCTGCTCGATGAGGGCGCGCGTGTGGGCGTGGGGTATCAGGACGGCCGTCCGTTCCACGGACCCTGTCACATTCGCGTGAATCTGGCGCTGCCGCTTTCGCGTGTAAGGGAGGCGTGCGACCGCCTAGGCCACTACGTTTTTAATGCACGGTAAGTGAGCACTGCATGCGGGGCCTTCTGCCAAGTCGGCTGGAAGGCCCCGCATGGTAAAACGTCTGTAACCATTGGGCACTCGTGTGGTTTTGTTTGCTATTATTTTCAACCATTTCAGTCTGTAAACAGGATCGTCTGGAGCTTGATGAAAAGACCCCGTCGCTCGGTTGCCATTTCGTTGTTTGTTGCGCTTGCGGTGGCGAGCGCCTTTGTCGTAGCGATAGCTGGCTGTTCCGGGTCGAATGACGGAGCCTCGACGTCTGCATTAGAAGGTCTGGATGCCTCGCAGGTCAAAGACGACGACCTTAAGACGCTCGACGTCGGAAGCGACCTCTATCCACCGTTTGTGTATACCGATGAGTACGGCGATATCGTTGGCCTGGATGTCGAGATATTGACCGAGGCTTTGGCCCGCATTGGTTACAAGCCAAAGTACCAGCTGATCGATTGGGAAAAGAAGAAAGAGCTGCTGGCGAGCGGCGAGCTCGATTGCGTCATGGGCAGCTTTAGCATGACGGGTCGCGAAAACGAGTATCGTTGGGCCGGCCCGTACCTTGCGAGCCGCCAGGTGGTCGCGGTCGATCCCCAGAGCGATATCTACACGCTTGCCGATCTTGAGGATAAGGTCGTGGCGGTCCAGTCCACCACCAAGCCCGAGGACATTTTGCTCAATCATACAAATGAAAACGTTCCGCAGATCAAAGAGCTCTACTGCTTTTCGGACCGCTCATACCTGAACCCGGCGCTCGTCGAAGGTCTGGTCGACGCCATCGCCGCGCATGAGTCCTCGCTGCTCGCCTACGAAAAAGACTATGGTGTGACGTATCGCATTTTGGATGAGCCGCTGTTAGAGGTTGGTTTGGGCACTGCTTTCGATATCAACGATACGCGTGGCATCGACGTTAAACTCACCCGTGCCTACCAAGAAATGCTTGCCGATGGCACCATGGAACGTCTGGTGTCAAAGTACTTTGATGACCCTTCGCCATTTTTGAATATGGAGGGCCTTTCATGATCGATGCACCCGACCACGCCGCTCAGGAGCGGGGCAATCGTTCGACAGGGGCATGGCTCCTTGTCGCCCTGCTGGGGATAGCGCTCTCCGTTGTTGCCGGCATGATGAGCTACGGCTACACGACAGCTCAGGCCGAGCAGCGCTTTGCCGACGTTGTCGATTACGTGGCGACGCAGAGCCTTTCCTACGATGCATTCAATAGCGCCTATACGACCAAAAACCTGATTCGCGTTATGGAGATCGCCGGAGAGACGGCGCGCGATATGGAGCGCGACGGTTCGGTGGATAACGCCATGCTGGAGCAATATGCCGACCAGTTCAACGTGAGCGCACTGATCGTGACGGACGCATCGGGCAATTTGGTGTCCGAGTCCTCGACGGATGGCGTGGGCTACGAGTCGCTCGCTACGTATCTCAAGGAAGCACCCGTGCTGGAGGTGGCAGCCCATCCGCTTAAGTCCTATACCGCCCGCATTACGCTTTCGGATGATTCGGTTGCAGACATTGGTTGCGTGACCCGGCAAGATGGCGAGGGCATCGTTATCGCGGTCAGGCATCAGAGCGCGAAGGCAGTTGCAAGCAATACGCTCAAACTGCAGAGCCTGCTCGGTGGTTATGAGACCATTGACAGCGGCAATATCGTGATCGAAAGCGACGGCAAGGTTGTTGCGACCAATGCCGTTGAACCCACCATATTGGGCGTATTCAATCTGCCTGCGACGGATGTCTTAATTGTCGACGGTATAAAGGATCGATGCCTGCCCGGCAAAGTCCGACTGGTCAACGCCAGCGGCGAGTGGTATTTGGGCACATTTGGAAAAGCGCGCGGGTTCTACGTGTACACCTATGCCTCGGCGCGGCGCTACTTTGAGGTCGTCGCGGCTGTTGCTGCCGGCGTGCTGGTGCTCTACAGCGGTGTTATAGCCGTTGTTGTGATGGTGCGTCGCCGCGCTGATCGTCGACGTTTGACGGACTTACTGCAGCAGGAGCGCGACTATGGCGACAAGCTGGCAAAGGCAGCGCGTGAGGCCTCGTCTGCCAACTCGGCAAAGACGGAGTTTTTGCGTCGCATGAGCCACGATCTGCGCACGCCCATCAACGGCATTCGCGGCATGGTCGAGGTCGGCGATGCCAATGCGGACGATCTGCAAAAGCAGACCGAGTGCCGCTCAAAGATCTGGACGGCATCGGGACTGCTGCTCGACCTTGCCAACGAGGCCCTGGATATGAGTCGCCTGGAGAGCGGGCAAATCGATCTGGAGCTTGTTCCCACAAACTTGGTGACCCTCAACCACGAGGTGCGCGATATTCTGGAGCGCCAGGCCGAGGAGCGTCTGGTGACAATTATCTGCGACCAGCAGACGCTTAATCATCCCTATGCGCGGGTGAGCGTGACGCACCTCAAGCGCTTGTTGCTCAATATTGCCGGCAATGCCGTCAAGTACAACCGCCAGGGCGGCTATGTTCGCCTGGTGTGCCGCGAGGTGGAGCCAGCGGATGGCATCCCCGTCTATGAATACACGATCGCCGACAACGGTATTGGCATGAGCGAGGAGTTCCAACAGCGCCTCTACGAGCCGTTTTGCCGTGAGGGGCAACAGGTGGAAGGCGCTTCATCGGGAACTGGCCTGGGCGCGCCTATCGCAAAACAGTTGGTCGAGCTTATGGGCGGAACCATGAGTTTTACGAGCGTCTTGGGGCAGGGGACGACGTTTACCATCCGCCTGCCGTTCGAGAAATGCAAGCGCTCCGAGATTCCTCAGGCTGTGCGCGTGGACGCGGGAGACGGCGATGCACTCCAGGGCTTGCGCGTTTTGCTCGTAGAGGATAACGATCTGAATGCCGAGATCGCGCAGTTTACGCTCAGCCGTGCCGGTGCCGTCGTGACACACGCTAGGGATGGTGAGTCTGCCGTCGAGATGTTTGCCGCGAGCGTGCCGCACGAGTACGACGTGGTGTTGATGGACATCATGATGCCGGGCATCGATGGCCTTGAGGCCACACGTCAGATTCGAGCACTCGATCGCGAGGATGCCGCGACCACGCCGATTATCGCCGTGAGCGCCAACGCCTTTGCCGACGACCGCAGGCTTTCGCGCGAGGCGGGCATGGACGCGCACCTGAGTAAACCCGTGAGCTCGCAGGAGCTCATTGAGGCGCTTGCGCACATAGCCGTCGACGCTCTATAAGCATATGGCCTGGTTCCAAGGTGGGTTGGAACCAGGCCATATTGTTATTGATGAGGCCTGCTGAGGGGCTTACTTTTCCTGAATCTGCTTGCCGCAGAGATGCTCAATCGTAATCTCGTAGAGCTGGACGCCCTTAATGTCCTTGGCGATTTCCTCTTCGACTTCCTCGGCGGAAGGGTAGTACTTAAGGGCGAGCTGGCGGACTTTGTCTTCGATAAACGCGGGAGTGTCGTTCGCCAGGCGACAGCGGCCAAAGACCACGGTACTCATAACGTAGGGAGCCCAGTCACCGTCCTTGTGCCACTCGTTGCCGTAAACGGTAAAGCAGACCTTGTCATCGCGCTTGAGTGCGTCGACCTTGTGGCCGGCTTTGGCGCCATGGAAATAAATCTTGTCGTGCTCGGTGTCAAAGAAGTAGTTGACGGGAATGGCGTACGGGTAGCCATCGTCGCCGTTGACGGCAAAGACGCCGCGCTTGCAGGTAGCGAGCAGTTCGCGCGCTTCCTCGTCAGTGATGGCGCGTTTCTTTCGACGTAAGGGCCTAAACATCGTTGGCTTCCTTTCTGGTCGTGCGTGGTGGTTGAGCACAAACTATAGCGAAACGGGTCCGTTTTTCTTGATGCGGGCGAGTATAATTTTGAGCTTGTTAAAGTCGAGCGGTTTGGACAGATGGGCGTTCATGCCGGCGTCGTGTGCCGCCTTGGCGTCCTCGGCAAAGGCATTGGCGGTGAGCGCGATGATGGGGATATCGGCTGCATCGGCCTTCTTGCTCAGGCGAATCGCGCGGGTTGCCTCATAGCCGTCCATGCCCGGCATCATGATGTCCATCAGGATTGCATCGAAGCTGCCGGCGGGACGGCCAACGTATAGGTCGACCGTTTCGTTGCCGTCGGCGGCGTGAGTTACGACGATGCCCTCGCTTTCGAGCAGAGCCTGGGCAACCTCGGCATTGAGCTCGTTATCTTCTGCCAAAAGGACGTTCATACCGGCAAGCGAGCAGCTGTTTGCCTGGCCGTCCGCACGTTCTCCTGCCTGAGGGTTCTTGTCGATATCGAGCGGAATCTGGACGTTGAACGTACTTCCCACGCCAACCTCACTCGAAATCTCAATCGTGCCGCCCATCAGTTCAATAAGTGACTTGACGATTGGCATGCCCATGCCGGTTCCCTGGAACTTGCTGCGCGCATCGTCACCTTCCTGGGCAAACGGCTCATAGATATGCTTTAAAAACTCGGGAACCATGCCAATGCCGGTGTCCGAAACGCTAAAGCAAAAGAGCGCGCGCCCGTTATCGAGTGGCTCGGTCTGTGAGCTAAAGGTGACGGAGCCGCCGTGCTTGTTGTACTTAATGCTGTTGTCTAGCAGGTTGATTATGATCCGTCGGATATGGGTGGGACTGCCGATCATGTATGGCCCCGTGGCGTACGGTAGACTATTGTCCTGCATTGTGATGCCGTTACTGGACGCGCGGAGCTTGCACAGCACCAGCGTATCGTCACAAAGCTCTTTGAGGTTAAAAGGCGCATGTTCCAGTGTTAGCTTGCGGTCTTCGATTTTTCCCATCTCGAGGATGTCGTTGATCAGCGAGAGCAGGTGATTGGCGGCAACGCGCGCCTTGGCACGGCTCTCGCGGGCGACTTGCATATCGCCTTCCTTCAATTCTTCAATTTCGATAAGGCCCAGGATACCGTTGAGCGGCGTACGGATGTCGTGGCTCATGCGCGTGAGGAATGCCGTCTTAGCGGCGTTGGCAGCATCGGCTTTTTTGCGCTCGGTTCGAGCGCGCACGAGCGCCCAGATGAGCAGGACGATGCCGACCGACAATATACCGATGAGGGTAGCTGCAATGGCGGTGCGGTTGCGATAAAGGAATTGAAGCGTGTTGGATTCCTGGGCCGTGTACGACGTGGAGGAGTAATTACTTGCGGAGAGCGATTCTCCGGCATTGATGATGCCCTTGTTGATGATTCCCAGCAGTTCGGGCTTGCCGCGCGACATCAAGCACGCGAGGTCACAGGTGTCAGGGAGCTCGACCGTCTCGCAGTCCTCGAGATCATAACGGTCACCGATGGTTTTTACGCGTGAACTGGGAGCGACGATGCAGCGCGCCGTTCCCTTCCTGAGGGCGTCGAACGCTTCATCGTCGGATTGGTATTCGGTTACGGTCGCTGTGGGGAATAGACTTTCAAGTGCATTTTTGTTGACAAACGATGATTTGGTACAGGCGATGTTCTGAAGGTCTTTTTTCAGGTTACTGCCGGTGTGGATGGCGGTGAGGGACATGGTCCCCAACGATACCGACTGCACAACGCCTGATTGCTCGGCAAACCAGTAATCTCGGTATGCCGGCAGCGCAACGTCTATGCTTCCCTCTGACAGGGCCTTTGACATCATCTTGTAGCTATCAAAGGCGACGGTTTTGACCGTAATGCCAAATTTATCGTGTAGCGTCGTCGCAAGCGATGCGAGCGAGCCTTCCATTTTGCCGTCTTCGTCTTCGTTGCAGTAGGGGAGCTTGCCCGTAATGTAGCCGAGCGTGATGATGTTGTTGTTTGCTTTGAGCCAGGAACATTCGGGGCCGTTGAGCGATGATGAACCGCTGTTTTGGGCCGAGTAGTGAGATTTGACTTCGTCGTTATAGCGTGGGTTGACGCGGGCGATTGCTGTCATGGCGGCATTGATGTCGTCCATCAGGTCGGGGCGGCTTTTGGGGACGGCAAAATAGTAGTCGCTCGACCCAATGTAGAACATGGGGGAGGCACTGGGCGACGAGGTCGTGTCGTTCATGATGACGGCATCGACCTCGCCGTTTGCCAGCGCATCAAAGAGAACGGAGTTTCCGTCATACTCCTTGTATGTGCAGGCGATTCCTTCGTTGGCGAGCCATTGCTGGCCAACGAAGGTTTGCATAACGCCGGGGTTGCAGCCGATGGCAAGGCCTTGGAGCGCTCGGGGGTCACCCTTGGCCAGATCGTCGCGCTCGGGCCTGGCATAGATGTAGTAGCGCTCGGTGCCCTCGGGGTTCGATGAGAAGAGAAGTTTTTGGGCGCGTTCTTCGGAGTAGGAGATGTTTGGCATGAGGTCAATCTCGCCGGCTTCGAGCTTCTCCATAAGCTCGGTGAAGGTGCCGGAGACGTATTCGTACTGCCAGCCGGGTGTGTAGTACGAGAGGGTCTGGAGGTACTCGTAACCCCATCCCGAGAGACGCTCGCCGGGGGTGCCGTCCTGGAAGCCCTCGTTGTTGACAAGCCAACCAACGCGGACTGTTTTGACCTGCTGATCGGTATTGGCGGCATAGGCGGGGGCGGGCATGATGGTGCTCAGTACGGCGAGCACGGCAAGCGCGACGGCCAAGGTGCGATATATAACTGAACGAAGGACAGCGGAAGCTCTCACATGCAATCCTAACGAATCGAGACATTACCGCATAAGGATATCAGCTCAGCCTGCCCAGTCGGCAGCTGCACCGCTAAACGGTCCCGCCCGGCAGTTGGGGACAGTCCCTTTTTGCCGGCACAGACGATATGAGCAGGACATAAAAACATTGAGAGCCCCTGCTGCATGAAAGACCGCGGATTAGGCCGACAATGGTGAGTGTCTAATTCAGCCGCGGCGGCCACGCCGCATTCATGGAAGGGGCTCCCATGCTCGATACTACCACCTTCGTCGGCCTCGACGTCCACGCCCGCTCGATAAAGGCCGTCTCCCTCGACGTCATGACCGGGGAGGTGCGCGCCGCGACCTTCGGCTACGACGCCGGCGCCGTCGCGGAGTGGGTCCGCTCCGTGGACCCCGGGGCCAGGTGCGTGTACGAGTCCGGGGTCACGGGCTTCGACCTGCAGAAGAGGCTCTCCGGCCTGGGGGTCGACTGCGTGGTCGGCGCCGTCTCGAAGATGATCAAGCCCAGCGCGGACAGGCGCAGGAAGAACGACCGCAACGACGCCGAGTTCCTCGCCCGCATGCTGTCGGTCGGCAACGTGGTCGAGGTGTGGGTCCCCGACGACGAGTGCGAGGCCGCCCGCGACCTGACCAGGGCGCTCGAGGACGCGAGGGACGACCTCTCGCGCTCGAAGCAGCGGCTCTCCAAGTTCCTGCTAAGGCACGGGCTCGTCTTCGACGAGAGGACGCCCACCGGCCGCAGGAAGGGCAACTGGACCCGGGCGCACTGGTCCTGGATCGAGTCGATTAGGTTCGCGGAGGGGGCCGACAACGACGCGCTCGCCTACTACGTCGACGCGGTCAGGCGGGCGGCGGAGGAGAAGGCGAGGCTCGAGGGGCTCGTCGAGGCCGAGGCCCGCAAGCCCAGGTGGCGGAAGAGGGTCGACTCCCTGCGCTGCCTCAAGGGCGTCGACACCGCTTCCGCCGCCGACCTCGTGTTCGAGGCCGGCGAGTTCTCCAGGTTCAGGAACGCCCGCTCGTTCGCCGCGTGGGTCGGCCTGACGCCCTCCGAGCACTCCAGCGGGGAGAGCGGCCGCAGGGGCGCGATCACCAAGGCCGGCAACAAGCACCTGAGGAAGACGCTGGTCGAGGCCGCGTGGCACTACCTGACGTGCTCCGGGCGGCCGAAGGACTTCGCCAAGGGCCAGGCCCCGGACCCGGCCGCCCGGAGGCATGCCGCCAAGGGCGTGCGGAGGCTGGTCGAGAGGCGGGAGGCGCTGCTCGCGCGCGGGGTGCACGGCAACAAGGCGAACGTGGCCACGGCGCGCGAGCTCGCCTGCTGGGTGTGGGCGGTCGGCCTCATGGCAGAGGAGGCGTAGGGGGGGCGGTCCCCCGCACATAAGCCAGTCACCCCGGAAGCGGTTCGATCCGAAGCCGTTGAGGCGAACCTCAGGTCCCTTTTCTGCGAGCGCCCAGGGCGCCACACGCGTGCACAGACTGTCGGTTCGACGTAGAAGCCTCAGCCGTAGCAACGGATTGCCCAGCGAGAGATCGCCACGGGCGGATATTAAACTGCAAAGACGAGCGTCGGTAAGACACGCCGAGGTCGCCGCGGACGGGTTGATATAGGGAGAGGGCCTGACCCCATATCGTTGGGGCCAGGCCCGATTTTGCCTCTTGACAATGTCCTGCTCATATTAAAAGGAACGTCCCCAGGTGCCGGTTGTGGGACAATACCGAGCGAACGTGATTGGTTGTCCGTGGAAAGGGTCGCGATGAACAGGTTGAGGACGCTTGCCGATGTGCTGCGACAGGCTGGCTTTGCACGCATCACGGGCCTGTTTCTTATCTTTTACCTGCTGTGCTCGACGGCTGTCTGGCTGTCCGAGCCTACGACCCTCACCTTTGGTGATGGCCTGTGGTTTAGCTTTGAGACGGTCTCGACGATCGGCTTTGGCGATATCCCGGCAGAAACGCCGGTTGCCCGCGGCATTACCGTCATCCTAAGCGTCATCAGTATCTTCTATATCGCCATGCTTACGGGCGTGGCGGTGAACTACTGCAATACGCTCATCAAGCTGCGCCAAAAGGACACCATGGCGCGCTTTATGGACGATCTTGAGCATTTGGAGGAGCTCGATCGTGACGAGCTCGCCGACCTGTCGCGCCGCGTGCGCGAATATCGCCGCCGCCAACGCTAGAACGGGCGCCGCGCGTCACGATTGGGGGACTGAATATGAATATCACCGTGTATCTGGGTGCCAGCGTTGGCAACGACCCAGCGTTTCTGCCCGCGCTGCAGGAGCTGGGCAACTGGATTGGCTCCAACGGACACGCGCTGGTATACGGCGGGTCCAAGTCGGGCCTGATGGGTGCGCTCGCCGATAGCGTGCTCGAGGCAGGTGGACATGTGACGGGTGTTGAGCCGAGCTTTTTTATCGAGGCCGAGTTTCAGCATGACGGTATCGACGACCTTATCGTGACGAGCGATATGGCCGAGCGCAAGGCCAAGATGATTGAGCTCGGCGATGCGTTCATCGCCTTTCCCGGTGGGACGGGCACGCTCGAGGAGATTGCCGAGGTCATGTCCGCGGTGTCGTTGGGGCATCTCGATGCGCCGTGCATTTTGTACAACCTGAACGGTTACTACAACGACCTCAAGGCGCTGCTCGGGCACATGATTGATAAGGGGCTTTCGAGCCTGAAGCGCCAGCACGGCATCTACTTTGCCGACGATTTGCGCGAGATTGCCTCGATTATCAACGGATAAGCCTTGAGCCTGCCCCACTATGGCTCCCAATGGTGCCGTTTGCGGCGCAGGCGGTTGGCTTGTCTGGGCCACACTCGCTCTACAATAAAACGTATCTATGTCGACTTTGACCGCGGGAGGACCCGATGGATAACCTTGCCAAACCCACAAACCGCGCGCTGTTTTTAGTTAGCGTTGCCGTGACCGGTGCACTCGCGGGTGCTGCAGTCTGGCTATTCTTCTTTGCGATGGAGCACGGCATTGATTATTTGTGGACCGAGGTCCCGCATATGCTGGGTGTCGCTTCGCCCGAGCTCGCCAGCGGCCCGTTTGGCTTTTTGCCGTACCCGTTTTTTGTCTGCCTGCTGGGCGGCTTGGTGATTGGCCTGTACGAAAAGATGACGGGCGCCAAGACCGACGACCTCAACCAGGTCATGGCCAAGGTCAAGCAAGACGGTCGCTACCCGTACGACAATCTGGGCAAGCTGTCGATTGCGGCGCTGCTGCCGTTGCTGTTTGGCGGAAGTATTGGACCGGAAGCCGGTCTGACCGGCGTCATCGCGGGCCTGTGCAGCTGGGTCGGCGACCGCATGCGCCGCTTTGGTGCCGAGTTTAGGGAGCTTACGCTGCTGGGCACCCAGGCTGCTCTGACGGCGCTCTTTACCGCGCCCGTCTTTGGCTTTGTAGCGCCGCTTGCCGGAAGTACTGACGGCCAGGGCGAAGGCGCCGACGATGAGTCCACGTCCGGCGAGATCACCATCAAGCTGCCCAAGGCGCAAAAGACGGTAGTCTACGGCATTGCGATTGCCGGCGGTCTGGGCATCTACCTGCTGCTCGGCCAACTTGTGGGCGGCGGCATGGGCATGCCGAGGTTCGAGGCTGCCGTGGTGGGCAACCTGGAGCTTACCTGGCTCATTCCTCTGTCGCTGATCGGAACAATCTGCGGCTGGCTGTACTTTGTCTCTGAGCACGCGAGCGAAGCGCTTGCCCATGCAATAGGCGCGCGCCCTGTCGTTAAGGCAATGCTGGCCGGTCTAGCGCTCGCCATCTGCGGCACGGTCCTGCCCTACACCATGTTTGCCGGTGAGACCCAGGCCGATGTACTTATGGAGACCTACCTCACCATTCCCGCCGGCGTGCTTATCGCGACCGGTCTGGTCAAGGCCATGCTGACGCCCGCCCTTATCAACCTCGGTTGGCGCGGCGGTCACTTCTTCCCGGTTATCTTTTCGGGCGTGAGCCTGGGCTACGGCTTTGCCATTCTTACCGGCGCCGATCCGGTCTTTTGCGTCGCCGTCTGCACGGCCTCGACGATGGGCGCCGTTATGCGTCAGCCGGTCATGGTCGTGGGCCTGCTGCTCATGTGCTTCCCGCTCAAGGGGATTGTCTGCATGATCATCGCTGCCGTTATCGCCGCCGGCATTCCGCTGCCCAAGCCGCTGCGCAAGTAGCGTATTGCGCTTTGCGTTTGTTTAGAACTCGTTTTAAAGAAGCCGCGCGAGGCCGTTTGTTTACGGCTCGCGCGGCTATTGTTTAGAGCTTCCTCAGCATGATGGCGATGGTGTTGAGGTATTCGAGCGCGCCGGCTTCAACGGCAGCGCGGTCGCCTGCTGCATATTCGTTGTCGCAGGCGAGCCAGTCTTCCCATGCTTCGTCTGTGCAGAGCATGGGCTGCATCGAGACAATCTCGACGCCGGGGGTCGGCTCGATCATGGCGCGCCACCAGGCTATGTCATGCATATAGTCGAGCTGCTCGGGTGTCCAGGATTTGAGCAGGCAAACGGGCAGGTTGTCGTGGCAGTCGCGAACCATGCCCGGGATGCTTAAGTAGAGCATCTCGCCTTGCTTTACGTAGGGGAGTAAGCGCTCGCCCAGGTAATGTGGATCGCGACCGTAGTAGTTGTACGAGTCGATGCTCACGACCACATCAAAAAAGTCGTGCTCAAACGGTAGACCCTGTGAGGCGTCCGCCTTGACAGGGTGAATAACGTTGCAGGGAATGCCGAGCGAATCGAAGAGCGTGCGGTTTTCGACGGGGTCGCTCCACAGGTCGACGGCGTAGGTGTCAAACCCGTATTCGCGGGCAAGCAGGGCGCTGGTGATACCGGTGCCCGACCCAAGGTCGCAGACACAAGCGCCGCGGGGGATGCTTGCACCGCGAAGGAGCTCCTCGCAGAGCTTGAGGGGGTTTGGCCCCATGATTTTAGAGCGTACGAGTGTCGCGTCGAAGCTGGTGGCTTTTGGGAAGGATTGAGATTTCGCAGAGCTCATTGTTCTTTCCTATCAGGTGCATATGTGGCAGATGACGGAGGCGGAACGGCGCAACAAACCACGGCCGCAAGACGGCCGTTTTCAATTTGTATGCGATTGACCGTTCCCTAAAGAACAATGACCAAAAAGACATCCCCTTGGATGATCGAGATTGGGCCAAGGCCCGTGACGTCCCCATTGTAGAACGTGGCGCACGGGCTGGGGATATGCCATTTGTCACGGATTTACGGATGGGCGATTGCGACCGATTGTGGCCTACGTGGGTCAAGTTTCGCGTGGCTACAGATCGCGTGCTCGATAAACCTTGGTGCTGACGGCGCAGCTGATTGCACATAGCGCGAGGGCAAGTGCGGCGATGCCTGCACACAGACAGCCCAGAACGGCAGGATCGGGATTCGCTCCGGCAATCGACATAAGCCAGTTGCTGATGGGGTTGGAGGAGCTCAGCGTGGCCATGGCAAGGCATCCGAGCAGGGCAAACAGGCCAACGGATAGGCGCAGCGCCTCCATGTGTCCAAAACGAAAGAATAACGGCTGTGCCAAAAACACCATCATGAGGGAAATGAGCATCGATGCTGCCGAGGCTATTGCGATCTCAAAGACGGTTTGTCCTGTCGAGGTCACGCCCGCACTGTTGAAGAGCGGAAGGACGATGATGTTCAAAAGCACGGCGGCGCAGGCCATGATGGCCGAGAAGACAACGATGCACAGGTAGCGGGCACAAATAATGTCTTTGCGCGAGAAGGGCAGCGTCGCCCGATAACGCTCCCAGCCATTTTGATTGTCGAAGCCGGCCAGCGAGCTCATGGCCATGATGGGCGACATGGCACTGACCGCGCAGGCGCCGGCACTCATGCCGGAGTCACCGTCCGATGCGTTGGCGAGGGTCAACACGACGAATATGAACAGGCCGACGCCCGCGATGCTCGGGACAAGCGTGCGGACGATGGCGAGCTCAGACATAAAAGCGCGTTTCATTTCGAAGCCCCTTTCAGCATGAGGCGCAGATAGTCATCAATGGTTGCCCGGTCGCAGGGAATTTCGGGGAAGGCCTCGAGCGCCTCGCGACGGTTGGGCACGAGCACGTCCACGCTGTAGGCGTGGTGGGCGGCGCGGGCGCCTTCGACGCAAGCTATAAGCTCGGCGGCCTGTGCCTGGGAGCAGTGGGCGATGCCGGCACAGTCGGTAATATCCTCGCGCGGCAGATCAAACACAATCGAACCGTTATCGATGCAGATGACGCGGTCGGCGGCGCGATCGAGGTCGGATGTAATGTGGCTCGAGAGTAACACGCTGCGCTGGCCGTCGGCGACAAAGGCAAGCAGCTCGTCGAGCAGTTCCTCGCGCGCCATGGGATCAAGACCCGCGGTGGCTTCGTCCAAAACGAGCAGTTTGGCCTTGTGGCTGAGTGCGCAGGCAAGCTGCAACTTCATGCCCATGCCGCGGGAGAGGTCCTTGACCTTTGCCTTGGGATCCAAGTCAAATCGGTCGATGAGGCTGGCGAAGGTGTCGTGGCTCCAGGTGGGGTGCGCCGGGCTTACGAGTGCCTCGACTTCGGTCACCTTGAGTGTGGAAGGGAAAGGACACGTGTCCAGCACGAGGCCGACACGGGTGCGCAAGCAGCGCTGCGCTTCACCGGGTGCGTCGGCACCGCAGTGCTGCCCAAACAGGTGCACCTCGCCGGCATCGAGCTTTATAAGCCCGAGCGCGGCTCGAATCGTCGTGGTTTTGCCGGCACCGTTGGCACCAACAAAGCCGACGATCTGGCCGGGCTCCACGGCAAGTGTGACGTCGCGCAGCGAAAAGCGGTCGCTCACGCGGCGCGATACACCTTTGAGTTCTAGCAAGTTTTGCATGGTATAGCCTTTCTTGCAGATGGCTACTGCATGGTTTCGGGGGCCACCAGGTCGAGCATCTCGTGCAGCTTGTCGCGCGTGACGCCCAAGGCTTCGGCTTGGCTCGCCGCTTTCGCAAGCAGCTCTTCGATATGGCAGAGCTGGTTTTCGCGCAAGAGTTCTTGGTTGCCTTCGGCGACAAAGCAGCCTTTGCCCTGCACGGTGCAGATAAACCCGAGCTGCTCCAGGTCGGCATAGGCGCGCTTGGTGGTGATGACGCTCACGCCAAGATCGCTCGCGAGTGCGCGGATGCTGGGGAGTTTGGCTCCCGCAGCGAGTGTGCCCGAAAGGATTTGAGCTTTGACTTGCGAGGTTATCTGCTCGTAGATGGGCTTGTCGCTCGAGTTGGATAGGATGATGTCCACAGCGGCTCCTTAGCTGATGGGCTACACGTGTATATAACCGGTAAGCACAGTATATATACACTATGCACAGTTACGCAAGAGCTAAATGTGGAATAGCCCATCGGCGCCGCGCTTGCTCCAAAACAATCTCAATCTGTAACACCTGGGTCCGTTTTGGCTCGCCTTCTGTTACAGATCGAGATCTTATTTGCCTGCCTGCCCATTTGTCTCAATCTGTAACAGTAAGAGTCGATTTGCACGGCTAGATGTTACAGAACGAGACATTGGCTGCTCGCCTCCCCGTTTATCTCGATTTGTAACATCTGGAGGTCAAAAACCCGTTTATCTGTTACAGATTGAGATTTTGTCGACAGGTCCATTCATTTGTCTTGATCTGTAACATCTAGGCCCGTTTTTGCTGGCTAACTGTTACAGATCAAGATATTGGCTGCCCGCCCTGTGCGTTCATCTCAATCTGTAACATCTGGAGGTCAAAACCCCTTCTAGGTGTTACAGATTGAGACAAACCGTCGCGGAACACCGCTGACATTCCACCGTCCGAGCCCCAACTGATGAATTTGTCCTGATAGGTGCCCTATGGCGGGATTTCGCGGCTACAATAGTGCGGTTACAACGACGTAATGCACTCAATGCAAGAAAGGATCCGCATGGCAAGCCTGTCGGATGAAATCTCGTCGCGCCGCACATTCGCGATCATCAGCCACCCGGACGCCGGTAAGACCACGCTTACCGAGAAGCTACTGCTCTATACCGGCAGCATCCAGACTGCCGGCTCGGTCAAGGGCAAGAGCTCGGCCAAGCATGCCGTCTCGGACTGGATGGACATCGAGAAGGAACGCGGTATCTCTGTCACCTCCTCGGTGCTGCAGTTCACCTACAACGGCGCCTGCGTCAACATCCTCGATACTCCCGGCCACCAGGACTTCTCGGAGGACACCTACCGTACCCTTATGGCCGCCGACGCCGCAGTCATGGTCATTGACGGCG
>CAJMNK010000042.1 GCA_905214905.1 uncultured bacterium | reverse complement strand
GAGCGGCGGCGCGAGGCGTCGGCTGCTGCTGGGGCATGGCGGCGGGGCGCTGCTGCTGCGGGGCAGCAAACTGCTGCTGGCCGGCGCGCGGGGCGCTGGCGGCACGGCTTGCCGCGGAGTTGTTTTGGCCCAGACCGTTTTGATAGGCGCGCTCTTCTTCGTACAGGCGGCCGAGCGTGGGGGCATCGACGTTCTCGGCAAAGACCGAGAACTTGCCGGCGCGCAGCTGCGGATCGATCATAAAGCGCACGAGGGGCTCGCCGACAAAGACATAGCGGCGCTTTTCGGCCTGCGCCTTCACAAACTCGCGGACCTCGCGCGAAAGCTCGGGGTAGAACGGGGCGAGCATGGGATCGTCGTCGGCGGCGATCAGGATGGTATAGAGTGCCGGCGCCGTGTTGACGCCGTTGATCACCAGAGTCTGATCCTCCATGTCGCGAGCGGCCTGCTTGGCAAGCTTCTTAAAGGAGAACGGGGCACGGGTGGCACCGAAGATGCCGGCCACGTGGTCCTCGAAGATGTTCAGGAAGTTCACGAAAGATCACTCTCCGTATAGGTTCTTTGGTATCCGAGCAAATATAGGCATATCCCAACGATTATAGAGGATAGGGTTCCCGCAACCGCCGCCTTGGCGACGACCGCGGCTGCAAGGCTGGCAATTTCCATATGGTGTGCAAGACAGGACGCCGCTGCGCAGCCGATGCCGGCGACAGCGATGGCGGCGATTACGGCAAGGTTTGAGCCCTGATCGGCACGCTTGGCATGGGCGTTGAGCAGCGCAGATGACGCCGCGGCAGTTGCCGCTACCAGCACAAAGGCAGCCCAAAGGAGTGGGTCTCCCAGCGCTGCGGCAACGTTACCGAGCCCCAGCACGCCTCCGGCTGAAAGCGCGACCGTGGCCAGACGGGCAAAAAGTGCGCCCATGCCCGTTGCCGCGGCGGCGCTTGCCGGGCCGAGCCAAAATGACGCGACGCCGGCGGTGACCCCAGCTGCCAGGAAGGTATTGCCGGTCAGACAGCCAAGCGCGAGTGCACAGGTGAGTGCGGCGCTCGCGGCAGCCTCGGTGCGACCCCAGGCGATCCACCAACCGGACATGGCGGCGGCAAAGATCACCGCGACGGGCAACATCGACAGGACGCCCTGTGCCTGCATGGTGGCGTTTGCCATGAGCACCAAAAAGCCCACAGCCGAGATGGCCGAGCCAATCTGGGGGGCCAGGCCGGCCGCCGCTCCGATCGCGATAGCCGCAATGACCAGGCCGGGAAGCGCCGCGACGCCGGCCGTCTGCATCAGCAAAAAGCTAAAGGCGCCGCACGTTAGCGCCGAGATAGCGTGCATGGCGTAGTCGCGCGCATGGCTCCAGCGCGTGCCTGCCCAGCCGAGTGCGGGGTCGACTTCGATGGTGTCGTCCTCGTAGTGCGACGGCTCGATATCGTCGAGCTCCTGCTCGTCATCCGAAAGTTCGCCAACCATTTGCTCCAGGCTGCGACGGCCTTCGCGCACGCTGCCCAGACCGGCAAGGAGCTGGTCGCAAAATGCCTCGATGCTGTTGGGGCGGTCCTGCGGCATGGGGGAGAGCGCGCTCATGAGCGCGGCCTCGGCTCCCGGGGGAAAGTGTGGTATCAGCTCGCTGGGATAGGTGGCGCCGCCGATGATGCGGCCGAGCGAGTCGGCGGGCGTGGCCGCCATAAAAGGAGCGCTGCCGCACAGGCCCTCGTAGATCACACAGGCGAGGGCAAAGACATCGGCGCGCTCGTCGACCGTGCCGGTCTCGATATCGAGCTGCTCGGGCGGCATGTAGCCGATGGTGCCGCCGCGTGAGCCGCCAAAGCCACCGGCGGACGACAGCCGCGCCATGCCAAAGTCGGTGAGCTTTACATTGCCCGAGTGGTCGATGAGCACGTTGGCGGGCTTAATGTCCAGGTGGAGTACGCCATTACTGTGGGCGAAGGTGAGCGCCTGGCCCAGGGCATCGGCAATGGCCGCGGCCTCGTCAAAGGTAAGTGAGTGGCCGTCCGCGCGGTGCAAAAACTCGGCCAGCGACATGCCATCGACATATTCCATAACCAGGTAGGCATAGGCTGTGTCGTGCGTAAAGTCGATAACCTGCACGATGTTGGGATGTTGAAGCATGGCGGCAGTGTGCGCCTCGCGCAGGACATCCATGATGTCGCTAGCGGGCATGCCGGCACCGTTGATAAGGGGGATGCGTTTAATGGCGACGCGGCGGCGCAGGTGCGTGTCGCGGCAGATCTCGATGGAGCCAAAACCGCCGGTCGCAAGTGTCTCGAGCGGCTGGTACCGCTTGAGCAGCTCGCGAGAGCTGGTGCCCTCCAAAGGAACGTCCGGCGAGAACCGGGCGGTATGTTGCGAGAAAAGCGGCATGGCCAACCCTCGTGCGTTTAAAGTTCGTTTGCGAGCGGCGGGCGCGGGGCCGAGCCGTTCGCGGTGGCATAGATGCTGCTAGTGTAGCACGCTCGGGCAGATGGCGAGGATAGCGGGATGCGAGGTGGCCCGATCGATTCGGCCCGTTTCGGCTCGTTTGGAAAGCGCATCTCAGTTTTCAGCCAAATTATGGGATGCGCTTTCCAAATGGGGTGGGCTGCGGAAACTGCATCCCAGAATATTGCCCTGGAACGGGATGCGCTTTCCGAACCGGCGTCCAAAAGGAAACCGCATCCCGCTTTGATGTGGGGACTGCGAACAAAAGCCGGACCGTGATCTGGCGCGGATTGGAGTTCGCCTGAATCATTGATGCTGGCTGGTGTGAGAACAGAGATAAACGAGCGGCTCGAGCGATATAATGACACGCTATGGAGGCCGTATGCTCTTTTCCCGCCGTTCTGCTACATTTGCCTGCGCCATTGCGCTTGTCGTAATGGCGGTCACCCCTTATCACCGGTTTTCATCTTCAATCGGCCTAGCGTCAGGTGCAATGACCTGGCTCGTTATCCTGGGCGCATGCCTCGCGGCGTTTGTTCATGGTGCTGCGCTATGCAAGGGGGGAATGAGAAGGCCGAGGCATCTCGGTGCCATCGGTGTTTTCCTTGGTGTTATTGCAACGGTTCCCGAATGGGCCGACCTGGCTTTCTATGCTCGCGGAGACTCTATTCCAATCGTGTTTGCACCGATTTGGTTGTTACATGGCGTTTCGTGTGTCTCGTGCTTTGTTGGGTCGCTGCTTCTCTCATATGTTATTTGGGGCACGGCGGACTCTCCTTTGACGCAGAGGTCGACACGGACTGACGAAAGGGAAACTCGTCACCCGCAGGACGCGATTTTTACAGAAACAATAGCCGTCATGTCTTGCCTGCTGTTTTGCTGTCGAGTTTCATGGAGAGTCGTTCCCGAGCCATGGGGGATGCCCCCTGTAACGGCCGCGTCAATTGGCCTTGCGCTTTTAATTCCGTTGGTCTATCTCGCATTGACTGTGGCCCCGCCGTTTTGCCGCCCTCGTGCCTTTGGCCATGGGCGGCGCGACGTGTTTGCCTGTTCTGTGCTCGTAGCAGTTCCTATTGGTCTTATTCCGGCTGTTGAGGCGGCATACTTCGCAAGCGATGCCGTGGTCATTGCATTGCTGGCGATGGGGTCCGTTATCGCTGCTGCCTTCGTATGCATGTTGCTAAGGGGGAAACGGGACAACAATTCGGATATCGCCTGTGCGTCCGACACATTCGATGCGGGGGTGTTTTCCCCTGCCCTGTCGCCTAGAGAAGAGCAGTTTGTTCGACTGCTGCTCAAAGGGAAAACGCCGGCGGAAATTGCCAAGGAGACGGATACGAAGCCATCGACGGTGAGAACAACGCTTCACCGAGCATACGGGAAGGCGTCGGTTGCGGGCTCACGCGAGCTCGTGGCGCTGTTTGCGGGTGAGGGCGATACTGTAGGGCATGAGCTGCCGCAGCGGCATGCTGACGATATAGTGGCATCAGCTCGAACGCGCCGGCTGTTTCGATACCTGCTCACATTATTCTTTATCCTCCTTGCGGCGGGGCCCTTGGTAATGGTGGATAGCGATTGGGGGTCCGGTGTTTCGCGGGCTGTCGCCTTTTCCCTCTTAAGCTACGCATTGGGTCTCGGACTGCTTCTGTCGCTACGCTACGCGGGTGGAAAAGCGAATCGTGGCGCTGCGCTGGATAGAGCGGGTGAAGCGATTTGGCTCGGAAGCCCGTACGTATGGGCGGTGCTATCTGCTGTGGAATGGTCTTTTATCTATATCGCGGCATTGATGTGCATACGCGTTCCGTTGATGGCTGTGCCGGTCCTGTTTTGCGGCGTGGCGTCTACGGCTTCGCTCGCTGTTGGGCTGCGTCCGTTTAAGGTGCATGCCCATGCTCGGGCTATCGTGCCGTTGGTGTCAATGGGCATGGTTGCCTTAATCTATGCGGTCGCTAGGGGGCGAATCCATGGACTTGCGGTGCTGACGGGGGTGCTGCTCACATATATAGTGATGCGAAGCTGTCCGCAGCGCAAAATGCTTGGGATATGGATGCTTTGCTTCGGGGCGACGGCTCCTGTTTGGGCTGTCTTGCTCAATATGGTGCAGGATCTGACGGTTTTCGAGCCGTTGTTCCTCGCGTCGTTGTTGGGGCAAAGTTCGGCTGTCAATGTCGTCGTGGCAACGGTGATTGTTTGCTGGTCTGTGCCCATGTTCGTTACGCACATCGCGCTCGCCCGCTCGGTTGAGGACGAGAAGGCCGTCTTGGAGTACCGGGCGAACGGGTCCACCGAAACGGCCCGCGTGCGCCAGCTGGCCCTGCTTACGTCGCGCTCCCTTTCTGATGTTCAGTCGCAAATTTTGCTGATGACGGCAGAGGGGGCAACGACAAAGGCCATTGCGGAGGATGTCGGTTACGCTGCATCTACGGTGCAAGCGCTGCGGTCTGCATCTTACCGCCAGTTGAAGATCAAGAATAAGGCGGAGCTAATTTTATTGTTATCGCAGGTAAATAACGTGTAAACGCCTGAGCAATCAACTCAATAGCGGGTGTTTACAGACATCTTTCTCTATTCATGCGAAGGTTGCCGTGCGTCGACGCATTGTTAACCGCTTTTGATTGGAGAAGGCCATGATTAAGCCAAGGAGCGCTATTGCTCGAATCGGAGTCGGCTTGGTGATTGCAGCTGGTCTGTCCCTAGGGGTTCCCGCTGCATCGTTTGCACAAGAGGAGTTTGACACCTCTCAGGTTTCCAGCATTACTCAAAACGCCGATACGGGAATTACGACCTGTACGAACAATGCCGATAAGGCATTTAGTTTTCAATGTGCCGGGACGAGTGCAACTGGCTACCGTCAAAAGGATGATTCCTCATCGCTCTATCTGGATATCCAGGGCCATACGGGAAATCCGCTTCGGTTATATACAGACGGTGCGTATAACACAAGCGGTAGCGGCAGCATGAATTGTACTCAGGGAACGTATCGTTCGAATCACAAGGGACAGTGGGAAATGTATAACCTCGTCCGTGAGAACGGGCGATCTGCGGCGCGACTGACTGCATGGGCGGAGTCTGGCTACGGCACTGTTATTGGCGTATGGAGCCCCGACTGCGTCGGGCATTTCCACAAGCTTCCCGCATAGTTGTTTGAAATGGCTCCCTTCCGGCTTTCTGGGTCGGAAGGGGAAGGAGGACGTATGAACCAAAAGCTCGCAAGATACGAACTGTCGAAAACGATTAGACGTCCAGCTTTTATCCTTGCTCTCTTGATTGCGGTCGCAGTTGCAATAGCTGCCGCGCTGGAGCCGTGGGCAAATTTGGAAAAAGAGCGCCACAACCTTCTTTCTTTTGGTTACGGCGTTGGCGTGCAAGCCGAAAATTATCTCGGTCAAACACGTGAAAGCAGCTTCGGTAACTGGATTGTTGTGAGCGCGAACGCGCCACTGTCTGCGTCGGTGTTTTTCTATGCACTGCCCCTGCTTGCAATGTTGGCTGGATCTTGGTCGTGTCTCTTTGAGCGTTTGAGTGGTTATGACATGCAGATATGCACGCGCGTTTCCAGAAAGGCGTACGTGAACGTAAAGATGCTGTCTGCTTTCCTCTCCGCGTTTACAGTGACTGCCATTCCTCTGCTCGTCAATTTCCTGATCGTCTCGATGCTTTTTCCTGCGTATCTTCCTCGGGTCGATGAGTCGACTTACGTAGGACTTTACCTGCATAGCTACTTCTCCGGTCTATTTTATTCGCATCCTTTGTCATATGTGCTCGCATACACGCTGTTCGATGCTGTCACGCTCGGGACTTTATCCATGGCTGTAACTGGCTTCTCAATTTTGTTTCGTAGCAGAATCAAAGCGATAATTGTCCCGTATCTGCTAATGGTTGCGTGGCATTTTGCAAATGGCTGGATCTTCGGCGTAATGGCTTGTGTGGGGTTTAACTGCAATATCCTCAACAGCATCAGGTCGGAATCGCTGAATAACTGGCCAGACATTCGAGCCGGTTTTGCGGAAATCATATTATTGACCCTTGCTTCGTTGGCTTTTTCTGGGGCGTGGAAAAGACGCGAGGTGGTCTGATGCTGTTTAGGCTGGTCGCCGCGGACCTGAGGACCGTTTTGAAGAAGAACATCATCACTTTTATTGCAATTGCGGCAGTGACCGTTGCGAACTTGGTGTACGCCTACGGATTGTCTTCTGTGTATGGGGTTAGAACGGATACCTTGGGGTTTGCGGATAATCTTGCGCTCGTGTTTGCCGGATCTGCTCCGTTTGAGCCTAGGCCCGGGGTCATGTTTGTGCCTCCGCTAGGATGGCTATTTCTCATTCTGCTTATTCTCTATACAACACTCGACTATCCGACCGAATCGTTGCACGGGTTTGGTTTGCAAGCGCTTGTTCGATGCCGGGCAAGAACCCTTTGGTGGGTCTCGCGTTTTATCTTGGTGGCGGCAGTAACGGCATTTTCACTGCTCGTGGTGGTTTGCTCTGTTGTGATTTGGAGCTTGGTGGTGAGCTCCTCGTTCAGCGCGGTCATTCATGGTGAGTCGCTTCAACTGGCTAATTTGGCGCCGTGGTTTCTCAAAGCTGCCGAGGCAGATGCGCTGCCGTTTTTCATAGGTCTCTTATTTGCTTTTGAGGCGCTTGCGTTTGCGCAGGCAGCGGTTGGGTTTGTGCTTGGGTCGTCAGTCTCGTTTGTGGTTTTAATGAGCTACCTGATCTGCTCGGCATATGCACGACATTGGGCGCTATTGGGTAACGCCTTGATGCTGTTGCGCTGGGGTGGAATTGTCAAAGAGGGAATCGCGGCGGGCTCGAGTGTCTTGTCATCAATTGGGCTTATGTCGTTATGCCTATCGTTGGGTGGACTGTGGTTTCGAAGGGCCGACCTTATAGAAAAGGGGGACAAGATATGAGTGTGATCGTAAGGGGCGTATCGAAGCGCATGGGTAAAAACGATGTCCTGCGCAACGTGTCCATCGAGGTTGACCCTGGGACTGTGGTCGGGCTTCAGGGGATAAACGGTTCGGGTAAGACCATGCTCATGCGAGCGGTTTGCGGGTTGATCAAGCCTACCGAAGGCGAAATCTCTATCGATGGCCAAAGGCTTGGGGCGGACATCTCGTTCCCGCCGAGTCTGGGGATGTTGATCGAGGCGCCTTCCTTTTTGGGATATCTGTCTGGCTACGACAATCTGAAGCTCATCGCTCAGATCAAGGGCGTTGCCACCCCCGAGGACATTCGCTCTGCCCTGCGGCTCGTGGGGCTCGATGCAGACGAAAAAAAGAAGTTCCGAGCATACTCGCTTGGGATGAAGCAGCGTCTGGGGATAGCTGCGGCAATTATGGAGAAGCCGAAGCTGCTTGTTCTCGATGAGCCAACGAATGCCCTCGACGAAGCGGGCGTTGAAATGCTCAAGCGCGTTGTGGCGATGGCGGCATCAACGGGTCGTGAGGTCCTTCTGTCCAGCCATGACGGAGAGGTGCTCGAGGAACTGGCCGATCGGGTTTACTGCATGCGCGACGGTGCCGTTGTGAAAGTTCGGGAAAGGTCGTGAGCGCGATGAAGAAGACCCTGTGGACGAGAAGATCGGCGCTCGCGCTTTTTTGCTGTGCTGCTGCCGGCCTTGCGGGCATGAGGGTGAGCGTCGTTAACGGGAACCGGACGGTCATTCCTGAGAAATATTACGCGGAGGGCGAATGGCTCTCGATGGATGGAGCGTTTCTGGGGTCGAAGGATGTGGTGACTGATGGGTATTCGTTTTGCATAGACGGGGCAGAGTTGCTCACGCCGCGCGAGTATCTCAAACGAGCACATGACGATTATTCAAAATATGGCACCGTGGATACGAAAACGAGACTGAAGGATGCCGACATCACGTGCGTTATCGCCGTAAAGATGCGTGTCAGAAATAGGGATAATATCGACGGTGGAATCAAAGCGTATGTTTGGCATCTGGTTCCGGAGTCTGCGCCAAACTATGATTTTGTAGTCAATACCGATCTGATAACGCAAGCCATGCCGGTCCTTGGCGGCTCTGCTGCGTTTGCCGTGGAGGTTGGGGCAGAAAACGAGTTGCTCGTCCCATTTATGATGCAGAACACCAACGACTATTTCGAAGGTTACGAGACCGTCCGTTTTGAGAAAGCATTTCCCGGGACTTACACGATGAAGATGACCGATCTGCCGGAGCGGAGGCTCTTAAGGTTTGAAGTGAAATAGCTCGAGAGCAAGGCAAAACGGGTCCATTGGCGGTACGCGCGCCCGATTCCAGGCGCCCCGGCCCGGAATCGGGCGCGGGACGAGGCGCCTTCGGTGTCGGCCGGCCTACCGCTTCTTCTTGCTCTTCTTCTGCTTGCGCTGCTTGCCCTTGGTCTCCTGGGGCTTGTCGCCCTGTTTTGCTTCGGCAGCGGCCTTTTCTGCCTTCATCTTCTTGCGTTTGGTCTCGATGCGGAGTTTTTTGTTGATGCGCGCCTTAAGGAAGGGACCGAACTGCTCGGCATCGCCGCGGACAAAGGTGTCCTTAGGGATCGTCACGCCCTGGTCGGCGAACATGGCCACAAAGATGCGCTCGCCGTCGAGCACGTGGTCGAGCTTTTCAAACGGGAAGAACTGCGACTTGCCGCTCGTGCCCCAAACCATCAGGCCGTCCTCGTTGGCGGCGACGCGGCGATAGCGGCCACCCATGGACTCGTCGGCCTCAACGGCGTCGATAAAGTCGCGGGCGAGGGTGTGGTGCAGGTTTTTGCTCCACCAGGCCAAAAAGGCGCCGAATACGATCAAGACGACGCCAAACTTGATCCAGTTGCCGCCGGCCACCAGCATGCCGATGCCGATGAGCGCGGCAATTGCCGCGGCGACATACAGCGAGCCGCGACGCCTGGGCGAGGCGACCAGGCGGGCGAAGTCGGTGACGAGGTCGTTTTCGTATTGGTACTCGTTGAGGTACAGGATGCCGTCGTCGGCTGCGGCCTGCTCCTCGAGCGCGACCTCGACCTGGTCGGCTGCTTCGGAGGGAACGAGGTTGCTCTCTGCGTCTGCCATGCTCTTTGGACTCCTATCGCGGCGGGCTCGCCGTACGGGTTATTATGGAATGCAGTATGCCGTGCGACCGCATGGCCGCCGCGGCAACAAGACTCAGTATACCCGGGGGAGCACCCATGGAATCGTTGTACCGAAAGTATCGCCCGCTCACCTTTGACTCCGTGGTGGGCCAGCAGCATATCGTCTCGACGCTCGAGCACGCCATCACCGAGGGGCGCCTGTCCCACGCCTACCTGTTCTGCGGACCGCGCGGCACGGGCAAGACCACCATGGCGCGCATTCTGGCCAAGGCGCTGCTGTGCCGCAATGCCGAGGCGGCGCGCGCCGAGGGTGCAAGCGGCTGCATGCCCGACGGTACTTGCGAGGAGTGCGAGCTCATTGCCGAGGGTAACCACCCCGATGTCTACGAGCTCGATGCCGCCTCCCGCACGGGCGTGGACAATGTGCGCGAGGAAATCATCAACTCCGTCAACTTTGCCCCGGTGCGCGGCAAGTACAAGATCTATATCATCGACGAGGTCCACATGCTCACGACGGCGGCGTTCAACGCGCTGCTCAAGACGCTCGAGGAGCCGCCGGCACACGTGATCTTTGTGCTGTGCACCACCGACCCGCAAAAGATTCTGGAGACCATCCTCTCGCGCTGCCAGCGTTTCGATTTCCATCGCATCGGCAACGAGGATATCGAGCGTCGCCTGGCATACGTGTGCGAGCAGGAGGGCTTCGATTACGACGATGAGGCGCTGGCTATCGTGGCGCGCCATGCCAAGGGCGGTATGCGCGACGCGTTGTCCACGCTGGAGCAGCTGAGCGTCTTTGGCAACGGTTCTGTGCATGCGGACGACGCCCGCTCGCTTTTAGGCGAGGTTTCGGACCAGATTCTGGGCGAGTTTTCCCGCGCCATTGCCGATCGCGATGTTGCCGAGCTCTATGGACTGATCCGTGCGCAGGTCGAGGAAGGAAACGACCTGCTGGAGCTGACGCGCGACCTGGTGGCGCATGTGCGTGACGTGTACGTTGCCTGCGTTGCCGGTGCCCGTGCCGAGCTGTTTGAGGGCGGCTCCGAGCAGGCCGAGGCGCTTGCTGCCGAGGCCGCTGCCTTTGGCGAGCATCCTGCCGACCGCCTGGCCCGTGTACTGACGGTGCTCGACGATGCCGCACTGGAGATGAGGGGCGCGAGCGACGTGCGCCTGGTGCTCGAGATCGCCTGCACGCGCCTGGCACGTCCCGAGGCCGATTTAACGATTGAGGCATTGGCCGAGCGCGTGGCCCGCTTGGAGGCCATGGTTGCCAACGGCGCCGTGCCGGCGAGCGTGGCTGCTGCTCAGGCCGCCGCGCCTGCAGCATCCGTACCCGCTGCTGCCCAACAGCCGACGCTAATTTCGGGCGCTCGTGCTGCCGCTCCGGCGGCATCCGCTGCCCCCGCTGCTACGTCCGCGCGCCAGGGCGGTATGCCTTGGGACCGTGGTGCTGCTGTTCCGGCTGCCCAGCCTGCGTCCCGTTCTGCGTCCGTGTCAGCTTCCAAGCCTGCAGCGCCTGCACCTCAGCCTGCGCCGACTCCGACGCCTCAGCCCGTTGCGGCTCCCGCGCCTGCCACCGCTCCGGCACCTAAGCCCCAGTCCAACAATGCCGCCCAGGTTGCCGCCGCCGGTACTGCCGAGACGCCCGCGGTCGAGGATGCCGGAGAGCTGCAGCGCAAATGGGCCGAGGTTGTCGAGCGTGTCAAGGCGCGTCAGGCTTCCTACGCGGGGCTTTTGCTCAATGCCCGCGCCACGGCTGACGACGGCTCCAGGCTCACGGTCTCGTTCCCCGCGGGCTCGACCTTTGCCATCAAGATGCTTGGACGCGCCGACACGCAGTCGGTGGTCCTGCCGACAGTCAGTGCGGTCTTCGGTCGTCGTACCGTCGACTATGTCCTGGATGGGGGTGGCACGCCGGCTCCTCAACATGAGGAGCATTCTCCATCTGCACGGGCTGCGGTATCTGCGGACCCGCAACCCGTGTCCTCGGCGGCCCCTGCATCCTCGAGCGCCAGCGCGACGCAGCCAAAAGCAGCACCGATAGCGGCGCCGACCCCGTCGGCGCCTAAGCCCGTCATGGCCAAACCGGCTGCTCCGACACCCGCGCCCAAGCCTGCCTCGCCCGCGCCCAAGTCGTCTGACCTGGGCAAAGCCCCCTGGCTGCGCTCCGACAACCCCGCCGGCGCTCCTGCCACGGGCAAGCTCCCGACCGAGCCCGCGCCCCGAGCGCCCGAGCGCGCGTCCGCTCCCAAGGCTCAGCCCGCCGCGCCGTCTGCGCCATGGGAATCCGAGCAGGTTCCCTACGACGATGCCATGGTTGGCGGTTTTGTTGCCGATGCTGGTGGGGACGATCTGCCTCCGTTCGACGTGCCGGGTGCGGCGTCCGCGCCCAAGTCCGCTGCAACTGCCCCCAAAGAGGAGGACGCTCCTGCAGCTCCCTGGGAGTCCAACTCCGGTGCGGGCGGCCCCTTCGGCCATCAGGGTGCAGCCCCGAGCATCCCGCAGACCGAGGACGAGGCCAAAGCCCTCATCCGCAGCGTCTTCGGCCAGTCCACCATCTTCAAGCCGGTGGAGTAGCTGCGCAGGCGGGTATACTGCTCAAGAAGAGAACCCCTTGCCCGGGCGCATCTGTATTTCGGACATGTGCAACGTGGTGCCGCGTATATCGCATTCGAGCAGACAGGCGCGTGACGGTCGGCCTAGGATGCTGAGGTCGATACGATACGTCGCATGGCTGTCCGTGTACTCGACTTGCTCGGCGTTGACGGTTGCTCCGATTGTAAATAAAGAGCCCAGTTCGGCATCGACAATCTTGGAGTCCTTTATCTTGACCTTGAACTCTTGGTAGAGGGACGGGCTGTTGTAGTAAATGGTTCGGGTTCCGTCGGTGCATTCATCGGTCGTCTCCCATTTGACGACGGGCTGGTCCGAGCTGGCTATCAGCAGTTCTGCTCCAAAAGCTATGGCATGGGTGATGATAACCAGTAATACCCAGACGACAAAGAGATAGAGAACCACATATGCAACGGGGTGTTTTGAGCGGATGTTTTGGAGTACGGCTGGGACATTCACGAGGGCACCTCCAAATCGTCATCTATGACAATCAAATTATACCCAGCCGCCATGCGTGCCGCCTCGAGCAGCGGCTCGGCATTTTGCCATGTAGCCTTGTAGCCCTACGCATAAACTGCCTGGTTCCAGCTCTGCTAGATGTAGCTTGAGATAATTATGCAACCTTGCATAATTCGACCTTGCATAATCTTGGGCGTGCGTCACGCTCAAGGACATGTATATCGACTGAGGTAGCGTGTCCGCCCCGCTTGCTTGCCCCGCGCCGTGGTACGATTTTTGAGTTTGAAAGTCCCGTCGCGCTCCGGCTGCCCTTGCAGCTTGTCGCGCGGCCGCACGTAAAGGAGCCATCATGGCCGGTATGAACATGCAGCAAATGATGAAGCAGGCTCGCAAGATGCAGGAGCAGCTTGCCGCCGCGCAGGAAAACCTTAAGTCCCAGACCGTCGACGCCTCTGCCGGCGGCGGCATGGTCAAGGTGACCGTTAACGGCGAGATGGAGCTCGTCAACCTCACCATCGACCCCGATGCCCTCGATCCCGAGGACGTCGATATGCTGCAGGACATGATCATGGCTGCCGTCAACGAGGCCGTCCGCGGTGTCAACGAGCTCGCCAACAAGCAGATGGGCGCCATCACCGGCGGCCTCAACATCCCGGGCATGCCGTTCTAAGACACGCATATATATGAGTGCCAACCATAGTCTGCAAAAATTGCTCGATGAGCTGGGCCGTCTGCCGGGCATTGGTCCCAAGTCGGCCCAGCGCATCGCCTATTACCTGCTCGAGGCCGATGCCGAGGAGGCGCGCCGCCTGGCCGAGGCTATCCTGGAGGTTAAGCAGGAGGTTCACTTTTGCAGCCGCTGCTTTAACTACGCCACGGCCGACGAGTGCTCCATCTGCCAGGATTCGATGCGCGATACCACTCGCATTTGCGTGGTGGGCGAGCCGCGCGATGTCCAGGCGATTGAGCGCACGGGCAGCTACCACGGTCTCTACCACGTATTGGGCGGCGTGATCAGTCCCATGGACAAGATTGGTCCCGAGCAGTTGCACATTCGTGAGCTGCTGGCACGCTTGGGCCACGAGGACATCCACGAGGTCATCATCGCCACCAACCCCAATATCGAGGGCGAGACCACGGCGAGCTACCTGGCCCGCACTATCAAGCCGCTGGGCGTTGAGGTGTCGCGTCTGGCGAGCGGCCTTCCCGTGGGCGGCGACCTGGAGTATGCCGACGAGCTTACGCTTGGGCGCGCCATCGAGGCCCGTCGCACGATTTAGGTGGCGAGCCTGCTCCTGCCGTATGTCTTCATCGCGACGCACGGGGTAGCCATAATTTCCCCGTGCGACTGTAAGTTTGTTGTGCAACAAAGATGCTTTGTATCCGCTTATCGCATGGATGCTTCCACTCGCATCCTTAATTTGCCCATTCGTTGCGGAACCTTTTGGGTTCGCTGATACACTCAAATATGGATTCGAATGAATGCGCCGCTCCCGAGCGGCGTGTTTTTGTTGGAGGAGAACGCATGCGGCCCGGTGGCACTCAGACAAAGCGCGGCGCCGCGGTGCGCATGCGACGCCGACTGGGCTTGGCGCCGCGGGCGTACGCACTGCTGTCTTGCTCGCTGGTGCTGGTCATAGCTGGCGTTTCTGCCTATGGCATGACCGTGCCGTCCATGATGCAGGCACATGCCGCACGCGAACCGCGCGTGGGGCATGAGGTCAAAAGTGACCTGGGGACCACGACTGGATATGCTTGGGCAAGTGTGGTCGCGCATATTGTGTTTGGCACCGGCGACGCGGACGGCGCCGAGGCCCCGGACAACGAAGTCACGCTTGCCAATGGCAAAACCATCGTGCTCACCAACACCAAGATCATCGATCGGTTGTCCAACAATAGCGTGGCGGCAACGGTGAATAAGGTCGAGCAGCAGAAGGAGCAGGACGCCCAGCAGTCCGGAAAGCCCGGTAGCTCGGATACTTCTGGCTCCGGCTCGGATTCGTCGAGTTCGGGCGGTGGCTCTGGGTCGGGTTCCTCTGCCGGAGGGTCTGGAAACGGCGGCTCGACGGGCGGCAACACTGACAACGATGCAAACTCCGGTGGCCTTTCCGCTGCTGAGGAAGAGAGCATTCACAGCTGGCTTGTGACCAAGTACAACATGCTCGACGGCTATGTTTCTCGTGCCAATGACGTGGTCTCGACCTATAACTCTACGGGAGATCCCAGGCCGTGCGACAGCCTGGTCGGGGAGATGTTTGTCATTCGAGCCGAGTTCGGTCGTCAGACATTCTCGCCCCGGTCAAAGTGGTATCAGCAGTATGCCAATCTGTGGGGCTGTTACACCAACCTATGTCAATGGGTCGGCCATTACGGCGATGATGACGTCGCGCTCGGTAACTTCAACAATAACGTGGCGGCGCTTGCCCTATGATGACCGATCTTGCATCCACCACACCACAATCGCTCGGTCGCGATCCCATGGTCGGCCTGCGCCTGGCGCGTGTCGACGGGTTTGAGCCGGCCATTGCGCTCGGTCAGGACGAACTGCCTGCCTATCTGCGTCGTTTTACGATACTGTTTGCCGACGATGCCACCATGCGCCGTGGCGGTATCGGCCGCGTGACGCGTGCCGTCAACGCCCAAGGCGAGGCCGTGGCACTCAAGCAGCTCATCTTGCCAACGTGCGATGAGTTTGACGATGCCGCCGCCCATGAGGCGCTGGTCGCCAAGTTCAAAGCGGCGTTTCGCGAGGAATACGAATGCCATCGCGCCCTTTCGGGCCTTAAGGGCTTTCCCCGCCTCTATGGCTGGGGCGAGGTCGACGGTGTGCCTGCAATTGTCATGGAATGGGTCGAGGGCGAGACGCTCGCCCGCTTGCGCTCGCGCTTTGCCGTGGACGATGCCGGCCGCCTATCGCCGCTTGTGGCGGCGCGTCTGGGTCGCGACCTGTTCGATCTGCTCTGCCGTATGAGCCTGGTGGGCGAGGGCTTTGTCCATCGCGATATCTCGCCCGCTAATATTATGGTGCGTACGGCGCGTCTACCGCTTGACCGGCAGCTTGCCGAGGGCACCTTTGACCTGTGCCTGATCGACTTTGGCTCGTCGCTGGCGCTTGAGCCTGCGTCGGCCGTGGCCGGTACCGGCGGCAAGGCGTCGTTTACGGAGCGCTATGCCACGCTGCGTCGCGCGACGGTTGCCTATGCCCCGCCCGAGATGCTCACCGACGATATTCCCGACCTGCGCGCTTTGCGTATGTCGCCGGCGATCGACGTCTATGCCGCAGCAAGCACGGTTTACGAGCTCATTGCCGGCGCCGCGCCATACGAAGCCGCGCCGAGCACTTCGGGCACCTCGGGTTCGCGCAAAAAGACGCGCGACATCGCCAGCCCCTACCGTCTCAAGATGGACACGCTGCCCGACTATCCCATTGGTGCCCATGCGCCCGGTTGCGATTTGACTCAGCTGCTTCGTCGTGAGCCCGATGTGGCGCTCGCTGCGGCCGAGCAGGCCCAGCAGCTGGGGCTTGAGCCGGATTCCGAGGAGCTACGCGATGCGCTGGCGTTTGTCGATGCCCAGCTGTTCGACGTGGTGATGGCCTGTCTGTCCAGCCATCAAAAAGATCGTCCCGAGCCGGCGGCGGTCGAGGCGGCGCTCTCGGCGTTTTGTGACCACTATGCGCAAAATGTCGGTCGTTCGCTCCGCGGCGAGCCGCTCACGCCGTGCCCCATGGATGCGTCTGGCCGCGCGGTTCGTCGCGCGCTGATGGTCGGCGCGACGGTCGTCTGTGGCGTGGTTTGGGCTGTGGTCGTGGTTTCGGCCGCGCTGCTGGCGTCGGGCGCTCGCGTGACGGCGACTTTGGGATCGCTCGTGTGGTCTGGGTCGCTACCGGGTATTATTGCCGCACTGGCGTTGGCGCTGCCAGGCATAGCCGGCGTTGCCGCGGGGGCACTTGCGCGCGATCGGCGCTCGGGCTTCCTGCAGGGTGTGCTTGCGCTTTCTGCCTGCGAGGTTCCGGTGCTGGTTGTGGCTGCATGTAGCGTATTTTCCCAACGCGCCGTGATGGGCGGCCTTGTTGCCGCTCTGGTTGCAACCTATACGCTTACGTGGTTTTTGCTTGCGATGGGCTTTGCCTTTGAACTTCCCGTTTCGGCACCGCGACGCACAAAAGCCCAGATGGCGACTCCGCTTGCCGGTGGAGCCGCAGCTGTCCGTACTTTTGGCGGACCTGTCGAAGTATCGTCCGATTCTATTTCTACGACCAAGGAGGCCTAGGTCATGGCATCTCAAGTTGAGCTCACCCCATGCGGGGCCATGTTTGACATCTTTAAGCGCGCAGCGCATCTGAGCCATATCGAGCTGTGCGGCTTGGTGCTTTCGTCCCGTCCGCTCGCCGACGGCCGCAGCCCGCAGAGCCGAGCCGCCGATCGCTCTTGGGTTTCCCGCTTTATCGTTCGCGCGCCGGTCGGCACGCTTCAGCAGCGCTACTTTGCCGAATACGGTACCTCGGCTGCGCGTATTATGTCGCAACTGGCCCTGCGCCAGCGCAATCCCATGGACTCCACGGCTGTAATCAATATGGTGTGCGGTCCTGCAGGTGAACCGATGGTACGCGCGCTCGAAGAGTGCCACCAGGACACGAATCTCTATCGCAACGCGCTCGATCGCCTGTCCCAGGCGGCGGAACTCATGCCCGCCGAGCGCGCCGAGGTCGTGCTGGTGCTGTTTGTCGCCGTCGGTTGTTCGGCGGATGTGCGGTCCTCGGTGAACTATGCCATCGACTACGCGAACGCGACCTGCGGCGGAGGCACATCCACGCCGCGTTCGCTTGGCATGTCGCTGACTGCGGGCGAACGCGAACCCGCCCCGGCGCACCCTTTGGGCTTGCTGCGCGTGCAAAACAGTTTTGTCGTGAGCGCCCCGCGCTGGATTCAGCCGAGTGAGCAGGGTGTTGAGATTGGCGCGCTGGCCACTGGTGAGGGCGATATTACCGACGTCGGCGACGATGTCTCGGCCCGCCATGCCCATATCTGGTGCGATGCTCAAAATATCTGGCACGTCGAGGACTTGTCGTCCACCAACGGAACCGTGGTGGTAAACGGGGCCACGCGCGTTTGCATTCAGGTCGAGCCCGGCCGTTCCGCCCAGCTCAATCCCGGCGACGAGCTCAAGCTCGGCGAATCCACTACCTATGCCATCCTCTTCGGTGCCCTCTAGCCGGCAGTTAAGGACGTTCCTTTTCTGCCGGCACTTGGGGACACTCCTCGGCGCGCCAGAGCCGGTCGCCTGGGGATGGAGAGGCCATTTTGGCCCTTGGCGGTCAGTCGGGGCGAAACTAGAAGATCTTTCCGATTCGCGGCTGTTCATGCTTGTAGAGCATCTAAAACAATAGGATGTTATTCTGGAATATGCCGGGTGCGTGAACTTGCCTGTCTTAGCCTTAATAAGGTATAGGGGAGTTTGGCTCAGGGGTTCCGTGTTGTTCTTCAGCGCAGTATTGTGGGACAGATTTGCTGAGATTGGCGCCTTACACCGCAGAGCGCACGGAAGGCTCTCGATTTGTGTTCTGGCCCCAGAATACAGGGCCTGATACTTACCAACTGTGGCATGGATGTAACATCTGTAGAAATCAACCCTTTTGTTGTCGACCTTTGTAAGAAAAACACTGCCATCAACTCTTTGGATGACGAAACTAGGGTGCTTGAGGGGAGCCTTTACTCCCCTCTGAGAGATGACTCATGTTTTTCGCTTGTCGTTGTGAATCCTCCGTTACTGCCGATTCCGGATGAGATTCCTTATCCCTTCGTTTGAGATGGAGGACAATCGGGTCTGGATAAAACACTTCGTATTCTTAAGGGTGGCGATACGCATTTAGAGAAAAACGGTAAATACTGCTAATAGGGGTGACGACGATGGTGCGGGGGCGACCCGCGATGCTCTCATCAATACGTCGGATACTTGGGAAATCAGGTCTAGATGCATGTATGATGATGCTGTGTGGCTATTCAATTAATCCGCGTTCCGAATGGGTGCAGGGTATAGCTGCGACATCGTATGCTTTTGACCCGGCGCGATACTCAGATATTTC
>CAJMNK010000041.1 GCA_905214905.1 uncultured bacterium | reverse complement strand
CTGAGCTACACCCACCGTGTCCTGTGCGCTTCGCGCTCGACTATTATTGCAAGGAACGCCACGCGATGCAAGCCCCAATTTTCAAGAATTTTGAAAAGAGTTTTTCGAGGCCGTTTCGAGCAAATCCCACCGGTTCCATAGGAGTAAACTTGCTCCACCCAATGCTCGAAAGGATAGGCATGAAAGAACTCTCCAACCGCACGGCGGCGTTTACCGATTCGGTCATCCGCCGCATGACGCGCATCTCCAACAAGTATGGTGCCGTCAACCTGTCGCAGGGCTTCCCCGACTTTGATCCCCCGGCGCAGCTGCTCGATAGCCTCAGCACCATCGCCACCGATCCCAAGCCGCTCTATCACCAGTACTCCATCACCTGGGGCTCCCAAGCCATGCGTGAGGCGCTTGCCGCCAAGCAGGAGCATTTTATGGGCATGCCGGTGAACCCCAACGAGAATATCGTAGTCACTTGCGGCTCCACCGAGGCCATGATGGCCGCCATGATGACGGTCACAAACCCCGGCGACAAGGTCGTCATCTTCTCGCCATTCTACGAGAACTACGGCGCCGACACGATCCTCTCGGGTGCCGAGCCCATCTACGTGCCGCTTAACCCACCTGCGTTCGACTTTGACCGCGAGACACTCGAGGCGGCCTTCCGCGACAACGATCCCAAGGCCATCGTCCTGTGCAACCCTTCCAACCCCTGCGGCAAGGTCTTTACGCGCGAGGAGCTCACCTTTATCGCCGACCTCTGCAAACAGTACGACGCCTACTGCATTACCGACGAGGTATACGAGCACATCGTCTACGCGCCCCACGAGCACGTCTATATGGCCACGCTGCCCGGCATGTTCGATCGAACCATCAGCTGCAGCTCGCTGTCCAAGACCTACTCCATCACCGGCTGGCGCCTAGGCTACACCATCGCTCCCGCCGAAATCACCGAGCGCATCAAAAAGGTCCACGACTTCCTCACCGTAGGCGCCGCCGCTCCCCTGCAAGAAGCCGTCGTCACCGCCCTCAACTTCGACGACAGCTATTACCAGGAGGTCCTCGACCTCTACACCGCCAAGCGCGACCTGTTCTGTCAGGGACTCGACAGCATCGGCCTTACGCACAACGTGCCGCAGGGCGCCTACTACGTGATGATGGATATCTCGGAGTTTGGCTATGACAGCGACCTCGACTTCTGCGAGGATTTGGCCTCCAAGGTGGGCGTGGGCGCCGTTCCGGGCTCGAGCTTCTTCCGCGAGCCCGTCAACCATCTGATTCGTTTCCACTTTGCCAAGCGAGACGAGACGCTCAACGCTGCGCTTGAGAACCTCAAGTCGCTACGTGATAAAATCAACCCGCGCGGGTAAGGACGGCCCGGCAACTAAAGTAACCAAAGAAGCCCCGCATCGCCCGCCGCGTTGCGAGGCTTCTTTTTATAGCGCTTTCTTAAATGGTTTAGAGCGCTATATTTTAGTCACGGAGCAACTCATCCCGGAGAGAGGAATACTATGGCAGAGCAGCAGCTTATCGGAGCGCTCGAGGCCGGCGGCACCAAGATGGTCTGCGCCACGGGCTATGCGGACGGCACGGTCCTGGAGCGTGAGCAGATCGCGACCACGACTCCGCAGGAGACCGTCGAGGCCGTCAACGCATGACTTGCCGACAAGGGCATCGCCGCGCTGGGCATCGGCGCCTTTGGCCCCACCGCAGTCAACCCTGCCTCGCCCCAATACGGCAAGATCCTGGAGACGCCCAAAACGGCATGGCGCTACTTCGACCTGCTGGGCACCATCCAAAACGAGCTCAATATTCCCTGCGGCTACGACACCGACGTCAACGTCGCCTGCCTGGGCGAGGTCACCTTTGGTTGCGCCCAGGGCCTCACTGACGTGGTGTATCTGACCATCGGTACCGGCGTGGGCGCTGGCGTGCTCTCGGGCGGTAAGCTCGTGCACGGCATGATGCATCCCGAGGCTGGCCACATCCTGGTCACGCGCGACCCGCGCGACACCATTGGCGAGCACAGCGCCTGCCCCTTCCATGACAACTGCCTCGAAGGCCTCATCGCCGGCCCCGGCGTTAGAAAGCGCTGGGATGGCAAGAGCGCCGGAGACATGGCTGATGACCCGGAAGCCATGGACCTGCTCGCCGGCTATCTGGCACAGGCACTCATGACCTACACGCTGTGCTACGCGCCGCAAAAGATCATCATCGGCGGCGGCGTGGCCGACCACACTCCCATCGTGCCGCTCGCACGCAAAAAGTGTGCCGAGATGCTCAACGGCTATATCGTCACGACCGAGGTCAACGACATCAATAACTACATCGTCAACAACAGCCTCGAGGGCAAGCAGGGCGTTATGGGCTGCCTGGCCCTGGGCGCACAGGCGCTTCAGTAGCAGATGAACCCACAGGGCGTGGCGCGCCCGGCAAATCCGACCTACGAAACGACGCCACCACGCCTCATATAAGCCCTCAAATAAAAAAGGCCGCCTAGGACCAAACAATACGTCCTAGGCGGCCTTTTTGGCGCACATCAGCGACCGTAAGAGATATCGGAGCACAACGCCCGTTGCCGCTCCACAGCAGTCGATCATCACATCGGTGATCATGCCGGCGCGTCCCGGCACAAAGAGCTGAATCGTCTCGTCAATCGAAGGAATCAGCAGCAGGAACACCGCCGTGGGCAGCAGCACGTCAAAGGTGCGCCGGCCCTCAAAATCAAAGGCGTGCGTTGCCAGGATGCCGAGCACCATATACTCGGAAAAATGCGCGCACTTGCGAACAACAAAGTTGGTCACCCATTCATATGGAAGTCCCACGCCGTGCAGGAAACCGCGGATAGCTTCCATGACCGTTAGGCTCAGTGAGCCCGACCCCGAGCCGGGAACCAGCGAATTGCCCCAGATCAAGAGCGCCATCAGGCAGGTTACGACCGCCCATTTTCGATTGATCTTAACCATGCAGAAGTTATGCCTCCGCGCGGAGCGGCGCGAAGCTGGCGGTACCGCCCTCGATAACGCTCAGATAAGCACGGCCCGTACGCTTGGCGGTAGAGGACTGAAGACGCTCGATCTCTTCCTCGAGGATCTGATTGACGCGCTCGTGACGACGATTTTCCATAATGCCGGCGGCAATAGCCTCGGCCCGCTCGATGCTCTCACGCGAGATACGGGCAGTATCCTCGGGGAACACAGCGCTGTGACGGCCGACATAGGCGGGGGCAGCAGGCTGAGGGGCAGCGACGGGAGCGGGGGCTGAAACAGGAGCAGGCTCGTCAATCTCATCCAGAATCGCGGTGGCGGCGGCCCACATACCCTCGTGGCCCGAGTAATCGGCCATGGGGACATCAACCTCGAGCGAGGCGTCCGGAAGGTCGCCGGTGTCGATGCGATCTTGGGCATCAATCGATGCGGTGATGGCTGCAGGCTCATCGAGGTCATCGAGATCGATGTCCGCGACACCGGAGATGATAGGCATGCTGGCGAGGTTTGCGTTGTACGGCGCAGCCTCGGCCGCCTGCTGCCGGGCAGGAGCGCCCCAAAGCGAGCTTTCGGCGGCGCGGCGGGCGGCAACGGCCTCCTCGTCCGCGGCCATGGCTTCATCAACGTACGAATTGTCGGCAGAAGCGTTCGCGTCCGCCGAGGTAGCGCTGCAGGCGTTATTGGCTGCCGCGTTGGCAACGAGTGCCACGAAAGCCGCCGTGCTGCCCGCAGGGGCGGCCTGGGAGCCCGACACGGCGCGTGCCGCAGCGGCGATGTCATCGCGATTGAAGGAGCCGGTCTGCCCGCCGTTGGTGAGCTCGTCGATGGCGACTTGATAGACGTCGCGCGAGCGCGCAGGGTCGCAGCTAACCGGCGAATCGTCGTCGAGCATGCTGTCGATCATGGACCAAGCCTCGGCCTCGTCCATAGCATCTGCGGCTCGAGCGATGGTAGGGACACCATCGTCGGCATGACGGCGTTGGAACGCACCAGTCAGGCCGGAAAGGAATGCCGAGGTAGACTGCTCCGACTGAGCTTGAAAAGCAGAAGCCGCAGCGTATGGAGTCGCATCCTGCTGCTGAGCTGGAATCGAGGCGGTCTTGAACTCGCTTTGATGCTGATTGAGATTGGCGGCACCGCCCATGGCATCGGGCTGGAACAGACGCTCTTCACGCTGCGCACGATACTCGGAGATACCCAGCGAGGCGGCATAGATACCCACGCCCGCCACCGCGCCCACGGCGAAGGGAACCGCACCCGCCACGACCGTCTCGTTCACCGACGAAAACGGCAGCGTCGCGGCATACATAACCACGGGAGCGGCAAGGCCGATCCCGCACGAAAGTCCGGCAAGGACTGCTCGTTGTGTTGCATCAGAAGAAGCCATGAGCTCTCCCCATCTTCCAGCACCCAAATCGCATCATTCAGTTGGCTGCGCGAGAGAAGATGAAGCGGGGCTATGCCCCAAAGCAACGGTATATGGTTCGTTTCATCTGCGTTTTCCGTCGCGAAGCTTAAAAGCTATTATGCGAAACCACCCTGCCGATTGCAAGCGACGATGTCGGATTGAAACGGGAAACCTGCTGCTCGTCGGTCTTACGGTCAAAAATAAGCGCGGAGCGGCGCAATGGAAAGGGGCCGAGGCTCAAAGCCCCGACCCTTTATCGCATTGATGACTATCGCAGCGCGTGGATGACAACCTAGAACGTCTGCTCGTAGTCGCTGTGTTTTTTGGCCGAACGCACCAGGAACTCCTGGTTGGTGTTGGTGCCCTTCAGACCCTTGATAAACGACGCCGCCGCACGCTCGGTATTGTTCATGCCGGCAAGAATGCGACGCAGACCAAAGACAAACGGACGCATCTGCTCGTCGACCAAGAGGTCCTCGTTACGCGTACCGGAGGCAACGGGGTCGATAGCCGGGAAGATGCGGCGGTCGGCCAGGTCGCGGTCGAGCTTAAGCTCCATGTTGCCGGTGCCCTTGAACTCCTCGAAAATGACCTCGTCCATCTTGGAACCGGTGTCGATGAGGGCAGAGGCCAGGATGGTGAGCGAGCCGCCGTTCTCGATATTGCGGGCTGCACCCAGGAAGCGCTTGGGCGGATACAGTGCCGCCGAATCGACGCCGCCCGAAAGGATGCGGCCCGAGGCAGGCGCCGCCAAGTTGTAGGCGCGGGCGAGGCGCGTGATGGAGTCGAGCACCACCACGACGTCGCCACCCAGCTCTACGATGCGCTTGGCGCGCTCGATGACGAGCTCTGCCACGCGGGTGTGGTTGTCGGCAGGCATATCGAAGGTCGACGCCACAACCTCACCCCTGATGGAACGCTGCATATCGGTGACCTCTTCGGGGCGCTCGTCGACGAGCAGGCAGATGAGGTGCACCTCGGGGTTGTTAATCGAGATAGACTGGCAGATCTTCTTGAGGATCGTGGTCTTGCCGGCCTTGGGCGGGGACACGATCAGGCCGCGCTGGCCCTTGCCGATCGGTGACACGATGTCGATGGCGCGACCGGTAATAGAGTCCTTGCCGTGCTCCATGCGCAGCGGCTCGTTGGGATAGACCGGGGTGAGGTCGCCGAACTTGGGACGGTTGCGAATCTGCTCGGGGTCCAGACCGTTGACGGTCGTGATTTTGGCGAGGCCGGCGCGCTTGTCGCCGCCGCGCGAAGGACGCAGCGAGCCCTCGATGACGTCGCCCGTGCGCAGGCGCGCGGAGCGGATGAGGTAGGCGGGCACGAAGGCGTCGTCGTTGGACTTCATGTAGCCATGGGCGTGGATGATGCCGGAGCTGTCCGGGCGAATCTGCAGAATGCCCTTGATGTCGCGGAAGCCCTCGGCCTTCGCAGCGGTGACGTAGATTTCCTCGACGAGCTCGGCCTTCTTCTTGCCGGTCGTCTCGATCTCGAACTCCTTGGCCTTCTCGCGAAGTTCGGCAACCTTCATGGCAGCGAGCTCCTCGCGCGAAAGCGTAGGCTCGGTGGGAGCGGCATTACGCTCCTTGTTGCGTTGCTTGCGATCGCGCTGGCGGTTGCGACGGTCGTTGTTGCGCTCGTCCTTGCGCTCGTTGCGCTCCTCGTTGCGCTTGTGCTGGCGACGGTTGGGGCGAGCGCCGTCTTCGCTCTCGGCGGGGGCGGCACCATCGGTTGCGGTGGTGTCAACATTGGCCGCAGCGGCGTCATTGGCCTCGGCGCCAGAATCAACCTGCGCTTCGACATCAGCATGCTGCTCGGCGGCCTTGGCCTTAACGGACTTCTTGCGACCGCGCTTGGGCTTCTCGGATGCAGGCTGTTCGACGTCCTGGGGCTCGGCGGCATCAGTCGATACATCGGCGGTCGTCTCGGTGGAATCCTCGGACGCGCCCTTCTTGGCAGCCTTAGCCTTGGACGTGCGCTTAGCAGCAGTGCGACGCCTGCGACCGGGACGGACGTCGGCGGGCTCGGCATCGGCAGAAACGGCCTCGGAAGTCGTAGCATCCTGGACGGGTTCATCGGCAGCAGTTGAGGACTTGGCGGTCGCCGCAGCATCCCGAGCGGCGGCGGCTGCGGCTGCGGCCTTCTCGGCCTCGACAAAGGCCTTGGGCTTGCGACCGCGACGGTGCGGGCGCAAAGCCGGATCGACAACGGGAACTTCGCTGGCCTCGACAGGCGCAGCGGGCTCAACAGGCGATGTGCCCTCCCCTGCCGCGGAACGGACCGAAGCCTCAGTGAGCTCGGGGGTTACCTGTTCAGCAACCTGCTCGGCCTTAGCAGCCGTGCGACGGCGTGTGCGCGGTACCGGCTTCTCGGTCGGCTGGTCGGCGACAGGAGTCTCGGTGGCGGCAGGCGTCTCGAGCACAGACGGAGCTGCAAGCTCGGTCAGAGCCGCGGCCTCGCGCTCGGCAGCACGACGGCGGGCGCGCACCACCTGAGCCTCGCTAATCTGCGCCAACGCACGTGCCTGCGCGACCTCATCGGAAATCGGCGCCGAGGAGTCAGCTGCAACGGTGAGCTTGGCGCGCGTCGTGCGCGTGGTACGGCGCTTTGGCTTGGTGACCTCCTCGCCGTCAGCGGCAGGCTTGGCCGTGCGGCGCGTGCGCTTGGGCTTTGCCGGAGCAGCCTCCTCACCAGTTGCAGGCACGGCCTTCTCAGCCGCTACAGGCATAGGCGTCGAAGCAGCCTTAGGCGTCTCAGGAGCCGAGGCTTGCGCGGGCGCCGCGACCTGGTCCGACGCAACCGGTGCAGCGGGAGCGGCCTGCGTCGTCGTTATTTCGTTTTCTTGCTGTTGATCAGACACAGTGTTTGCTCAACTTTCTTTTCAAGCCCTGTGATCACATGCTCCCTGCATAAACCTTCAGGGCGGCTAAACAGTCTAGTTCCGTTCAAAACGACGGACATCATTGATCTGTATCGAGATGATTGCGTCAACTACGCAGCGTTAGTGTAACACAACCGCCGCCACCTGCAACTTAGTCATTGGGGACGTTCTTAAACGACTAGTCAAAAGGGACACTCTTTGTTTGCCACCCACAAATCTGACTGCCTCCGCCAAAACTATGGCGGTTTACTACGATGAATCGCTCAACCGCGACCACTCCGAAACTTGTTGAACTAAAACCGCAGGTAGATGCCTTGCACTTTTTAGCAAAAAGCCGGCGTGGTTAGAATTCCTCAATTCATCGTAGTAAACCGGCATAGTTTCGTATTTCTAGCAGCTCCAAATTCATCAATACGTCGGCGTTTGCGAAAAAAGCCCGACCTCCGTAGGAGATCGGGCTTATAGGGCTCAGTTAAACCAAACCTACACGGTCAAATGACCCGCAGATTACATCTGCTCGGGCGCGGAAACGCCAACGAGGGTAAGCACCAGGGCGAGCGTCACGCGGACAGCGTCGCAAGCTGCCAGACGGGCGCGCGAAAGCTCGGGGTCGACGGGACGGCCCTCGCTCGGCAGAACCTGGCAGGCAGCGTAGAAGCTGTGGAAGTCGCCGGCGAGCTCCTCGGCAAAGTGGGTCAGACGGAACGGAGCGCGATCGCGAGCACAGCTGGCGATCAGGTCGGTGAGCTCGTTGAGCTTGCGCGAAAGGGCGAGCTCGGTCGGGTCGGTCAGCAGCGAGTAATCGACGTTCTCACCGATGGCCTTGGCGGCAACGGCCTTCATGCCCATCTCGTCGGCCTGCTCGGCGGTAACGTCGGCGGCACGGCGCAGGATGGAGCACACGCGGGCGTGAGCATACTGCACGTAATAGACCGGGTTGGAGTTGTCGCGCTTCTTAACGGCCTCGATGTCGAAGTCGACCATCTGGTTGGAGCTCTTGGAGATGAGCGTGTAGCGAGCGGCATCGGAGCCGACCTCGTCGACGAGCTCCTGCAGGGTCACCATGGTGCCCTTGCGCTTGGACATACGGACGGGCTTGCCGTTACGCAGCAGGTTGACGAGCTGACCCAGCAGAACCTCAAACTTGCCGGGGTAACCCAGAGCGTCGCAGACGCAGCGGACGCGCTCGATGTAACCGTGGTGGTCGGCGCCCCAGATGTCGATGACGTGATCGACGCGCTGGAACTTATCCCAGTGATAGGCGACGTCGGAGGCGAAGTAGGTGTACTCGCCGTCGGACTTGATCAGGACGCGGTCCTTGTCGTCGCCCAGATCGGTGGAGCGGAACCACAGGGCGCCGTCCTTGGTGTAGAGGTAGCCCATCTTGTCGAGCTTCTCAAAAGCGCGGTCGACGGCGGAGGTGCCGGCGGTCTCGCCCTCGGTGTCCTTCACATACAGCGAGCGCTCGGAGTACCAACGGTCAAAGTCGCAGTTGACGGCGTGGCAGAGGTCGCGCATGTTGTCGACCATCTTCACGTAGCCGCGCTCACGGAAGCTCTCCATGCGCTCCTGCGGATCGGCGTCGACCCACTTGTCACCGTCGGTGCGCCAGAACTCGGCAGCCTCATCGATGATGTAGTCGCCGCCGTAGGAGTCCTTGCCCAGGGTCTCGGCAAAGTTGTCCTGATACGGATGGGTCTCGGGATGCTCGTCGTTCTCGTCGGCAACGAAGGCGTCGCGATCGGCGATCAGCAGCTTGTGAGCCTCGTCGATATCAACGCCCTGCTTGGCGATGATGTCGGCAAGCTGCATATAGCGCGTGCTGATGGAGTTGCCGAAGGTGTTCATCTGAGAGCCGTGGTCATTGATGTAGAACTCACGCTGGATCTCATAGCCGGCGTGGTCCATAACGCGGCAGAGCGAATCGCCCAGCGCGGCCCAGCGGCCGTGGCCGATGTGCATGGGGCCGACGGGGTTGGCGGAAACGAACTCGACCTGGGTCTTCAGGCCACCACCGACGTTAGACTTAGCGAAGTCCATGCCCTTCTCGCGAGCCTCGCCAAAGATGGCATTCTTGACGGCAACGGAGAGGTAGAAGTTGATGAAGCCGGGGCCTGCGATCTCGACCTTCTCGATCGCGGGGTCCTCGGGCATATGGGCAACGATGGCCTCGGCGATCTTGCGCGGGGCGCAGTGGGCCAGCTTGGCGGACTTCAGGGCCATGGTAGAGGTCCACTCGCCATGAGAAGTGTCAGCCGGTCGCTCGATAGCGCAATCGTCAAGTTCAAATGCGGAAAGGTCGCCGGCCTCCTGGGCCGCAGCAAGCGCAGCGCGTACCAGCTCTTCAATCTTCTCGGGCATAGATCCTCCTTGTGTTAAAGCCCCCGAGCTCTTGGTCACTCGTAGGGCAAAAGCCAGAGTTTGTAGCACTCTATCACAAGCGACGGGCACTGTCGCAGGGTAAAGCTAATAGATATTGCATATGCACAAAAATGACTACAGCTTGCATGGAGTCACTCAAAGATGCCGGTCTGCCTGCAGATTATGCAGGCGTTGAAAATGCATAAAGGTGTGAATGAGCTGCGTCTGTTATCGAATACTCTTACCTATCAGAATTGTGTGCTTTTCCTGCATAAAGTAAGGGTTTCCGCACGTCAGCGTGGTATTCTAGACATACGCAAATTCGTATAAGTTGGAGGTAGCATGTTCTCAATCGGTCAACACGTCATTCATCCGGGTCAGGGAGTCTGCACCGTCGTCGGTTTTAGGGACGACACGCCGCAGCCCATGCTGCTGCTCGAGACCAAGCAGGGGCATGCGCAGACGATTCTCATGTACCCCGTGGCGCAGGCCGACCGTCTACATGCCGCCATCTCTCAACAGGATGCCGAGCACCTGCTGAGCCACTACGACGAGCTGGAATGCGACACCTTTACCGAGCGCAACAGCTCGCTTGAGGAAACGCACTTTAAGCAGCAGCTTAAGCTAGGTGCACCCGAGACAGTCCGTGTGGCAAAAACCATGATGCACCGCATTCGCCAGGCCGAGGAAGCTGATAAAAAGCCCAGCTCCTACTACATGCGCGTACTCAAGGAGGCCAAGCGTCGTTCCATCGAGGAGTTCGCCGTGGCCTTGGGCGTCACCGAGGAGGACGCCGAAGCTCGCCTAGCCCAAGCCGCCCTCAACTAACCCATCCGCGCCAAAAACCACCACAAAGGGGACAGGCACCTTTGTGGTGGTTTTCTTGTTCCAGTAGTATTCATTCTTAGCGATAACCACGAGCACAAGGAGTCTCTTATGGCAGAGCCGCTTACCGCCGGAATCACCCGCGACCGCGCGTTCGAACTGCTCAACGAGCACAACAAGGACCCGTTCCACATCACCCATGGCGAGACGGTCGAGGGCACCATGCGCTACTTTGCGCGCGAGTTCGACCCCGAGAACGAGGAGTTTTGGGGCATCGTCGGCCTGCTGCACGACCTGGATTGGGAGGAGCATGAGGATGACCCCATGAACCACACCATCTATGCGGCCGAGATCCTCGAGGACGAGGGCGCATCGCCCGAGCTCATCCGCGCAATTCAGACGCATACGTCCGACTTCAACTCTTCGCTACCCAAGCCCGAGCTGCAGATGGAGAAGATCCTGTTTGCCTGCGACGAACTCACCGGTCTAATCGGTGCTGCCGTGATCATGCGTCCGAGCAAAAGCGTCATGGACTTTACGACCAAGTCGCTCAAGAAAAAGTTCAAGGATAAGCGCTTTGCCGCCGGCTGCTCACGCGACGTGATTTCGCAGGGCGCCGAGATGCTGGGCTGGGAGCTTCCCGAGCTCTTCGACCGTACCATCGCGGCCATGCAATCCTTCGCGCCCGATCGCGATACCTTCCAGGCCTAACCGCCCACGCCACCTAAAACCACCACAAAGGAGACAGGCGCCTTTGTGGTGGTTTTTCGTTTGCAACAGGTTTAGGGGCGGACCTGGCCGGTGCCGCGGAGCTTGTATTTGTAGGTGGTGAGGGCCTCGGCGGCAAAGGGGCCGCGGGCGTGGAGCTTTTGGGTCGAGATGCCAATCTCGGCGCCCAGGCCAAACTCGCCGCCGTCGGTAAAGCGCGTGCTGGCGTTGGCATACACGGCCGAGGCATCGACCTCGTCCAGGAAGCGCTCGCAAGCATCCGTGTCCTCTGCAACGATGGCCTCGGAGTGCATCGTGCCGTAGCGGTTGATGTGCGCGATGGCCTCGTCCTCGTTCGCCACGACCTTCACGCTCATCTCGAGCGCCAGATACTCGCGACCCCAGTCCTCCTCAGTCGCGGCAACGTAGTCATCGCCCTCGGCAAGCCCGGTGTCGGCGCATGCGGCGCACGTGGCCTCGTCGCCGTGAATGAGCACGCCGTGGTCATGCAGCACGGCCACGACCGCAGGCAAAAACGCATCGGCCACGGCACGGTCGACCAGCAGCGACTCGGCGGCATTGCACACGCCCACGCGCTGCGTCTTAGCGTTGACGATAATATTGAGCGCTTTATCGAAGTCGGCGGATTCATGCACGTAGATGTGGCAGTTACCCGTGCCCGTCTCGATCACCGGAACGAGCGACTCGCGCACGCAGCGCTGGATCAGGCCTGCACCGCCGCGCGGAATGAGTACGTCGACAACACCGCGGAGCTTCATGAGCTCGCCAGTGGCCTCGCGGTCGGTGGACTCGATCATCGACACGGCCTCGCGCGGGAAGCCCTTGGCCTCGAGCGCATCGGCCAGCAGCTCAGAAATCATGGCACACGAGTGATAGGCCAGCGAGCCGCCGCGCAGAATGCAGGCGTTGCCGGTACGGATGCAGATGCCCGCGGCGTCGGCCGTCACGTTGGGACGCGCCTCGTAAACCATGGCGACCAGGCCCAGCGGCACACTCACACGGGTCAGGTCCACGCCGCTTGCAAGCACGCGGTGGTCGAGCACGCGGCCCACGGGATCGGGCAGCTCGGCGAGCTTTTCCAGGCCGGCGGCCATGCCCTCGACGCGCTCGGGCGTCAGCAGCAGACGATCGAGCAGTCCGGCCGAGGTACCCGCATCGCGCGCAGCGGACATATCGAGCTCGTTGGCGGCGACGATGGAGTCGACGCCGTCGCGCAGCGCCGCGGCCATGGCGCGCACGGCCTCCTGGCGCTGTTCATCGCTCGCCGTGGCAAGCGAGGCCGACGCTGCCTTGGCGGCAACGGCAAGATCGTGGACATACGTGGCTATATCGACCGACATGGGCGGCCCTTTCTCCTAGAAGTTTGCAACCATGGTAGCCGATTTGCGCATGGCCTCGCCCGCGGCGGTAGAATTGGTCAACCCGAAACACCGCAACGAACGGAAGACTCACATGGCCCTCATCACTTCGTACCACGTCCCCGGCCTGTATGTCGAGGACCACAGCATCGACGTCCCCCTCGACTGGCGCGGCCTGGAGCCGATGCTCCTGGCCGTCGGCAGCACCATGCGCCGCGGCGCTATACCGACACCCATCGCCGGTGCGCCCGAGAGCATCAAGCTCTTCTACCGCGTGGTTTGCGCACCCGACCGCATCAACGACGACCTGCCGCTCCTTCTCTTTTTGCAGGGTGGCCCCGGTGGCGAGAGCCCGCGTCCGCTGTCGCCCACAAGCGATGGCTGGATCGAAGAGGCCGTCAAGCATTTCCGCGTCGTGCTGCCCGACCAGCGCGGTACCGGGCGCAGCAGCTGTGTAGACGGGCGCACGATTGCCGCACTGGGCGAGCGCGCCGAGGCGGCCGGCTCCGATGCTGCCCGCTCGCAGGCGGACTTCCTCAAGCGCCACCTCGCCAGCTCCATCGTGCGCGATTTTGAGTACCTGCGCCTGGTGGGCTTTGGCGGCAGGCCCTGGGTCACGCTCGGGCAGAGCTACGGCGGCTTTTTGACGCTGAGCTACCTGTCGCTCTTCCCCGAGGGCGTGGCGGCAAGCTTTACCTGCGGCGGCATCCCCCACGTACCGGCGAGCGCAAGCGAGGTCTACGCGCACACCTTCCCGCGCATGGCTGCCAAGACGCAGCAGTATTACAACCGCTACCCCGCCGACGTCGAGCGCGTGGCGGCCCTGGCAGATGCCCTCGAGGAGCAAAAGCCCGTGCTACCCGACGGCTCGCCGATGACGGTCGAACGCCTGCAGCTCATGGGCAGCGACTTTGGCATGAAGCCGAGCTTTGAGCGCATGCATTGGATTATCGATCATGCTTTTGTTGACGGCGACGGCACGCTGGCCTGCGGCGCCTCGGTATCTGACAGCTTTTTGATGCGCGCCTTCGAGCGCACCAACACGCGCACGAATCCGCTGTACTGGACGCTTCAGGAGTTCATCTACGCCGACGGCGACACCATGCCCATTCGCTGGGCCGCGGCAGAAGAGAAGGCCCATCGTGCCGAGTTCGACACGCTCACGCGACCGCTCATGTTTACCGGCGAGGCCATGTTCCCGTGGATGTTTGAGCAGATGCCCGAACTTAAGCCCTTCAAGCCGGCGATGGATCTGCTTATGGAAGACACCAGCTGGGACAAGATCTATGACCCGCAGCGCCTGGCGTGCAACGAGGTGCCCCTGCAGGCCGCGGTGTACTTCGATGACATGTACGTGGACTCGGGCATGCAGCTCGATACGCTCAGCCGCGTGGGCAACTCGCATGCCTGGGTGACCAACGAGTTCGAGCACGACGGCTTGCACGGCAGCGTGGTGTTCAAGCACCTCTTCGACGAAGCCCTCAACCGCGGAGACCTGCGCCAGATCTTCTAGCAAAGGAGTGTCCCAAAGTGCCGGCACATAAGGAACGTCCCCAAGTGCCGGAAAAGGAGAGGCAGCACTGCTGGCAAAACGAGCCGCAGCGCTGCCTCTCTTTATGCAAACACTATCAAGTTGTCCCTATGGATCGCGGGCTTCTCGGCCAGGTCTGCGAGCAGGCGGTTGCTGGCAATCTGGTCCTGGCGGCGGCCGGCGGCAAGCTCCAGCACGTCCGAATCGGCCTCGGCGATACCACGGGCGACAACCATGCCGCTCGGGTCGCACACGTCGAGCACATCGCCCTCGGCAAACTGGCCATCGACCTCGCGAATACCCACCGCGAGCAGCGACGATCCGCGGCTGACCAGCGCCTTCGCGGCGCCGTCATCGACCGTCACCGAGCCGTGCGCCTTGTCGCCCAGTGCAATCCACAACTTGCGCGGCGCAATGTCCAGGCGCTCCGCCGGCGGATCGAACAGCGTACCCACGCTCTCGCCGCGGGCCAGACGCACGAGCGCATCGGGCTCCTCGCCCGAGCAAATCACGCTTTGAATGCCCGCCGTCATGAGAATGCGGCTCGCGCGAATCTTGGTGATCATGCCGCCCGTACCCACCGATGTGGAAGAATCGCCCGCCGAGGCGATAATCTTGGCATCGATCTTATGCACGACCGGGATAAACTCGGCCGTCGGATCCTCATGCGGATTGGCGGTGTAGAGGCCATCGATGTCCGAGAGCGTCACGCACAGATCGGCAGAAACCAGGCAGCTCACAAGCGCCGCCAGCGTGTCGTTGTCGCCAAACTTGATCTCATCGACGGTGACGGTATCGTTCTCGTTGACGACCGGCACCACGCCGAGCTCCACCAGGCGAAGCAGGGCGTCGCGCGCGTGCAGGTAGGACGTGCGGCGCGCCGTGTCGTGACGCGTGAGCAACACGAGCGAGGTGAGCAGGTCGCGCGCATGGAACTCCTCGTCGTAGGCCGACGAGATGATGCACTGACCGGCCGAGGCGCAGGCCTGCAGGCTCGGCAGGTCGCCGACCGGCTTACGGTCGAAGCCCAGCACGGGATAGCCGCAGGCAATGGCGCCCGAGCTCACCACGATCAGGCGCCAGCCAAGCTCGCGCAGCGCTGCGGCCTGGTCGGCAAGCCCGCCGATAAAGGCGCGGTTGACCTTGCCGTCGGCGCCCACCACCGTGGACGAACCGATCTTTACCACCATCGTTTTATAAGAAGTCGTCATACGTCAAACCAATCAACTGTTCAGCGAACGGCCGAGCTGGCGGCCAAGGAAGCGTGACTCGCCCCTACCGCCCAAGGAATTAGTGAGCCCAGGGAAAGGCAGAAGCCGCGGCCATGTTCTTGCGCACAAGCTCGTCGCGCACCTGTGCCAAGCCCTGCTCCATGCCCACCACATAAGTCTGCGGGTACAGGAAGCGCTTGTAGACCGGATCCAGATGGTCCAGTGCCCAGGTGCAACGCTCGCGTGCGTCCTCAATGCTCTCGCGCGGGGCAACGGCGCTGCCATCGCGCACGATCGGCGCCAGCAGCTCGCGATACTCGAGCTCGGACACATCGGTCACCAGCGCAGCATCGTTCACGGCCACGAGGGTATTACCGCGCGCGGCGCCCTCCCCAGACAGATGATCCTCGTCATAGATCATGTCGCAGATCGGGCCGCCAAAGCCGTCGTAATAACGGCGCACGCGCTGCACACCCGGGATCGTGCGCTTGTAGGGCTGCTCGGAGAGCTTAACCACCGGCGTCCACGGATCCGTCTCGCTCGCACGGCGGGCGGAAAGCTTATACACACCGCCAAGCGCCGGCTGGTCGTAGCAGGTCGCGAGCTTGGTACCCACACCAAAGCTATCGATGGGCGCACCCTGATCGAGCAGCGACTGAATCGTGTACTCGTCCAGATCGTTGGAAACCGAGATCCCTACATAGGGCAGGCCCTCGGCATCAAAACGGCCACGCACATATTTGGAGAGCTTGGCGAGGTCGCCCGAGTCGATGCGAATAGCCGACAGGCGCTCGCCCACCGCCTCCATCTCCTTGGCAACCGTAATGGCATGCTCGCAGCCCTCGCGCACATCGTAGGTGTCGATGAGCAGCGTACAGTTCTTGGGGCTCGACTTGGCAAAGGCACGGAAGGCCTCGAGCTCGGAATCGAAGCTCATCACCCAGCTGTGCGCATGCGTGCCAAAGACGGGAATACCGTAGCGGCGGCCGGCGAGCACATTGGACGTAGAGGAACAGCCGGCAACGTAGCTCGCGCGCGCGACGGCCAGGCCGCCATCGGGACCCTGGGCGCGGCGCAGGCCAAACTCGGCCACGGGACGGCCGTCCGCCGCCAGCACCACGCGCGCCGTCTTGGTGGCGACAAGCGTCTGGAAGCCGACGATGTTGAGCAGCGCCGTCTCGAGCAGCTGGCACTCCAGCGCGGGGCCGGTAACGCGCACCATGGGCTCACGCGGAAAGACGAGCTCGCCCTCGGGGACGGCGTCGATGTTTACATGCGCACGAAAATCGCGCAGGTAGTCGAGGAATTCAGGCTTGAACATCGCGCCGCCGGCCGGGGCCTGGAGCGAGGCGAGGTAGTCGATGTCCTCGGGCGTAAAGCGCAGGTTCTCGACCAGCTCGGGCAGCTCGGCGGTACCGCACATGACGGCATAGGCGCTACCAAAGGGATGGTCGCGGTAAAACGCGGTAAAACAACCCTGCTCATTGGCCTTGCCGCTCTCCCACAGGCCCTGGGCCATAGTGAGCTCGTACAGATCGGTAAGCATTGCGATGTCGGTGGGATGAGAGATATCGGTCAAAGCCATGGGGCGACCTTTCGGATGCGTTGTGCAGAGGTTGAGGGTTGGACAAGGGCAGAGTGTTCGGACATGACGCCCGATGTAAATCGGTTAGAGCAGGCCCATGCTGGTCAGGATCGTGTAGCCCATAAAGATGACAAACGCGATGAGGGCAAGGACAATGATGATTTTTTGAGCCGGCGCCATGCCAGGGATCTCGTTCTCGCCCGTAGGCTCCTTGGAGGTAACCATGCGCTGGGCAAAGGTCATCTCGTCACGGCTCGGCTTGGGCTCGACGGACTTGGAACGAGCGGCCTTTTTAGGCTGAGGTTTGGGCGCGGCAGGTGCAGGCTTCGCGGCAGCGGGCTTGGGCGCGGGCGCCGGTGCGGGTGCGGCGTTCGCGGCGACCTCCTCGGCCTTCGCACGCTCGGCACGCAGGGCAGCCAGCTCCTCACGCTCGCGACGGGCCTCTTCCCGAGCCTCGCGGCGTGCCTTCTCAGCGCGGAGCTCTTCCAACTCAGCGCGCTCCTCGTCGGACAATGGTTGGGACTCAAGCTCGGCCATGGTACAGCCCTTTCTTTTAAAAAAAGCCGCCGACACAATGTCAGCGGCTTATCAAATCCAAGGGTGGAGACGAAGGGAGTCGAACCCTCGGCCTCTGCCATGCGACGGCAGCGCTCTCCCAACTGAGCTACGTCCCCAGGACAAGTCGATATTTTACCTACGGCTCGCCAACTGTCAACGCCCAATAACCAGTCTTTTTGGGGCGGGGCTATTTTAGCTACTTTCAGATGCCGGCTCGACCCCTGCCGAGAGTAGTCTTTTTGGGACGGGGCTTTTTAGCTGCCCCTGCCGTTAATCGGCCAAAACGTGTGCGCTCTCTGCTGGGGCTAAAAAAGCCCCGTCCCAAAAAGACTACTCAGCAGAGCTACTTTGCGCTGGTAAGAACACCGGTGGTGTCAAACGCCGGGGTAAAGCTCTCGTCTACCGCGCCGCCCTCTTGCCAAAACATCGTCGTAAAGCCCAGGTCGTCGGCATGGTCGAGCACCTGCTCGTACTCCTCGCGCGTTACGGCACGGGCCAACTCGCCGCCCTGCTCGCGCATGAGTGCATTGGGCGTGTACTGGTTCATAACCGAAATCGGCACGTCGCCCACCGTCTGCCACACCAGGTCCAGCACGCGGCACGAATCGTCCGCATGCCCCGGCAGCACCAGGTGGCGCACGATGATACCGCGCTTCATGAGCCCGTCCTCGTCCACCAGCTCTCCCCCGCGGCGCTCGATCTCGCACGCCATCTGTGCCAGGCCCGACACGGCCACGCGCGGGTAATCCTTAATATGAGAAAGCGACTGCGCAAGCCCGGCATCGGCATATTTAAAGTCGGTGAGCCACACATCGACCAGGTCACCCAGGGCAGCTACGGCACTCGCCCGCTCATAGCCGCTCGTGTTGTAAACGATCGGGATGTCCAGCCCGCGCTCCCTCGCTGCGGCAATCGCGGCCGGCAGCAGGTGAGCATAATGCGTCGCAGTCACCAGGTTGATGTTGTTGGCTCCCTGGTCCTGCAGTTCCAGCATAATCTCGACCAGACGCTCAGGCGAAATCTCAAGGCCAAAATTGCCGGTCGAGATCTCGTGGTTCTGGCAGTAGATACATTTAAGCGAGCAGCCGCTAAAGAAGATCGTGCCCGAACCGGCCTCGCCCGAGATAGGCGGCTCCTCCCACATATGAAGCGCCGCGCGGGCCACCCTGAGCGTGTCGTTAGCACCGCATACGCCGCGCACGCCCTCATCGCGCGCCGCACCGCAACGGCGGGGACACAAATGGCAGGCGGGCGAAAAAAGTTCGGTCAACGACGTCGGCATAAAAACATGCTCCAAAACAACGATTCAGCAGCTCAAACGTAAAGGGCCAGGCCGCGTAGACGGCTCGAGCCCCAAGGCGCCGTAATCGTCCGACACGATTTTTGTAATGTCAAGACTGGAATCGATAAAGTGCCGCTTTATGATGTAGGTATTCCGCCTCCCGCGGAGCAACTGGGTGAACCGTCGCGTTTATTTAGGGAGCCCACACAGTCGTACCTAGTACAGGTATCCTTCGTTGTTAAGGACGCTGGAACAGTCGATGAGGGCACCCACCTGTTTTAGGTGGGTTCATTTTCGTAACGTGGGGGGTGGTTTTCTTTTGCCGAAAATCACCATCACGGTCCATATGGATCCCCGTCGGCATCCCGACAAGCCATCGACAACATCCCAATATCTGGTAAGCGCGTGATTATCGCTGCGTGCAATTACATGCACCCCCCTTGGTCGAGTATTATGGTTCGGCTATGCCCTTTGCGCATGGCGTTCTTCTGACCTTTTCCTTCGACGCTTGGCGGTTTTTAGATTCATGGCTTCATCCCCGAGCTACATACCGTACCTATGCGTGGCAGCGGCGGCCTTTATCACGACCTTCCTCGCGGTGCCCCTGGTCAAGCGCTTGGC
>CAJMNK010000040.1 GCA_905214905.1 uncultured bacterium | reverse complement strand
CCCGCCAGAGCGAGCAAGGTGACGTGAAAGAGGAGGGCATTGACCTTCTGGTCATGCCCGACGATTGAACGTCAGATTGCCGCTCTGGCGGGTTTGCAGCGTCGGCCGGTTACGGCGTTTGGAAAACGCCGTAACCTACTGAATGAGCATCGCGTCGCCAAAGCTGAAGAAGCGGTAGCGCTCTTCGATAGCAGCGGCGTAGGCATCCATGATCTGGTCGCGGGTGGCAAGCGCGCTCACGAGCATCATGAGCGTGGAGCGCGGCACGTGGAAGTTTGTGATCAGCGCGTCGACCACGTGATAGGTCGATCCGGGCATGAGGTAGAGCTGCGTCGTGGCGTTCTCGCGCACCACGATGTCACCGCGGCCAAGTGTATCGGCCCCGTCCTCGCGGCCCTCAAAATAGCGCGCCGTCACGGCCGGATCGGACACCGGTGCCTCAGCGTCAAAGGCGCTCTCGAGCGAGCGCACTGCGGTGGTACCGACAGCAATCACGCGGTGTCCCTCGGCCTTAGCCTTATGCACGGCGTCGACAACCTCCTGCGACACGTGGTAGCGCTCGGTGTGCATCACGTGCTGCGTGGGGTCGTCCTCCTCCACCAGACGGAAGGTATCGATGCCCACCTCGAGTTCGACGGCGGCAAACTTGGCACCCTTGGCCTCGATGGCAGCCATAAGCTCGGGCGTAAAGTGCAGACCCGCCGTGGGAGCGGCAGCCGAGTGCTCCTCCTTCATGGCGTAGACGGTCTGGTACTTCTCGGGATCGCCCTCGTAATCGGTAATGTAGGGCGGCAGCGGCACGTGACCGGCAGCATGAATGGCCTCGTCGAGCGTGCGCGGCTCGCCGGCGGCATTGCAGCCGGCCGGCTCAAAGCGCACCAGACGGCCTCCGCGGCTATCGGTGACAAAGTCGATGACCTCGGCCGTCAGCACCACGGGAGCCCCCTCGGGCGCATGGGCGCCACCGGCGCGATACTCAATCTGAGCACCGGGCTTCAGGCGCTTACCCGGCTTGACCAGGCACTCCCAAACGTGGCCCAGCGGGTCAACATCCTCACGGCGCTTGAGCAGCAGCGTCTCGACCACGCCACCCGAGCCGGCTTTGCGACCGATCAGGCGGGCCGGCATCACACGCGTCTTGTTGATGACGAGCACATCGCCCGGCTCGATATAGTCGATGATGTCGCGGAAGATGCGGTGCTCAACGGTACCGCCGTGCTCCAGCGGCTTCCCCGCCTGGGAGCCTTTGCGATCCACCACCAGCAGGCGGCAGGAGTCGCGCGGCTCGGCAGGAGCCTGGGCAATCAGTTCCTCAGGAAGGTTGTAGTCAAAATCATCGGTACGCATCTTTGCCTCTTTCACAAAGCGCGTCAGTCGAAAAAATCGACTGACGCGCGCATCATTCTCCCCTGTATCCTATCAGCTTGTTGAGAGAAATATAGTATGGCAAACAGATTTGCGACTGTTTTCTCAACGCCCCGCTACTTAAGCGTTGCGTACATCACCGCCTTAATCGTATGCATGCGATTCTCCGCTTCTTGGAAAACACGAGACTTATCGGACTCAAAAACCTCGTCCGTGACTTCCATTTCGGTGACTCCAAACTTCTCAGCAATTTCGGCACCAACAGTAGTATTAGTATCGTGAAAGCTCGGAAGGCAGTGGAGGAAAATTGCCTCGGGCTTTGCCATAGACATCACCTCAGCGGTCACACGATACGGCGACATGAGCTTAATGCGGCTTTCCCACAGCTCTGCGGGCTGACCCATGCCAACCCAAACATCCGTGTAAATTACATCGGCATCACGAGCGCCTTCCTCAATATCCTCTGTAATGGTAATCGTCGATCCATGCTCGGCCGCAATACGACTACATTCTGCAAGGAGTTCAGGATCATAGGATGTAGCCCCCTCCGAATTTCCCCCGATTGGGCCGCAAGAACAGTAGTTAATGCCGAGCTTAGCGCAAATGACCATGAGCGAATCGGCGACGTTTCCGGCCGCCTTACCAAAAAATGTAAGTTTCCTGCCCTTAATCTCTCCAAACTCTTCACGCATGGTCAGAATATCGGCAAGCACTTGAGTCGGGTGGAATTCAGTAGTCAGCCCATTCCAAACGGGAACCCCAGCTTTTGCAGCAAGCTCCTCAACCTTCGCCTGTTCAAAGCCGCGGTATTCAATTCCGTCATACATGCGGCCAAGGACGCGAGCCGTGTCCTCAATCGACTCCTTTTTGCCCATCTGGGACGAGCCCGGATCCAAATAAGTTACACCCATGCCAAGGTCAAGTGCACCAACTTCGAAGGCGCAGCGAGTACGCGTGGAAGTCTTCTCAAATAGCAAAACAATATTCTTGCCTTCAAGGTATTTATGCGGAACACCGGCACGCTTCATGCTTTTGAAGTTAGCAGAAAGCTCAAGCAGATACTCAATCTCTTCCGTCGTGTAATCAAGCAGCTTCAGAAAACTGCGACCAGCGATATTAACACCCATATTCGCCATCTCCTATCACAGTGGATTTGCAACTAAATATCTTCGCGCCAGAAGGGCATGCTCATGCAGCGCGGGCCGCCACGACCGCGGGACAGTTCCTCGGAGGGAACGACCAAAAGTTCCAAACCGTTCTTGTAGAGCTCATCATTTGTGACAACATTGCGCTCGTAAACACAGACTTTACCAGGAGCAACGGCAAGAGTGTTCGACCCGTCGTTCCACTGCTCGCGAGACGCCTCAACCATATCGCCGGCACCGCACTCAATAAGCTGCACCTTCTCCACGCCAGTAGCCATTTCAAGAATATGCTCAAGCGTGTCATCAATCTCTTGAACAGCGACCATTCCCTCAGAGTCACCACGAGTCAGACGATAAACACGAAGGGTCTCAAAAATACCGGGATAAACTGTAAACTTATCGAAATCCACCATGGTGCAAACGGTGTCAAGATGCATGTAAGCATAGCCGTTGGGGATTTTAATAGCGTAAACGGTATCGATCTCAGAATTCCCAGATCCCCAGAACAAATTCTTTGCAAGCTCCTCAATCGCAGCCGCCTCAGTTCGCTGGCTAATTCCAATAGCCAAGGTATGAGCGTTAATGTTAAGCACATCACCGCCCTCGATATGCCAGGGATTCTTATGGTCGTACCAAATCGGAGTCCCTGCATAATCGGGATGGTATTTGAAAATCGCTTCATAGAAGGGCACTTCACGATCTCGCTGTTTCCAATACATATGGTGAAGCAGAACGCCTTTGCCCACAGAAGCAAGAGGATCGCGAGAGAAATATGAACTCGGAAGAGGCTTCAACACCAAATCATCGGGCTTCGCATCCTCATTATCCATCATGCTAAGCGTAGTCGAGACGCGAGGCAGCTCAAGGTCACGATAACGATACCCCCCCATAGCCTCAAGTACAAACTGATACGAATCTGAAATAGCGTCGAGCTTTTCACGAACAGCCTGCTCAAGCATAGGATTGACAATTCCGCTCTCAGCCATAAATGTATCGGTAAACTCAGCGCGAGCCGAGGGGCATGCATCCAGCGCTTCAGCAACGAGTTTCTCCATATAGAGAACTTCAACACCTTCGCTCCTCAGAAGATCCGCAAAGGCATCATGCTCCTTTTGAGCCACATCAAGATAGAAACAGTCGTGAATCCAGACATCCTCGAACTCTTCTGCCTTTACGTTCACAAGGTCACGACCGGGGCGGTGAAGCACAACTTTCTTGAGCTTACCAATCTCGCTGTGTACATTCAGTCCTTTAGGCATTCCTGTTACTCCATTTCAGCCATGAAACCTACAGGGCAATAAGTCCCGAGATTGCTACGAATACGATATTGATGAGCGACACGACCAAGAAGAATTTCCAAACGGTCTTCCACCACTGGCCAAGCTTGATCTTGCACACGCCCAAACCCGCTACAAGAATGGCGCTAGTAGGACAGATCAAAGACATCGTCGCGCTACCCATGGAGAGAGCCCACACGGCAGCCTCGGGATTAAGGCCCATGAGTTCGGCCAAAGGTCCAAAAATGGGAGCGGTCAGTGCTGCAAGGCCAGATGAGCTGGGAACCAGGATCGCCAGGAGGTTCTCAACCGCATAAAGAAGCGTAGTAAAGAGAACCGCCGGGATGCCGCCCAGACCAGTGGCGAGCGCATTGAGGATGGTATCGATGATCATGCCGTCAGAGGCAATGACAAGGATGCCACGCGCAAGTCCAACGACAATTGCCGAGAAAGCAAAGTTAGCGATACCCGCAACAAATTCCTGAGCGATGACGTCCTGACTAAAGCCCGCAATAACACCAGCCAACAAGCCCATGGCCAAAAAGACCGCAGAAATCTCGTTCATATACCAGCCCTGGGTCACAAGTCCCCAGATGATAAGGCACATTCCAGCGATAAATACCGCAAGCACGCCTTTTTGACGACCCGTAAATTCCGCATCAAGGGCAGATTCATCGGCAGCGAACTCGACTTTCTTGGCGATATCATCCTCAAATGTGATCGATGACTCAGGATTCTTCTTTACCCTTCGTGCATAGAGGACAACCCAAGTAATTGCAACGGAGGTCAAAACAACCCAGGCAATCATACGCAGCCACAGCTGGGGGTTGCCCTGAATACCAAGAATACCTTGCGCAATGAGAACATTAAACGGATTAATCGTTGAGGCGATGTAACCCGTGCGCGCTCCAACGAACACGACCATGAACGCCGTCATCGAGTCGAAGCCCATAGCCATCATAATTGGCATGAAGATCGCAAAGAACGGGAGAGTTTCTTCCGCCATGCCAAAGCTCGTTCCGCCCAATGCAAAGAGAACCATCGCAATAGGAATAATTAGAATGTCTTTGTTCTTAAAGCGGCGAACGACACGACCCATTCCGCTCGTGATAGCGCCCGTTTTAGTAATAACCTGAAACGAACCGCCCACAATCAAGATGAATGCAACGACCTCAATTGCCTCTTGTATACCGCGCGTTGGAGCCTGAAGAACATCGAAGACACCTTGTCTGAGATCTACTTCATCCCCGGTTTCCTCGTCAATATATGTCTTTTCACTCTGCTCATACGTACCTGCGACAGTGACTTCACGACCGTTCACCTCCTGACGCTGATAGGACCCAGAGGGAACAATCCACGTGAGAACAGCGAAGATGACCATAAGTGCAAAGATGATCGCATATACGTGCGGGACCTTGAACTGCTTGATGCCTTTCGAACTTTCCGCTGCCATATCTCCTCCTTCATTCCTTTTCCCATCTATCCAGCTGGCACCATAAATGTATGAGGTTGCTCAGCGGTGGTCGGCCAACCATCGCTATCGTGTCGCTTTTCACCTATGAACGGCAGCTAAAGTGACGTTATTAATCAATCTGATATTTAAAATTGATGTTATTTGTCAATTACATACGTCTTTTAACTTTTCCGCAACACAACAAGGAACCTGCCTTAGCCTTATATAAAAACCAGCAGGACAGGAGACAGACATGCAAGGCATACACATAACAAATGAAATCGGTCATTTAAAAGCCGTACTTGTCCATCGACCAGGAGCTGAAACACAAAACTACCCTGATGCCGACTTCAGCCAAGTTTTCTCCCTGCGAAAATGGAGCGGTCGTTTTGACCTCGACAAAGCAATGTATGAGCACGATTCCATGGTTCAATTGCTTGAGAAGCATGGCGTAGAAACCATTGAAATTAGGGACCTTCTCGAAGACTCACTTGAAACTGAGCCCCAATCACTTAAATATTTTATTGATGACTACCTCCGTTGCAGCGGGGCAACAGGCAGAGAGTTCCTCGAGGCAATAACCCAGCTGTTTGAGAACGCTAAGAACACCCAGGAATTGGTGAATATAGTACTTAACGGCATTCGCTTTGGAGACACTGAGCTATGTTCAAACCAGTCGGAAACACTACGGGCGCTCGTGCACGAGCAATTTGATCCCGCCTCGCTCTTGGTCAATCCCCTCAACACGCTTTTTTTCACTCGTGATCCTGCTGTGGTAGTCGGAGACGGCATCATCCTAAATCATATGTATTGGCCTGAGCGTGATCGTGAGGTCGCCTTATACCGGCAGATATTCACCCACCACAAGATCATGGGAGAAACTCCAATATGTGATTTGAACAGGAGTAGCTACCATATAGAAGGCGGAGACATTATTGTTATCAGTGCTAAGACAATATTAGTTGGAATCTCTGACCGAACTGAACCCGCCGCCGTCGAGTCACTTGCCAAAGAGCTCCTGACCTCAAATAAATTCCAGACCACCGAGCTAATTGCGATTCGAGTCCCCTCTGACGGGCTGCGTATCCACCTCGATACGTTCATAAGTAGAATTGATCACGACGCGTTCCTCATCGATCGTGAGATATGCAATGCCGTTGATGCATACAGCATTCAACTAAAACGATCCGGAAGGGGCCTTACGATCACTCCTATCGATCGCACGATTCCGGAAATACTCTCTGCAGCCTGTTGCGAACCAATAAAAGTGATTGACTGCGGAGGCGGGAATCAAACCGCCTACGAAAGAGAACGCCGGAACAACGCAACGTCTATCCTTGCGCTCTCGCCAGGAAAACTATGCGTATATGAAGAAAACGTTTGGACCAACGAAGCGCTTGAGAAAGCAGGAATGGAATTATTCCCGCTATCCATTGACGAGCTCACCAAAGGCTATGGTGGCACAAACTGTCTATGCCTCCCTCTGTGGCGAGAGGATCTATAGCCATGGGCTTCGGGGCAAATATTCGTAAACTCCGCACCATGGAGCATCTTGGTCAGGCGCAACTTGCAGAGATGTTGGGGGTATCTAAAGAGACCGTTTGTCGTTGGGAAAAAAGTCGGTATGCCCCCCGTGAGCGCTATATTGAAAAGTTACAAGCGCTCTTCGGTTACACCCGCGATGAACTTGTTGGCGAGGAAAACGGTTTGGCTGTAAAGCTCGCAAATAAAAGAATCGTCACCGACGAAGACCCTGCTATCCACGAAATGGAGGGCACATTTCCCGTCATCGATATCGAATCGCAAAAGCGCCGCATCACGCACGGCCAACAAAATGCTTGCGCGCCTATAGACGTAGCCAAACGTCACCCACATAGCGTTTTCGTTAAAATCAAAGGCGACGAAATGTCCCGCATTTACCCTCCCGGCAGCTTACTACTTGTCGATACCACCGCAAAGCCTTGGAACGGCTGTGCTGTATTGGCGCTCACAGACGGTAAAACACCGGTAATTAGGCGATTTGCAGAAGGAAACGACATGATTGTGCTGTCGTCCCATTCATATGCAACAGCAAGTCCGGATCTGATGTTTAACAAACGGAGGATTAGAATCATAGGAGTCGTCGTTTGGTATCAAGCGAGCCACGATCACACGCTTAATTAAATCGACTTTCCCAAAAACGACCGTACCGCGCAGACAGCTCAAAGTCCCAGCCCAAATGAACTACTTTTTGGCGGCTTTGCGCTCGTCGCGGATGCGGGCGCGATCCATGGCCGCCTCGACCGCCGAGAAACGGCAGCCGCAGTAATTCTGCCGATACATGCCCAGCTCACGCGAACGGCGCGTAGCCTCGGGATAATACGGGCGAAAATCGCGAATCACCGGGGTGAGACCGCGGGCGGCAGCCAGACGCTCCAAAACATCATTGCAGGTATCGAACAGCTGATACGGCGAGACGGCGAGCGTCGTGCCCACAAACTCAAACCCGCGCTCCTGGGCCACGCGGCACGCCTCGGCCAAGCGCAGGGCATAGCACGCGCGACAGCGACGGGGTCGATCGGCGCCCAGCTGGGCCACGCCGGCCTCCCAGCGCTCGCGGTCCTCCCCCGCCTCGATGAGCTCGATGTCGCCATCGGCACACCACCGGCGTAGCTCGTCCAGGCGCCGCTGCCATTCATCGTGCGGCTGAATATTGGGGTTGGTCCAGCAAATCGTGGGTTCAAACCCCTCTTCGCGCAGCAAGCGAACCGGCTCAAGTGAGCACGGCGCACAGCAAGCGTGCAACAACAACGGCCTCATCGACATCTCCTCACCCGAAAAAGCGCACGCCAAAGGACGCGTCCTCGCAGGCGGCAATGCGGCGGTCGCGCAGGATCGTCCGCACGTAATACCAGTCGCCCGTGCATCCCGAAAGGTGAAGACCAGCCGCCAGGTAGCACAGCAGCGGATAGTCCGAGAACGCAAACCCCAGGGCAAATGCTGTCGTCACAACAACCGTCGGCGCCAGGCAAACCGCCATGTACCGCCGGCGCGAATACACAACGCCCTCGGCGCAGGCATAGATCATCGCCGTCTCACGATTCGCGCCAAAGGTCACATGCGCGCCCGCAGGCGCCAGCAGCTTAAAAAACACACCGTGAACCAGCTCGTGCACGGCAAATGACGCCGCCGAAACCGCGGCCAAGCCGACTATCCAGCCCACGACAGCCATCCAGCTGCCCGCTTCAGCCGCATCCAAGTCCGCAGGCCCGCCCAGCAGCATAAACACCGGCACCAGGCACACGGCAAATACGCCAAGCACGGCCATCCCCCACACGAAGCAGGCGTGCAGAAAATCCTCGTCCTCAAACGCATGTATGTTGGAAATCTCATTCATAGCATCTTAGGATAGCGCCCCTGCCACGCACCCGCCCGCATGTGCGATAATGTCGAATGATATGCACGAATTGACCACCGCGTCGCCAGGCCTTGCGCCCGGCCGCGCTCCCACCATATGCGAAGGAGTCCCATGGCATCCAAATACTCCATGAACGACCGTCCCAGCTGGCCGCGCCGCGCCATCGTTACCGCCGGCGAGCCTTACGGCAACAAAGGCCTGCACTTTGGCCACGTCGGCGGCGTCTTTGTCCCGGCCGACTTCTTTGCCCGCTTCCTTCGCGACCGCCTGGGCCGCGAGAACGTCATCTTCACCTCGGGCACCGACTGCTACGGCTCGCCCATCATGGAGAGCTACCGCAAGCTCAAGGAGAATGAAGGCTACGATAAGTCCATCGGCGAGTATGTCGAGTCCAATCACTCCCGCCAGGCCGCGACCCTCAACAACTACAACATCAGCTGTGACATCTACGGCGGCTCGGGCCTTGAGCCGGCGGCCCAGATCCACAACGAGGTTACCGCCGAGATTATCGAGCGCCTGCACGAGCAGGGCACCATCTCCAAGCGCTCCACGCTGCAGTTCTACGACGCCAAGGCCGGCACATTCCTCAACGGCCGCCAGGTCATCGGCCGCTGCCCCATCCAGGGCTGCAAGTCCGAGAAGGCGTACGCCGACGAGTGCGACTTGGGTCACCAGTTTGAGCCCGAGGAGCTTATCGCACCCAAGAGCCAGCTCACCGGCGAGGTGCCCGAGCTGCGCCCGGTCGACAACCTCTACTTCGACCTGCCGGCCTACCTCGACTTTATGAAGACCTACACCGCCAAGCTCGCCCAGAACCCGCAGGTTCGCTCCGTGGTTTCCAAGACCATGGAGGAGTGGCTGCTGCCGGCTCAGCTCTACATTCAGAACAAGTTCCGTGAGGCCTTCGACGCCGTCGAGGACCAGCTCCCCGAGCACACCGTGCTGGAGCCCGAGGGCAACAAGAGCAGCTTTACCGTCACCTTCCCCAGCTGGAAGGAGCGCGACGATGCCCACGCGGTGCTCGCCAACGGCGGCGTGCGCTTCCGCAGCGGCAAGGCGCTCGTGCCCTTCCGCATCACCGGCAACATCGACTGGGGCGTTCCGGTGCCCGAGGTCGACGGCGTGACCGACGTCACCTGCTGGTGCTGGCCCGAGAGCCTGTGGGCGCCCATCAGCTACACTCGCACCGTGCTCGCACGCGATGCCAAGGCCGCCGGCGTGACCGAGGGCGTCGCCGCCCAGGATGCCGCCCTCATGGGCGAGCCCGCCGCCGATTCCACGCAGGTCCCCGCGCCCACCTACCAGCACAGCTCGCTCGACTGGCGCGACTGGTGGTGCTCTGACGACGCGCAGATCTACCAGTTTATCGGTCAGGACAACATCTATTTCTACTGCATCGCGCAAACCGCCATGTGGGAGGCCCTGGGTTGGGACCTTACGCAGAGCACCGTCAGCGCCTGCTACCACCTGCTCTACATGGGCAAAAAGGCCAGCTCGTCCTCGCAGACGCCTCCCCCGCCGGCAGACGACCTGCTCAACCACTACACCTGCGAGCAGATGCGCGCTCACTGGCTGTCGCTCGGCCTGTCCGAAAAGCCAGTGAGCTTTAGCCCCAAGGCATACGACACCCGCGTGACCGGCAAGGACAAGGACGGCAACGAGGTGCGCGCCTGCGACGACAAGCGCGTCATCGATCCGGCCCTTAAGGAGAGCGCCCTTTTGACCGGCGTGTTCAACCGTCTGGCCCGCAGCTGCTTCTACGGCGTCGCCGTCAAGGAGGGCGACGAGAGCCCCTACCGCAACGGCTGCATCCCCGCCGGTGCGGCTTCTGACACCGTGGTCGAAGCCGCCCAACAGGCAGCCCTCGCCTTTGAGCAGGCCATGTACAAGTTCGAGACGCACCGCGCGCTTGCCGTGTGCGACGACTACCTGCGCGCCGCCAACAAGCGCTGGAGCGATGCCTCCAAGGCCGCCAACAAGCTCGAGGGTAACGAGGCAAACGCCGCAATGACGCAGGCCCTCGTCGACGCCTTTACCGAGCTGCGCGTGGCGACCGTCCTGATGCACGGTATCGTCCCGGCCGGCTGCGAGCTCATCTGCGAGTACTTCGACGTTGACCCGGTCGCCTTCTTTAGCTGGGACAGCATCTTTGCCTCCACGGACGAGTTCGTGGAGATCCTGGGCGAGAAGCCCGGCGAGCACCGCGTGAAGCCGCTGCCCCCGCGCTTCGACTTCTTCAGCAAGCACGAGAGCCAGTACTAGGCAACCGGCAGGGCCTAGGTGGAATAGAAAGGAAAGACGGATGTCCAAGCCGCGTCGTCGTAAGCAGAAAAAGCAGGTTAAGCCCGAGCTCAAGCTTAGGCAATTTGCTGCTACCGAGCTTTCTGACCAGCTTGCCGCCCAACCCTCCGCCGCCGACCTTCCGCGCTTTATGGTCGACACGGTCGCCGGCGCCTATGCGCCCACCGATGCCGAGCTTATGATCGAGGGCTTCGGCGCCGCGGTCACACGCCCGGTCACGCTGCGTGCCAACACGCTCAAGGCAACCGCCGAGGACATCGTTGCGGCACTCGATGCAGCCGGCATCGCCCACCAAACCGTCGCCTGGTACCCGGACGCTTTCATCCTGCCCGAGGCCCAGGTTTCCGACCTGTGGGACCTCGACATCTACCGCGACGGCAAGATCTACTTGCAAAGTCTGTCGTCCATGATGCCGCCGTTGGTCTTGGGCGCCCAGGCCGGCGAGGACATCCTGGACATGTGCGCGGCCCCCGGCGGCAAGACGACGCAGATCGCCGCCCTCACGCAGGGGCAGGCGCACCTTACCGCCTGCGAGATGAGCATTCCCCGCGCCGAGAAGCTCGAAGCCAACCTCCACCGCCAAGGCGCAAAAAACGTGCCCGTCATGCGCATCGACGCACGCGAGCTCGACGAGTTCTTCCGCTTTGACCGTATCCTGCTCGACGCTCCCTGCACCGGCACGGGCACCGTCGTCAGCGGCAACGAGAAGAGCCTGCGCGGCCTCACCGAGCAGTTGCTGAGCAAGTGCGCCCGCTCGCAGCGAGCACTTCTGGACCGCGCCATGGGAGCCCTCAAACCGGGCGGCACGCTCGTCTATTCGACTTGTTCGATCTTGCCGCAGGAAAACGAGGACGCCCTGCAAGAGGCCCTCGACAAGCATATGGACTGCGAGCTCATCCCCCTCGACGGCACGCCAAGCGAAAGTGAGGCACGCCGTGCCCAGGAAGCTGGTGAGGAGCCGCGCATCGAGTCCAACGCCCTGACCGAGGCCATTGCCGCGGGTCAGGTATCGGCCATCGCCAACGGCCTGCCCGGCACGCTCACCATTCCGCCCAGCCGCGAATTTGAGGGCTTCTACATTGCCCTGATCCGAAAACGCAGCTAGCGCACGGATCCAAAACTCAACAAGCTATCTCTGTGCGCGTTTGCTCTGCTGGTCGCGATGCTGTTTAAGCGTCGCGCGCTCCTTGCGTTCGGCCCTTTTGCCCTTAATGGCCGTGACCACAAAGTAGATGACCGCGGCGGCAACAATTGCGCCCACACACAGGCCAATCGAGCCAAACATTGCTGTCAATTCCATACCGCGTCACCTCTCTTTTAAACGGGACTTTCAAGATAGCACCTCGATCACCGCCACCACAGCTCCTTCACGTTCGCCGGCCCTTCGGTCTAACGGATGGCGCGGCGGGGAAAAATCAACTCGTCAAACGATTTAGCAAGCACAACGCTGCCGGCACCCTGCCGGCCGTCATCACATAGAATCGAGCCCACATGGATACCCTCAACGATCTAAATGAGCGCGTCGACGCCTTCGTCGGCACCAGCTCCTTCGACACGCCCGCCGCGGCAAACGACCAAGCTCCCATCGATGTGCCCGCCGAGGTTCACGAGGACATCGTCGCCTCGGTCGATTTCTCCGAGGTCGAGCTTGCGGACGAATTTACCGAGCCCCAGGTGGCCGTAACTCCCAACGGTCTTTTGCCCATGGAGCCGCTGCCCATCGACGGGCGCCTGCGCAAGGCGGCCCTTCGCATGCCCGATGAGATTGAGGAGGCCAGCGGCTTTACGCTCTTTGGCCGCCGCATCAAATCGCTCATCTACACCACCGACGTGGCGGTCATCCGCAACTCCAATGCCGACGCCGTGTTTGCGGTCTACCCCTTTACGCCGCAACCCGCCATTACGCAGGCGCTGCTGACGGTCGCCGAGTGCCCGGTCTTTGTGGGCGTTGGCGGCGGCACCACCACCGGCAAGCGCTCCGTGCAGATGGCGGCCGTCTCCGAGATGCAGGGCGCGGCGGGCTGCGTGGTCAACTCCCCCGCCACCGCCGAGATGGTCGAGCACATCACCAACATCGCCGACATCCCCGTCATCGCCACGGTCGTTCGTTGCGACGACGATGCTCACGCCAAAGTGCGCGCCGGCGCCAAGATCCTCAACATCGCCGCCGGCAAGAACACGCCGCAGGTCCTGCGTGAACTGCGCGAGCACTATCCCAACCTGCCGCTCATCGCGCCGGGCGGCAAGACGCCCGAGAGCATCCGTGAAACCATCGCCGCCGGAGCCAACGCCATCATCTGGACGCCGCCTTCGGCACAGCAGCTACAGACCGACATGATGCAGCGTTATCGCAAGATGAAGGAAGACGCCACACCTGTCATCTCGCGCGACGATGTACCCATTATCGACCAGGTCGCCGCCGCCGAGGTCAGCCAGGTCGAGAACATGAATCCCGATGTGCCGATTCCCGACGAAGTCATCGAGCGCGTCGCTTCGATCCACGAGCGCGTCGAGGAGCATCGCGCCAACCGCGGCCTCAAGCCGTCACTGCACGGCTTCTTCTTCCGCGGAAAGAAACGCTAGCAAAACATCTTGGCCCGCCCCACAAACGTGAGGCGGGCCGTTTTCGTTTGAGCAATCATGCAGCGACGTGATGGGGCAAATTAATCCACGCGCTTGTCGCCCATAAAGAAGAGCGCCACCGTACCGGGTCCGGTATGCGAGCCAATCAGAGTACCGATGTTATTGATCTCAATCTTGCCTTTAAGCTGCGGAACCTGTTCCTCAATCAGCGCCGCAACCGCCTCGGCATCCTCGCGGCACGCCGAGTGCGACATGATGCACTTACCCGAATAATCCGCACCGTCCTGCACGTGTGCCATCATGGTCTTAGCCATCTCGGAAATCGCGCGCTTCTTAGTGCGAATCTTCTCACGTGGCGACAGCCCACCTTCGCAATCGACCGTCATAAGCGGGCAAATCTTAAGCGCCGTGCCGATGATCGCGCTCGCAGCCGAAATGCGACCGCCGCGCAGGTAGCTCGACAGATCGGTCGAAAAGAACCAGTGGTGCAGGTTGAGTTTATGCTCCTCGATCCAAGCGGCAGTCTCGTCGAGCGAAGCGCCGCTATCGCGAACGTCGGCGGCATATTCCAGCAACAGGCCAAAGCCCGAAGACGCCGCCAGCGAATCGATGACGCGTACCTTGCCGCCTTGGGGATAGCGATCCGCGAGCATCTGCGCCGCAACGCAGGCCGATCCATACGTGCCCGAAATACCCGACGACAACGTCAGGTGCAGCACGTCTTTACCCTCGGCAACAATCGGCTCCCAAAACTCCTCATACTCACCCACGCTCACCTGAGACGTCTTGGGCATGGCACCCGCGGCAATCTGGGCAAAAAACTCGTCCGGCGTAATCGACTGATACAGATCGTCCGTATAGACAACATCGTCGATCTCGTAATGAAAACACACGACGGGGATATTGCGCGACGCAAAGAACTCACGGGTTCGGTCGGCGGCGGATTCACAGGTCAGGACAAAATCACTCATATGAGGCTCCTTACTCATTGCTGCGCAAATTATCGCACAGCAAGCGTGAATACGGTACAAATGTCCACTATTTACCAATGCGAACCGTTTGTATTGAATATCTTTATCATGAACATCCTCATCCCCGCCATGGGCCAACGTGGGCAAAATCACTCGCTTCGCCTCCACTCAACCGCCATATCTACCTCAACTAAATCGATTTACCAAACCGTTCAGCCGACAATTCAGCCGCCGGCGCAAAATCGAAACAAAGCCGGCGCATACTGGTAAACGCTTGACGCTGTTTTATCAGTTTTACCAATCCCATCGGAAGGTGTTTCATGGTCGCATTCGATCGCAATCCGCAAGACTTCAAGTATCTGCGCCTGCTGTCGAGACAATTTCCCACCGAGCAATCCGCGTTTACCGAGATCATCAATCTCTCGGCCATCCTCAACCTGCCCAAGGGCACCGAGCACTTTATGAGCGACCTGCATGGCGAATACGAAGCCTTCATGCACATCCTCAACAACTGCTCGGGCGTCGTACGCGAACATGTCGACGAGATCTTTGGCGACACGCTCACCTTTGACGAAAAGGGCGAGCTGTGCACGCTCATCTACTACCCGCGCGAGAAGATCGAACTGGTCCGCAGCCAGCACGAGGACTCGCCCACCTGGTACAAGACCATGCTCGACCAGCTTATTGTGGTTGCCCGCTCGCTTTCGAGCCGCTATACCCGCTCCAAGGTGCGTAAGGCCATCCCGCGCGATTACGCCTACATCATCGACGAGCTGCTGCACACGCATCCGGACGAGAACAACTATCGCGTGCGCTATCACGAGCGCATCGTGGAGTCCATTCTGGAGACCGCCAGCGCCGACGACTTTATCGAGTCGCTTGCCTCGCTCATCAAGCGCCTGGCCGTTGACCACCTGCACCTGGTGGGCGACATCTTCGACCGCGGCGGCGGCGCGGCCAAGATTATGGACCGCCTGCTCACCTACCATTCGCTCGACATCCAGTGGGGCAATCACGACCTGCTGTGGATGGGCGCCGCTGCCGGCGAGCCCGCCTGCATCGCCACGGTGCTGCGCAACAACCTGCGCTACGACAATTACGAGATCCTCGAGAACGACTACGGCATCTCGCTGCGCGAGCTCGTCGCCTTCGCCGACGCCACCTATATCGCCGGCGAGCCCATCAGCCCGCTGATCAAAGCCATCAACGTCCTGCTCTTTAAGCTCGAGGGCCAGATTATCCAGCGCCACCCCGAGTTCGATATGGCCGACCGTCTGCTGCTCGACAAAATCGATCACGACGCCGGCACAGTCACGCTTGCCGACGGCAGCGTGTGGCCGCTCACGACCAGCGACTTCCCCACCGTCGACCCGACGGACCCCTACATGCTCACGCCCCAGGAGCAACACATCATCGACAAGCTCGTGTCCGAGTTTGTCACCGCCGACCACCTGCATCGCCATATCGATTTCCTCTACACCCACGGCTCGATGTATAAGGTCGCCAACGGCAATCTGCTGTTCCATGGCTGCGTGCCGCTCAACGAGGATGGTACCTTTAGCAGCATGAACTGCCTGGGCGCCTGGCACGCAGGCCGCGATTATCTCGATTTTTGCGACCATATCGCCCGCCGAGCCTGGCGCGTCGGCGACCGCGATGCCCTCGACTGGATGTGGTACCTGTGGATCGGCTTTAGCTCACCCGCCAGCGGACGCCTGGTGCGTACCTTTGAGCGCGCCTATATCGCCGATAAGAGCACCTGGGTCGAGCCGATGGACCCGTACTATACGCTCACCACGTCCTCGTCCGTTTGCGACGACATCATGCGCGAGTTTGGCGTCACCCCCATGGCGTGCTCGCCGACGGGGCACATCATCAACGGCCATACGCCCGTCAAGACGACCAAGGGCGAGCAGCCCATCCGCGCCGAGGGCAAGTTGCTGGTCATCGATGGCGGCTTCTGCCGTGCCTACCACCCCAAAACGGGCATCGCCGGCTACACGCTTATCTCCAGCTCGCGAGGATGCCGCCTCAAGTCGCACCAGGCCTTTACCACCGTTGCCGAGGCGCTCACCCGCAACATCGATATCGAGAGCGAGACCAACCGCTTTGACGAGGCCGACCGCCGCCGCATGGTAAGCGACACCGATACGGGTGCCAAGATCCGCAGCCAAATCCAGGACCTACGCCAACTGCTCGATGCATATAGAAACGGTGCTATCGAGGAGCGCGCCTAGCTCCACCCGTGGGGATTGGCTAAACTTGCTGAGTTTGTCATCCCCACGGCGCTGCGGCGCCACCCTAAGGCAGGTACCATGCAAAAGCTCTTTGCGCAGATCATGAAGTTTGGCGTCGTCGGCGTCATTGCCACCGTCATCGACTTTGGCATCATGAATCTGCTCCACTACGGCCTGGGTCTTAACATCCTGATCGCCAATACCAGCGGCTTTATCGTTTCGCTCATCTTTAACTACGTCGCGAGCATGAAGTACGTGTTTGCGCACAAGGAGGGCATGAGCCGCCGCCGCGAGTTCATTATCTTTGTCGTGCTGTCCGTGATCGGTTTGGCTCTCAACGACGGCATCGTACTGGCCCTCAACGCCGGCCTGGGCCTCGAGGCCAATATCGCCAAGATTTGCGCCACCGCGCTTGTTATGGTCTACAACTTTGTGACCCGAAAGATCTTCCTGGAGGGCGAGGAGACAAAATAGTTCGACACCTCTGAAGCATTACGGCACCCACGGACGACGCGCACTCAGCGCAGTATCGTCCGTGGGTGCCGCTCGTTTACGGGCAAATTTTCAACGTTTGCGGATTAGCTCTTGAAAATTTGACGAGTTCGTATAGTTCTTGGCAAAAACCTTACGTTTCCCTTCCAAAAGCCCTAAAGTATCTCCTTGCTCGATTCATCAACGCATTGGATGTGATTACGTGCGCAAGGCACTGGCACAACCTCATACCAAGCAGTTTCTCAAGTTCGCTGTCGTGGGTCTTATCTCCTTTGGCATCGACTGGGGTATGCTCATTGCGCTCGTCGAGCTGTTCCACCTCGACTTTTTGATGAGTACCACAGTCTCGTTTATCACGTCCGTCGTGGTCAACTACTGGCTCAGCATGAAGTACGTGTTCGACCACCGTGAGGGCATGAGCCGCAAGCGCGAGTTCACGATCTTCACCATCCTGTCGGTGATTGGCCTGGGTCTCAACGACCTGTACATGTTTGTGGGCGTCACGTTTTTGAGCATCGGCTACCAGGCCATGAAGGCCATCGCCACGTTCCTGGTCACCTGGTACAACTACTTCAGCCGCCGCTTCTTCCTCGAGGGCGCACGGTCGTAGTCGATTCACTATTTGCTTGAATGTATAACCGGTTGGAATTCCCGTTCCAACCGGTTTTTTGTTTGCCGAGAGACCCGGCGACCCAGTCCTCTACGCATGAAAAACGGGTGGCCCGGATGCTTATCCGAACCGCCCGTTTGGTGCGATATGTCGAGGCCTCTAGCCTGTAACGTAATACCAGACCACGTTGTCGCCGTTGGAGAGAACGTAGTTGCTGCACGCCGTCATGGGCGTTGTGCCATTGACGGAGTACATCCAGCCACTCGTGCCGCCGTACTGTTTCTCGGCCAAACCACCAATCGCGGAGACATACGTGCCGTACGACGAGCCACGTGCGTTGACAGAAAGGCCCAGCGCGTACAGGGCATCGTAGACGGTAGCGCCTTCGTTAAAGGTAAAGGTGCCACCAGAGGACACAGGATTGCCCACGGCGCTCGATGTAACCGAAACCGTCACTGTTACGTAGCTGGACTCCTGCGAGCCGCTCTGGCCGCCCGAGGGAGCGCTTCCGCCATTAGAGCTGGAGGCTCCATCAGACGACTGGCCGCCGCCCGAAGAAGCACCGCCAGACACATTGGAAGTATCGCCGGTTCCCGTATTCTGGGCAGCGGATTTATCTCCAGACTTCTTGCCGTCCTGACCATCGGACTTCTTGCTATCCGAGCTTTTATCCGATTCCTTGTTTGAAGACTCGGAATCGTCCTTGGACTCATCCTTTGCGTCATTCGATGACTTGGAATCCTTGGAACTGGCCTCGCCCGAAGTCGTAGTCGAGCCAGACGCCTTGGTGTCCTTGGTGACGACGCTCTCCCCCGTCACGGTCTGAATGATCCAGTCGATGGACCAGGCACCGCTTGTGGAAGGATGGACGAAGCCCAGCGAGACGACGATCAGAATGGTGCACGCGGCAGCCAGAACGCCAAGGAGCGCCTTGCGACGAGGGGCGGACGCCGCCGAAGCGGCGCCCTTTTGCTTTGCATCGTCGAACTGAATGAACGAGGAATCTGGTTGCTTGGGATCAGCGTCCTTGGATTTATTGGACACAGCCCTCACCTACCGACGTTTGGTGAACACGAACACGCCGACGATGGCGAGACCGATGACGCCGGCGGCAACGCCAACAATGGCGAGCGGGTTGATGCCAGTCTCCTGCTCGGAAGCGCTAGAGGACTTCTTAGCAGCGGTCGTGGAAACAGCACCCGTATCGGACTTGGAATCGGACTTCTTGTCGGACTTGCTGTCCTTCTTGCCAGACTTCTTGTCAGACTTCTTCTCGTCCTTCTTATCGGACTTATCGGAGTCTTTCTTGTCGGACTTGTTGTCCTTGGTCTCGGTCTTGGTCGACACCGTCGTCTTGGTCACCGGCTTCTTGCCCGGGGCAATAGCGCCGCCCTTCGAGCCGGAGCCAGACCCCGCGCCAGCGCCAGCACCGGAACCGTTGCCAGCGCCGCCGTTGCCACCATTAGTGCCAGAACCGCCATTACCGCCAGGGTTAACAGCATTCTTGGTCCACTTGGCATACAGCGTCAGATCGGCCGTCACCGGCGTGCTAAAGTCATACGCCTGCGTGCAAGCCTCATCGGTATACCAGCCAGCGAAGGTGTAGCCATCGCGCGTCGGATCGGCCGGCTTGACCAACTTGCCGTCGGCC
>CAJMNK010000039.1 GCA_905214905.1 uncultured bacterium | reverse complement strand
AAGGGCGGAGGCGGGGCATTCCCCGCCTCTTACACCACATCTCTGCGCGCTACCCGGCTCCAAGAGGTCGTGGACAAAAAGGGGCAAATATGAGTACTGTTGCCATTTTAGTAGCAGGCAAAACCACCCAAAATGGCGCTCATGCGGTAGCGCGCGACCCTTTCAGTTGACCAGAATAGCCGGCTTAGGACTTGGAGACCCGCTTTTAATGAACAGATTCTTAGCTATGTTCATTATTTTCTTGGTCGTAAATGCTATCGGCCAGGCAACAGTACTCATATTTGGCATTTTTTGTCCACTCGCATATTACTAACCCCCTATAACAGGCAAAATACAGGCCGCAACCCATGGCAGCGGCCTGTTTGGAGTCCAAAAGAGACGCTAAGCGCTGTAGCCCATCGCCTGCAGGACAAACATGACGACCGTCAGCACCGTAATCACGGCGATAGTCGCCCACGTGAGCACGTTCCACACGCGACCGTTGCGGTTGGCACCCATAATGTGACGGTCGGCGGCGATAACCACCTGGAACACCAGAACCACGGGCAGTAGCACGCCATTGATGACCTGCGAGGTCATCATAATCTGGAACAGATCGACGCCGGGCATAAGCACCAGCACGGCAGAGATACCGATGATGGCCGTAATGATGCCGCGATAGACCGGGGCCTCGTCCCAGCTGCGGTCGGCACCGCGCTCCCAGCCAAATGCCTCGCAGATGGCACTCGACGTAACGCCCGGCAGCACGCAGGCAGCCAAAAAGCTCGCTGCGACCAGGCCCGAGGCAAACAACACCGTGGACCACTGGCCCGCGATGGGCTCCAGCGCGCGGGCGGCATCGGCGGCATCGCTAATCTGAATACCCGCCGGGAACAGCACCGTACCGGTCGTGATGATAATGAAGCCCGCAATGATATCAGCAGCAATCGAACCGCTCACGGTATCAATACGCTGCAGCACGATGTCGTCCTCGCCCGCATTCTTATCGACCACGTTGTTCTGAGCCAAGAAGATCATCCACGGTGCGATGGTGGTACCGATCGTTGCGACCACGAGCGACACGTAGCTGGGGTCGTTTTGAATATTGGGGACGACCAAGTCGACCGCGACCTCGCCCCAGTTGGGGCCGGCCATAAACGCGGCGACGATGTAGGTCACGAACACGCAGCTTACCAGCAGCAAAATCTTCTCGATGCGCTGGAAACTGCCCGACATGGTAAGCATCCACACCAGCAGCGCCACGAGCGGCACCGAAATGCTCGCCGGCACGCCAAACAGGGCAAGTCCGCTCGCGATACCCGCAAACTCCGAAATGGTCACGGCCGTGTTGGCGATCAACAGCGCCGCCATGGCCAGCACGCTCTTGCGCACGCCAAAGCGCTCGCGAATGAGCGACGCCAGGCCCTTACCCGTGACGCATCCGCAGCGCGCCGCGGTCTCCTGCGTCACGATGAGCAGCACGGTCATGACGGGAAGCATCCAGAGCATCTTGTAACCATAGCTGGCGCCCGCGCTGGAATACGTGGCGATGCCGCCGGCGTCATTGCCCGAAAGCGCCGCCAACAGACCGGGGCCCATGGCGCCAAAGATGGCCGCAATGGTCAGCTTTTGCTTGGTGCTCGCCTTTTGCTTCGTGTTTTGCACGCGACCACCTAACCCATGACTGACATGGTGAGCAGCACCGCGGCGATGCAGTACGCCACACACGAAATCATGACGGCGATGACGTTCATGGCGGTACCCGATGTGTTAAGGTCGTGCTCATCGCGCCAGAACAGCACTATCAGGTAAATCACGGCGCTCATGTTGCCCACCAGGCAGATGATGGCGGCCATGTTAAAGCAGCCGGTAAAGAGCTGCTCCTCAAACATGGGCGCGCCGGGGAACGCGGCGGTGCGCACCAGCTGCGCGCACAGGTAAGTAACAAGCGAAAGGATCAGGCCCATACCCGTGCTCTGGAAGAAGAATCCCAGGTACGGTTTGGGCTCGTCGTCGTGACCGTCGTACTCGAGGAAGTAGTTCTTGACGAACGACACCATGCGCGAGGCAGCCAGCAGCACGAGCGGCATGGCGCACATGGGGAACACCACCAGATGCGCGGAACCCAGCGCCGTCCCCAGCACCGTCGCCATAATGCACGAGGCGATGCCCCACACGACGACCCAGTACTGACGATGCACGAACCAGCTGAGCACGTTCGTCGAGTCGTCCGACGCGCTATCGCCCGAGCCGACACCGGCGATCTGCAGGTCCTCCTGATGCTCCTCGGCGATAACGTCCATGGCGTCGTCGAAGGTCACGATACCCAGGATATGACGGTTCTCGTCGCAGACAGGGATTGCAACCAGGTCGTACTTGGTCATCTCGTCCGTCACGTCTTCCTGGTCCTCGTCGGGCGACACGTAGACCAGATCGCGATAGGCGAGCTGGCCCAGCGTGGCGTCGCGGTCGGCCACGATCAGCGTGCGCAGCGAAAGCACGCCCGTCAGCATGCCGCTCGGATCCTCGGTATAGACGTAATAGACGCTCTCAAAGTCCTCGTCGAGTTTGCGAATCGCCTCGATGGCATCGCCGACCGTCGCCGTGGCGGGCAGCGAGACAAACTCCGAGGTCATGATGCGGCCGGCGGTGTTGTCCTCGTAGCCCAGCAGATTACGAATCGCCTTCTCCTCCTTGACGCCCATCAGGCGCAGGAGCTTCTCGGCCTTCTCATAATCGAGCTCGTCGATCAGGTCGGCAGCGTCGTCCGGGTCCATCATGGCCAGCATCGACGATGCGTCGGTATCGGACAGGCCCTCGAGCATCTCGGTCATGAGTTCGTCGTCATCGAACTCCGAGATGGCCTCGGCGGCCTGTGCCGTATCGAGCTGGGCGAACACCTGCGCGCGCAGGCGCGGATCGAGCTGCTCGATGATGTCAGCAATGTCGGCAGGATGCAGCTCGCCAAGCGTCTTGTGCGACACCGAGAGCTGGATGTTCTTAGTCGAGCGATCGAGCAGGTCCATATAAGACCAGGCGATAATGTCCTCGCTGAGCGGCTTGCCCAGGTGCTTCATAAAGCCCTCGACGACGTGCTCGAGCGCGGGGCTGATTGCACGCAGCAGGCCGCGGACGCCGACCTCGGCACCCAGCAGGCGCAGCTGATTTTCGCCCGACATGGAGAACTTGATGTCGTTGACGCGCACGACCTTCATGCCCTGCGTGTCGACAATCTGTTTGTTGAGCACGTCGCGCGCGAGCAAGAGTTCAGTCGGCTGCAGGTACGAAAAACGGATTTCGGTGGCCGACGTCTTAAGGTGCACGCCCGTCTCGTCGATACGGTCGACCCATTTGCGCCAGCTGATCATAAACGGCGTCTTGCCGGGACCACGGAACGCGAGGGACGTCACGTGCGGAAAAACTTCGCCGGTTGCAATGCCAAAATCGTTCACAACGCCGAGTTTTTCGCCATCGACGTCCAAGACCGGCAATTTGAGCATCTCACTCAGATAATTCAATGGTGCTCCCCATCATTATTCCCCCGGACGCGGCCGCGCGCGCGGCGTCCGGGGGCTTCTGGATATGTATACGCATGCGCGGGCGGCACGCCGCTCGACGCTTACACCCCGTGCATGCGCAAAAAGCACCTGCATGGGGTCATCGACTGTATGGTCGAGGTTTGGATTTCACCTGTAACCTTTCTCTTGACCCTCATTAACCGCAGTAACTATAGCATCAGCATCGCCCTGCGGCATCGAATTTATGCGCTGCACATTGCAGGCATACCAAACGCTGACGCATCCGTGACATAGCCATTGGGGACGTTCTTAAACGACTACCCAATGACTACTCTGTGGTGTCATCGTCCTCGGCAAGTTGGGGGAACACGGCGTCCTTGGGCATGGTGACCTTCGTCAGCGAGGTGAGCTTTTTGCTCAGCGACGTGTCCGTCTTAACCAGGTCGCTGAGCGTCACGATCTTGTAGCCGTCGGCAATGAGGCCGTCGATAATCTGCGGCAGCGCCTCGAGCGTCTGCTCGGCGCATTCGTCTCTATCGGTGAACAGCACGATATTGCCCGGCGTCACCGAATCGAGCACCGTTGAGACCTGCTCGTCGGCACCGTTGAGCAGCCAGTCGCCCGAGTCGATATTCCACGAGACCACGGCGGAGACCAGGTCCATCGCATCAATCCAGTTTTGCTCGTCAAAGGCAGCGTAGGGAGCACGCAGCAGCATCGTCTTCACGCCGGTCGCCGACTTAATCGCATCGGTGCCTTTCGTGATCTGCTCGCGTACCGCCTCACGGTCCTGACCCTTGAGCGAATCGTCGCTGTAGCCGTTGGATCCGATTTCGCACCCGGCATCGACAATCGCCTTGGCCGTAGCAGGCGAGGCCTCGGCCGCATCGCCCGACAGGAAGAACGTCGCGGTGACGCCCTTTTCCTTGAGTACCTGCAAAATCTGCTTGGTCGCGCCGCTCGGACCCTCGTCAAACGTCAGCGCCACGTACTTTTTGTTGCCCTTGGGCGCCACGCTGGCGCACGCAACGACGCAATCGGTGGCGGGCACAACCTCGCCGCGGTCCTGCGTCTTGCCCGACTGCTCACCAACCCACACCTCGGAGCGGCCCTGGACACCCCACGTCTGCACATACTCTATGGCGCCCGTGCCCTCGACCTTGAGCTTGGGCTCGATAACCGTAGCCTGAATCTCGTGCTTCTCGTAGGTGTTACGGCCATCCTTGACCGTCACCTTCTCGCCGCCCTCAAGTTCGCGGCTATCCCATTTGCCCTGCTTCACGCGCTTGCCGTCGACCTTCACCGACAGCTTTTCGCCCCCATGGCGCTTGAGCACGCTGTCATCGACGGCCAGTAGGTCGCCTGCGTCGTAGGTGTCAGTCAACTCCTGGTCGTCTATGAGATTCTGCAGCGTAGAGCCCACGCGCACCGCGGTCTTCTGGCCGTTGAGTTCCACGTCCACGCTGCGGTTGACGTAGCCCACGACGGCAGCGATAAACAGCACGAGTGCGCAACCCACGGCGATGAGCGCATAGGGCAGGCGAGACGAACGACGGGGCGTACGGCTGTTGCCGATGCGCGCGCTGCGATCGCTAAAGCCGCGGCTATGGTTGAGGTACATCGCGCCGGGCTTACGGTGACGCTTGCGCTGACCGCTGGGCAGCTGCCCCAGATCGCGGCGCGCCGTCGGACGCGTACCCGAACGCCCGTTTAAGTTGGATCCGTTTTGGCGCATATGCCCTCCCCCATAAACACAGCAAGCCGGAGCAACAGGTCTCCGGCTTGCCTCCCATCATTTGGTACGTCGCTATTTTGTAGCTTTTGACGAGCCTCCGCTCGCCTTTTGGTATTCGTCCTTAAAGGCCTTGAACATGCCGCGCGTCTTGCCGAGCTGCTTGCCCAGTGCGCGGCTGCCCTTGTCCACGGCAACCGATCCCTTATCGTCGAGTACCTTGGCGCCCTTTTTGACCTTATCGCCCACCACGACGCTGGCCTCGGCGGCCTTGGCAGCCGCACCGCCCGAATACCCGAGCGACTTGACCTCGTCCGAGACGACCATCGCGCCGTTCTCGTAGCCGCGCAGCATCGTCGGTGGCACCTGCGTGTCGCCCACCAGCACGCTCGAAGCGGCACCGGCGGTCACATAGAATGCCTGCACGACACCCGAGCGTGGCTTGAACTCAACGTCCGAGCAGTAGCCCACGACATCGCCCGATTCCGTGCGCACGTCCATGCCAACCCAGATGATGCAATCGTCCAGGTTGATGTCGAGGCGCTTGGCGGCGGCAGCATCGTACGTGTCCTTGACGTCATCGACCGCAATGGCACCCTCGTAGACACCAATGGCGTCGAGCGCTACGAATCGGTCGGGGCGCTCGATCATGCCCGCGATATCGGACTGGCGGACCATAAAGCCGACCACGCGCGTACCGCCCGGGGTAAAGACCGGAAAGTGAATCTTTCCGAGCTTTTTAGGGCTGCGCGGCGTGCCGTCCTTTTTGGTGCGCTTGTCCTCGGTAGGCTTGCGATAAATCTTGGCGCCGACAAAATCCCCGGCGCGCATTATGCCTCGGTCGAGGGCTCCGCAGCCTCGGTATCAGCCTCGACGGCGTTCTCGACCACGACGTCGGCGGCAGGCGTCACGTTGCCACCCGAAATGGCGTCGTTGAGCTGCTCACGCAGCTGGTCCATGCGCTCGCGGGCCAGGTCGACCTTGGCGCGCAGGTCGTCGGTCTTGGCGTCGACCATCGGGCCAAAGTCATTCACCGCAGCACGGGCCTCCTCGGCGCTGTGCTCGTAGGTGTCGCGCATATTGTCCCAGGCGTCGTTGGCGATATCGGCAGCCATGGCGCGGGTCTCGGCGCCCGAGCGCGGAGCCAGAGCAACACCGATAATAGCGCCGGCAGCAGCACCAAAAAGTGCGCCGGAGACAAAGCTGAAAGTCTTACCCATGATCATTCCTCTCCTGCGGGCACGTCGGCGCCCACCGTTTGAATGCTGTCCATTATACCCGCAGCGCATCACTTGCCGCTCCGCTCATCTGCGTACGGCAAAGGTGCAGGTACGTGATGGTGATAAACGCGTAGGCCTACTCCTGAGGCATAGCCGGCATGGCCACCGTGGCACCCGGGTCCTCGCCGGCGCCGTCCACGAGCGGCAGGCCGCCCTCATGCGCAGGTCCTGCCGGAACCGTCGCCGCACCGCCAAAGACGGCAGCGGAGGCCTCGTGGCTCTCGGCAACCGCGCCCTCGGTATCAATCGCCACCTGGGGCTCGTCGTCAAAGTTGGGGACGCCCTGGGGCTCGGTGGGAACGGGCTCGGCGGTCGCATCGGCAACGGGCTCGGCGTCGACCGGCACATCGCCCTCGTCAGCGCCCTCGTCCTCGGCAGCATCTTCGCCGTTCGCAGCGGCGACGGCCTCGTGAGGATCCTTGCCCTCGGCCTCGGCGCGCATGCCCAGCACCAGGTTGCGCAGGCCCGCGACCGTACCGTCCACATCGGGAGCCGGCTGGTCGGCGTGCAGGTACGCCCAATCCATCATAAAGGTCGCCGACGACAGCGCACCAATGGCCAACGCGTCATCGGGACACGAAAGCTCAACCTCAAAGACGCGCTCGTCGTGCTCGCTCACGCGCGTGCGACCGCACGAGATGCTGCCGGCAAGACCGGTCTCGTTCATGAGCTCGACCGTCACGTGCTCTAGCAGGTGGCAAAGCTCAGTCTGGCCCATGCAGTCCTGAAATTCGCGACCGGAATCGCCCAGGCACAGGTGCTTGGCAATCGCAGGCACCAGGTAGTACACGCGCGCCGTGGCCTCGATGTCCTCCGAGGTCATGAGCGGCATGCCGGGGTTCACCAGCACATGCGCGCAGATCTTGTCCTCGCTGACGGTGACCTTAAGGATGTTGAACAGGCCTGCCATAACTCTCCCCTACTCGTCCTTGCCCTACTCGTCGCCATCGTGCGGATCCGCAGAGCCCGCACCCGACGCCGCCGGCTTCTCTGCCGAGGACTCGGAATCCTTCTTATCGGTTTCGGCCGGAGCAATCACGCGAATGAGCGAGATGCGCTGGCCACGCATCGACTGCACCTTGAACTTGTACCCCGCGACCTCAAACACCTCTCCGATGTCGGGCACCGAGTCACAAAGCTCCAAGATCCAGCCGGCGATGGTCTCATAATCATCGCTTTCCTCGAGCGGCCAACCAAGCTCAATCGCGTCATCGCACGAAAAACGCCCATCAACGAGCCACTCGCGGCGCGAAAGGCGCGTGAGATACTTGTTGTCGGGGTCGAACTCGTCCTCGATCTCGCCGACGATCTCCTCGACGATGTCCTCGATGGTGATGATGCCGGCCGTACCGCCGTACTCGTCCACGACCACCACGATCTGGTCGTGAGAGGTCTGCATCTCGGACAGCAGCGGCAGGATGTCCTTGGTGTCGGGCACAAAGGTGGCGTCGCGCAAAAAACCGGCGATGGGCTGGTCGCCCTTGCCGTCAAGCGCAGGCTGAATCAGGTCCTTGATGTGCGCAATGCCGGCGACGTTGTCGGGATCCTCGTGATAGACGGGGATGCGGCTAAAGCCGGTCTGGCGCATGGTGGACAGCACGTCGGCGACCGTCTCATCGTCCTCGCACATGGTGGTGTCCACGCGCGGCACCATGACCTCGCGGGCAACGGTGTCGCCCAGGTCAAAGATCTCGTGGATCATGCGCTTTTCCTCGTCGAGCAGGTCGTCCTGCTCCGAGACCATGTACTTGATCTCTTCCTCCGAGACGTTCTGGCGGTCGTCGGCGCTCTTGATGCGCAGGATGCGGGCCAGGCCATCGGAGCAAGCGCCGGTCAGCCACACGAGCGGACGGGCGATCTTCTGGAACACGGAAAGCGGGCCCACGACCTGCTTGGACACGCCCTCGGCATTGGCCAGGCCGATGCGCTTGGGGACGAGCTCGCCGATCACGATGGATACGAAGGCGACCGCGACGGTAATGATAACCGGCGCCAGGCCGCGCGCGATGGCGGAGAGCGGCGCGATGCCAAAGCTCATGAGCCACGTGGCGAGCGGGTCGGACAGACTCGTCGAGGCAACAGCGGACGAGGCAAAGCCCACGAGCGTGATGGCGACCTGGATGGTAGCGAGCAGCTGGTCGGAATCGGCGGCCAGCTTAATGGCGCGCTCGGCGCGTTTGTCGCCTTCCTCGGCCTCGTGCTCCAGCACAGCGCGCTTTGCCGTGGTGAGCGCCATCTCGGACATAGAGAAGTAACCGTTGATGAGGGTCAAAACGAGGGTAGTGATAAGGGAGATGGTTATGTCCATCGGGAGTTTCTCGAACCTCCAAGATTCGGGACGTTAGGGTAAAACGTTGGTGGCGGATACGGCAATTGCACCGGCGCCCAAACAAGGATGCGGGCGCGCAGGCGTGGTCGCTAGATTACGAAGAGGATCACCGCCATGAACTGGAAGATACTGCCGGCGAGCACCCACAAGTGAAACACACTGTGCAGGTAGCGCACGTTTTTGGCGATATAGAACGGCACGCCCGCGGTGTAGCACACGCCGCCGACGGCGAGCAGGGCAAGTGCCACGGGGTTGAGCAGCGCCACAAGTTCGGGCAGCTTAAAGACGACGAGCCAGCCCATCAGCAGATAGACCAGGCCGCATACCCAATGCGGTTGACGCTCGCGCAGAAAGCACTCGAGGGCGATGCCGATAATGGCGATGGCCCACACGGCAAAGAACAGCGCGGGGCCGCCGTCGTTTGCGAGCGTGATGAGGCAAAACGGCGTATAGCTGCCGGCTATGAGCAGGTAGATGCAGCTGTGGTCGATGATGCGAAACACGCGCTTGGCGCGCGCGGGCTGAATCGCGTGGTAGAGCGTAGAGGCTAGGTATTCGAGGATAATGCTGACGCCATAGACAATTGCCGCGGCCATGTGGGCCGGGCCGCCGCCGCGCAGGGCAGCGAATACGATCAGGAGCACCAGACCCGCAATGCCCAGCAGGCAGCCGACACCATGGGTGACGGAGTTCATGATCTCCTCGCCCACCGTGTAGTGCGGAATGGCCGCGGTCTTGGGCCGCGGCTTGGAACTGTCGCTCGAATCGGACATGCCGGTTACATCCTCCAACATAAAAGAGTTCTCAACACTATATCAAAGCGTCTGGGTACGTGCGAAATTTGCACCATACGTGACCCTTTGTTTACCCATTCTTTGTCTGTTGACGCATCAACGGCGAACATCCATAATGCGCTTCGTTTGATTGTTGACGTATTAACATCCCAGAGGAGAAGACATTATGACTCAAAGCGCACACCCCCATCGAAGGCTCAAGATAGCCGGCGTTGTTGCGCTGGCGCTCGTTGTCACGTTGCTCGGATTTGCCGGCAACTTTTTGTTTGACTTTGCCCTGAACCCCCAAGCGCCGTACACCATGAAGATGATGCAGGATAGCAAGAACGACAAAGAAGGTGAGCATCCGGATGCCGAGGATACCGAGGCGCGGGCATGGTTTAAAGAGAACCGCAAGAGCAGCAGCCTCACCGCAGATGACGGAACCGAGCTCGCCGCCTGGTATTTTGCCGCCCCGGAGAGCACACACGACTACGCCGTCTGCCTGCACGGATATACCGACGAGCCCATCGGTATGGCCCGATACGTCAAGCGATTCCACGACCGCGGCATGAACGTACTCGCACCCGCCGCCCGCGCCCACGAACGCTCCGGCGGCGACTATATCGGCATGGGCTGGCCCGAGCGGCTCGATGTCGTTGCATGGATTGGGCGGATCGTTCAGGCTGACCCCGAGGCGCGCATCCTGGTCTTTGGCGAGTCGATGGGTGCAGCAACCGCCATGAACGTCGCGGGGGAATCTCTGCCCGCAAACGTGAAATGCATTATCGAGGACTGCGGTTATACGAGTGTTTGGGACGAGTTTTCTCTGCAGCTCAAGGACGTGTTCGGCCTGCCCAGCTTTCCTTTGCTCGATGTAGCAAACTTGGTGTGCAACGTGCGCGCGGGCTACGACTTTCATAAGGCGAGCAGTGTGGAGCAACTCAAACACGCGACGGTTCCCATGCTGTTTATCCACGGCGACCAGGACACCTTTGTGCCGTACAGTATGCTCGACCAAAACTACGAGGCGTGCGTCAGCAAGGTTAAACAGAAGCTCACTATCCACGGCGCCACCCACGCCAAGAGCGCGCAAGTTGACCCCGAGCTCTACTGGAATACGGTCGACGACTTCCTCGATAGGAATTTTTAGGGAAAAAGCGGCGTCTGGGGATTTATCTAACCCCCTATTTTCGGAAGTATGCTGCAAAATCTGGAACTGCCGACCAGACCGCAGTTTTACCAACAATTTATCAGGGGTTTTGTTGCCAAAAAATGTCGTGTGCTCGGCGGTCTCGAAATTTGCCGCATACTTCCGGAAAGCCGCCCGCAAGCGCTGTGCTCACGGGCGGCTTTTGCTAACGTTGCGCTACAAAAGCGCTTGATATGTCCAATAGACAGGTGCTACTTGACCTCGATGAGCTCATACTTGCTCGTGCCCAGGCCGATCTTTTCGGCATGCGCGATGCACGCGCGCCAGTCGGTGTCGGGATGCGTGATGCAGAAGGGGTCCTTGGCCTGCTCGCCCTCCAGATGCTCGTGGTTATGCTCCATCTTGGCCGCGCTATCGGTGAGTTCGGTGTTGGGCAGCGGCTCGGATGCCATGACGGCATCGGCGCAGGCCTGATCGATAGCGACCGGGTCGAAGCTCGCGAACATGCCGATATCGTTAACGATAGGCGTGTCGTTTTCGGGGTGGCAGTCGCAGTTGGGACTGATGTCCATGGCGAGCGAGATGTGGAAGCTCGGACGGTCCTGAACAATGGCCTTCGTGTACTCAGCGATCTTGTAGTTGAGTACGTCGGCCGCGGCATCATAGTCGGGCTTGATGCAGTCCTGGTTGCACGCCGCAATGCAGCGTCCGCAGCCCACGCAGCGATCGTGGTCGATGGCGGCCACGTGCACCGTGCGGGCGTTGCCGTTGGCAAGCTCGCGCTCGCGGGTATCGTCAAACGAGATGGCGTTGTGCGCACAGATCTTTTCGCAGGCACGGCAGCCAACGCAGTGCTCAGTCGCGACGTTCGGCTTGCCGGCGGCATGCTGCTCCATCTTGCCGGCACGGCTGCCGCCTCCCATGCCCAGGTTCTTCATGGCGCCGCCAAAACCGGCCTGCTCATGGCCCTTAAAGTGGGTGAGGCTGATCACGATATCGGCATCCATGAGCGCCTGACCGATCTTTGCCTCGCGCACGTACTCACCGCCCTCGACCGGGACGAGCGCCTCGTCGGTACCCTTGAGGCCGTCGGCGATGATGATCTGGCAGCCTGTGGCATACGGGGTAAAGCCGTTCTGGTAGGCGGTGTCGATGTGCTCGAGCGCGTTTTTGCGGCTACCGACATAGAGCGTATTGCAGTCAGTGAGGAAGGGCTTGCCGCCCAGCTCCTTCACCACGTCCGCGACGGCGCGGGCGTAGTTGGGGCGCAAAAAGCTCAGGTTGCCCAGCTCGCCAAAGTGAATCTTGATGGCGACAAACTTGTTCTCAAAGTCGATCTGCTCGATACCGGCGCGGCGAATGAGGCGCTTGAGCTTGTCGAGCTGGCTCTCGCGAGCATGCGTGCGCAGGTTGGTGAAGTACACCTTGGCGGGTGCTGCGGGTGCAGTTGCGGTCATAGATATATCCCCTCGGTCTATATGGCGTTACAGACATAGGAGATGGTACCCGTTGAAGCAGGGTCAAAGTCAAGCGCAGCGCCTGGCCACTCATTGGGGACAGACTTAAATGACCGGCCGCCAGGGACATCCTTTCGCCATCCGGCACCCGGCAGTTGGGGACGTTCCTTTCCTGCCGGCAGCTAGGGACAGTCCTTGCCGGCCCGGCCGGCGAGCGGGCAGATCGGCAAAGACTGTCCCCGATGACTAGTCGTTTAGGAACGTCCCCAATGACTACTCTTGAACTTTGAGGGCTTCGGCCAGGCTGACGCGCTTGATCGAGCGCATGTGCAGCAGCGCCACGACCAGGTACGTTGCAAAGCCGATCCCTGCGCACGCCGCCATGGACCAGCTTGGCACATAAATCTCGATATTGCCGTTATAGGCGAGCAACATGGAGCGGAAAATAGCCGTAAGCGAGCAGATAATCAACGGCAGGCTCAGCACGAGCGATGCCGCCACGCACAGCGTGATCGAGCGGATGTACAGATGCGAGATCTCGCCATCGCGATAGCCAAAGACCTTCATATAGCTGATCGAGCGGGCGCTATGGTCGATAACGGCCTTGGTTAGCAGGTACATAAACAGCAGGAAGATAAACACCGCGAGCCCGACCATCATGCCGATCATGTCGCTCATCATGCCGATGAACTGGTCACCCACGGCGCGCATGTCGTCGGGCGTGGTGTCGCCGGCAAAGTAGCGCGCGTCGAGGTCGAGCTTCTCGTCGCTCACATAGCCGTTAAAGTAGGCGGCGTCGTTGTCGAACAGCTCGTTAAAGTCGTCGATACTCATATAGATATTCATGTCCGACTTGGAGCCCCAGGCACAGTCCTTGCCCGCGTACTCAAAGGAATAATGCTCGCCCTCGTACTTGTCGCTGAGCGTGACCTTCTGGCCCTCGCTCCAGCCAAACTTATCGAGCAGACCGCCGCCAAAGACGACGCGGCCATCGCCGATGTTGAGGCCCTTCCAGTAGCGCGAATCGGACGAGATGCCGTAGACAGAAATCGTCTCCTCGCCATTACCGTCGCCACGGTCGTACTGCAGCTGGTAAACGGCATATTTCTCGGCCTGCGCGATTGCGCCCGCGCCGTTGTCGGTCGTGTTGACCGGGTGAATGTCGTCGTTGTCAGTGTCGATCTTAGAGGCCTTGTCGATCAGGTCGATAGCCTCGTCGCGGTCGCAGCCAAGGGCATCGGCAAGATCGTCAAGGCGCGCGTAGAGCGCATCCTTCTTGTCCTGGACCTTGGCAAGCGCATCCTGCGCTGCGGTCAGGCTCTCGGCAGACGGAGATGCGGTCGCGGCATCGGCTGCCGTCTGCGCCGCATCGGCCGCGCCGTCAAGCTCGTCATCGGCATCCTGGGCGGCAGAAAGCAGCGCGCCGTCAACCGACTGCAAGCGCTCGAGTGCCGACCACTGCTCGCGCTCCTCGGCAGTGCCCTCGAGCTCCAGCGGCGCCTTGAGTGTGTACTGATGCTCGGCGACCAGGCTCGTCTCTAGATTGTCCGCATAGTGCGTCATCGTGGGCAGGATCGCCAGACCAAAGAGCAAAAGCAGCGACCCAAACGCGATGCCCACGAAGAGCGTGGCGAAGTTGCCCAGATTGCGCAGGAAGATACGCAGGCGGAAGCGGGAAACAAAACCCATGCGCTCCGGCAGCTGCAGGCCGCGCTTGGTGCCCGATTTGCCGCTCGCCTCGTGACGAAGGAACTGCAACGGCGTCTTGCCCATCTTGCGAAGCAGACCCACCAGCGTGATGAGGATGAGCGCAGCGGCGGGGACCACGGCACACTTCACGAAGATCTCCCAGCTCCAGTACACCTGGAAGGGCGGCAGGCTGTACGAGCCGTAGTAGAGACCGCGCATGGGCTCGGTAAAGAACACAACGCCGAGCGCAGTGCCCAAAAGCGCCGCGAGCACGCCCACGATGGCGGGAAGCGCGAGGTAGTGCAGCACGATCTCGCGGCGGCGATAGCCGCTGGCGAGCAGCGTGCCGATGATGGCGCTCTCCTCCTCGATGGTGGCGTCGGTGAGCACCACAAAGACAAACGCCATGATCACGATGATGATGTCGAGCAACGTCATCCACATCATGGAGTCGCCGTCCACGTCGTCGCGCGCATAGCCAATGCCCTGATTGGAATCGGCATCGATCAGATCGTCCACGCGCGCATCGGCATCGGTCAGCGCCTCGACCATATCCTGCTCCGCATCGATGCGATCCGCGGTGGGGAGATCGCGGTCGGTAAAGGTGAAGGAGTAGGTGTAGGCAGGCGCGCCACCGGCATCCTCGAGCGCGGCAAAGCCGGCATCGGTGACCTCTGCCACGCCGTACGTGATGGTGTTCACCGTAAAGTCCGAATTGTTGAGGAACAGCGCCTGGCTATCGGGCTGGGTCATGATGCCGCAGATGGTGTAGGTGCGGCCCTCAAGCTCGACCTTATCGCCGATGGCGAGGTCGTTGTTGGTGGCGAAGACACGGTCGATTGCCACCTCATCGTCCGCCTTGGGCTGCCTGCCCTCACAGTAGGACGCGATATCGACCTTGGTGCGGTGCGCATAGGTGCGCAGCGTGCGCTTGGTGCCATCGTCGCCGGCGGTCTTTTTGATGATGGCGTCGATGGAGAAATTCTTGTAGAGCGTGACGCCACCGACGTCGCCGGCTGCATCCTCGGCGGCCTTGAGCTGGTCTTTGGTAGCCTCGAAGGAGGTGGTCACGCGGCCGTCCTCGATCGTGTACTCGTCGCGCATGTCGTCGATGAGGCAGCCGATGGAATGCGCCGCGAGCAAAAAGCCCGAGGTAAGGGCGATGCTTCCGCACATAAGCAAAAAGATGCCCAGGTACTTGCCGATATTGCGGCGCAGCTCGCGCGGGAGACGTTTTGCGAGAGGTGTCATGGCGCCGCCTACCAATCGAGCTCGGCGGCCGCGACGGGTGACTCATTGAGCTCATCCTCGACGATGCGCCCGTCGCGCAGGCGCAGCACGCGATTTGCCATGCGCGCGATGGCGGCATTGTGGGTGACAATGATGATGGTGCAGTCGTAGGTGCGGTTGACATCCTCCATGAGCTGCAAGATTTCCTTGGACGTCTTGTAGTCAAGCGCGCCCGTGGGCTCGTCGCACAGCAGCAGGCCTGGGTTTTTGACGAGTGCACGGCCGATGGCGCAGCGCTGCTGCTGGCCGCCCGAGACCTGGCGTGGGAACTTGTTGCGGTGCTCGTAGAGGCCCAGCGAACGCAGCAGGTCGTCGACATTGAGCGGGTTTTTGGACAGGTGCGCCGTGACCTCGATGTTTTCCTTGATGGTAAGGTCGGGCACCAGGTTGTAGAACTGGAAGACAAAGCCCAGCTCGCGGCGGCGGTACTCGCCCAGATCGGCAGGCTTGAGCGCGGTGAGGTCGCAGCCGTCCACCATGATGGAGCCGCCGTCGGCATCCTCCAGGCCGCCAATGAGGTTGAGAAAGGTCGACTTGCCCGAGCCCGAGGGTCCCAGCATGACGCAGATCTCGCCGCGGTTGATGGACGTGTCGATGCCGTCGAGCACCGTCAGGCGCGCATCACCGTCGCCATAGTGTTTCTTGAGCCCTTTGACCTGGACATAGGCTTGCTTTGTCGCCATGTTATCCCCCGTTGTTAGCCTTCTGCTACTTTTCTAAGCTAATAGTAAACCACGGTGAACTATTTTTAAGCGACAGGCGCAATTTTTTCCAAACCAGTCATTGGGTACTTACTCATTGGGGACAGACTTAAATGAGTGAAATCGCTCATTTAAGTCTGTCCCCAATGAGTGCCGGCAGGAAAGGAACGTCCCCAAGTGCCGACATATTGGGACAGTCCTTGCCAGCCCGGCCGGCGAGCCGGCGAATCGGCAAAGACTGTCCCCAGCGACCAGTCGTTTAAGAACGTCCCCAATGACTAGGTGGCTAGGCGTGGGATTTGTTGTGCGCGAGGGCTAGGCCTACGGCGGCGATGGCGGCGGCGAAGAGCACGGTGACGCCCAGGTCGCAGGCGATGTCGCCCAGCACGGTAGACGTCAAATCAGAGGCAAGCGCCTTGCCGATCGCGTCGTTCACCCAAAACGTCGGCACAAAGTGCGCCACCGTCTGCACGGCCGAGCCCATCATCGAAAGCGGCATCCAGGCGCCGCCCAAAAACGTCATGAGCAAGCCAAGCAGGTTGCCCACACCGTTGAGCAGCTCTTCGCGCGCGCCCAGGCTCGAAAGGGCAAAGCCAACGGCCAGCGGCGTGCACGCCAGGGCAAACGTTGCCGCCAGCGCCAGGCACACACGGCCCACGCCGACCTCGGCGACCGCGCCGGCAAAGCCCGCGACGCCCATCATGCTCGACACAAACCAGATACAGACAGTGAGCACGGCGGCGGCCGCGAACACGGCAAGCGAACGCTGGCGCTCGGAGAGCGGACCGGCCTCCATGCGGCGCACGCGCTCGGGCTCGTTCATGCCCGAGAACACCAGCCCCACCGACACGATGACCGACGAGATGATCGCATACGCGCCAAAGTTGAAGTACGACTCGAGTGTAGCGGCGGCAGTCGAGTCAACCTTGACCTGCTCGATCTGGACCTCCGCACGCTTTGCGGCAGCATGCTCGGCGGCCTTGGCGACATCGCCGTCGGAAGCAGCTGGCTCAAGTGCCGCCGCAGTACCCGCGAGCGAGACCCACCGCGAGGCCTCGGCAGACGAAAGCGCTGCCGCCATGGTGCCGGAGCCGTACGTCACATCGAGCTTGGGCAGGTCTTCCCCCGCACGCGCGGCTGCAACAAGATCGTCCTCAAACCCCTCCGGGATAAAGAACACGCAATCGGCGCTGCCCTTGGCGCTGTTACTCTTGGCGAGCGCATCCGCAAGGTCGTACATGTCGTCACCAACGCCCGTGACCAGGTCAAAGCGTGAGCCTAGGTGCTTGGTAAGCGCCCGCGAAAGGTCGCTATTGTCGCGGTCGACCACGATCACATTGGTGTCGTAGGGCTTGTACTCGGTAAGCTGCGACGAGTTCCAGCTCACCGAGGCCGCGATGAATACGCCCATGAGCGAGATGAACACCGTATAGATGAGCAGGTATAACGGGTGCGCGAGCGCCATGCGAAGCGCGGTCTTAAAGGTGCTCATAGCGGCTCCTTCCAAAGATCAGCGTAGCGGCGACGACAAACACCAGGGTCATCAGGACGAGCGCGCCGGCGCGGACGGCGAAGGGCCCCAGATCCTCAAAGAAATACAGGCGGTTGAACATGTCGCAGATGAGCTTGACGGGGTTGAGCCAGCACTCGGCCGGGCAGGCGCGGGCGACATCGTCGGCAAGCGCCATCGCCGGCTCGCCGTAGAGTCCGGCGAACAGGGCGCACGTGGTAGCGAAGCCCGTGAGGATACCGGACTTGGACGCCTTGCCGCCCTTAACGGGAAGCGTGCCCACAAAGAGCCCCAGGCCCGTGGCGGCAAGCGCGGATGCAGCACCGCCCACCAGACACAGCCCCTCGCGCCCGCCAAAGTCGACGCCAACGACTAGGCGCACGTAGCCAATCGCGACCGCCATCGAGGCAAATGAGACCAGCCACGAGCCGACAAAGATGCCGGCCAGCGACGCTGTCTTGGAAAGGCCGCCCACGCAGCGGCGCGCACCAAGGCCCGACAGATTGGGCTGCAAATCGACGACGCTCAAAGCGGCAAACTCGGCAGACATCATCGCGACCAGACCAAAGAGCGCGTAGTAGTAAATGGTCGTGCCGTCGGGCGTGGTGCGCGTCAGGCTCACGCGGCGGGTTCCGCCCTCGAGCGACAGGGCGCGCGCAACCGCCTCCGGGTCGGCGAGCGCCGCCGGGTTGTCTTGGGCAATCTGGCGCATGAGCTCGGCATTTTGCGTATACGAGCTCGCCACCGTCTCCAGGATGCTGCGGTCGGTGAGCGCCGTACTGGCGCGCGAGCTATCGTAGCTCGAAAGCAACGTAAGCTTGGGCGCGCCCGCGGCATCGACCGTGTAGACGCCCGCGACTTCGCCGGCCTTGAGCGCACGGTTCGCGGCAGCCAAGTCTTCGTACTCGCTCACATCGAGCAGCTGGTCGTCGCCTGCCTTGGCAAGCGAAGCCGCCACATCCTTAAAGGTCGAGGCATCCCAGGCCTCGTCCGCCACGACGGCAACCGGCACCGGGTCGACCGTGCCGTCGGAGCTGAGGTTCGCAAACATAAACATGAACATCGTGGAAAGCGCGATAGGAAAGAGAGCGCCCCAGACCCACGTGCTCGGCCGGCGCAGCAGCGTCTTGACCGTGGTGATGATGGTGTTGAACATGGCCGCCCCCTAGTCGCGCAGCTCGCGGCCGGTGATCTCGAGGAACACGTCGTTGAGGGTCGGCGGTTCGGAATAGATGCGGCCGAGCGGCACGTCATGCGAGCGCAGCGCATCGAGAATGTCCGTCAGGTTGTGCGGGCTCGCTTCGCACGAAAACGTGAGCTGTCCCGCCGTTGCCGAAAGGTCCAGAACGTGCGGCAGGCTTGCGACGGCACCGAGCGCCGCACTCGGAACCTCGCCGACCTCGATTACAATCTTCTCGCCCATCTGAATCATGCGCTTGAGCTCGTCGTTAGTGCCCTGCGCCAGCACGCGCCCACCGTCCATGATCATGATGCGGCTGCAGATTTGCTCGATTTCCTCCATGTAATGGCTGGTATACACCACCGTGGCACCCTCGTCGCGCAGGCGGCAAATGCCCTCCAGGATGGCGTTGCGGCTCTGGGGGTCGACCGCCACCGTGGGCTCGTCGAAGAAGATGAGCTCGGGCTTGTGCGCGATGCCGCAGGCAATGTTGAGCCGGCGCGCCAGGCCGCCCGAGAGCTTACCGGGGCGGAACTTGGTAAAGTCGCCCAGGCCGACAAAGTCGATCGCCTCGTCCACCAGCGCGCGGCGGCGCTTGCGGTCGTTGACGTAGAGACTGCAGAAATAGTCGATGTTCTCGCGCACGGTGAGCTCGTCGAACACCGCCACCTGCTGCGGCACCACACCGATGCGGCGCTTGAGGTCGTAGCGGGCGGGCGTCATGCGCTCGCCGAACAGCTCGATGGTGCCTTTGTCGTAGGCGAGCAGCTGCAGGATGCAGTTGATGGACGTGGTCTTGCCCGAGCCGTTGGGGCCCAGCAGGCCAAAGATCTCGCCGGGGGCGATACTCAGGTTAAAGTGGTCGAGCGCAATAAGGTCGTCGTAGCGCTTAACGAGGTTTTCGACGTGGACGATGTCTGTCATGAGGCGGCCCTTCTGTTGCTTGCGGCCCGGTACGATTGCATCATCGCAGGAGCTGACGGCGCGCACCAGTGAGCTTTGTCACGAGTGCGGGGCGGTCGCGTAGCC
>CAJMNK010000038.1 GCA_905214905.1 uncultured bacterium | reverse complement strand
CAGTCCTGCGCAAGACGAAGGCCACATTAAGTGGCCTTCTTTGCGTGCGGAACTCATTTTGAGCAAGCACCCGCCCTGCCGGGGCTCCCGGGTCCTGCAACGACTCGGCCGTTCGGGTCAGGCGGGGCTGAATGGAATTTGGTGAATGAGGGTGCCGTTGGCGCCTTCATTCTTTATATATGTTGGGAGCGCCAAGCGGTGGGGGTGGTGCCGGTGTATTGTTTGAAGGCTTGGGCGAAGGCGGCCTGTTGGGGATAATCGAGCCGCTCTGCTACCTGCGCTATCGTGAGCGAGCTATCGGCCAAAAGGTCCTGTGCTCGCTCCATGCGGCGTCTGCGGATGTAGGCGCCCAGGGACTCGCCAGTTTGGGCCTTAAAGGTGGCGCATAGCTTGGAGCGGCTTGTGTAGAGCCTCTCGGCCACCTCGTTGATACCCACATGTTTGCCCTTGTCGAGCGAGCGTTCTACAAGGCTCGTCGCTTCCTCGGCAATGGTCATGCTGGCGCGTGTGTCTGCCGCCTGCCGCGCCTGCTTGTGGGCCGCGCGCGAACAGGCGAGCTCCGCGACCATGGTCTCCACGATGCCTTGCATATAGACGTGTCCGCCTACGGCGCGAGCGCGGTCCTCGTTGATTCGGCGTAGTGTGTGGCAGATGGCAGATACTGCCTCCTCGTGCCACGACTCGGCAAACGCCTCAAAGACTCCCGCGAACTCGGCGGGATAGCGATGCTCCAACTCGTCAAAATATCCAGGCAAAAAGAGCACCGAGCGTGAGTGATAGAGTTGCCCTGCAAACAGCGGGCTTAGCTCCTCGCCGCAGCTGTCTTGGATAAAGCTGCAGACTGCGCTGCTCGGCCACGGCCCACGCAGCGGCTTGAGGTTCGCAGGCGTTATGCCGGCTTCGGGCATGCACATGAGCGTGGGCGCGCTGACCTCGCTCACGCACGCGTACGGTTCGGGCGTGTATTCGGCTAGGTGCATGTTGTGCATCGGGGTAATGAAATGCTCCATGACGATGCAGGCGGGGGAAAGGGGCATGATCCATGCGCGTCCGTGCGCCCGATCGTTTGCCACCTCACCGGTAAAGACGGCGCCCTTGCCGGAGAACTCCAAGCCAAACTGCTCAAACTGCGGTGCGTAGAGCTCGGTTATATCGGTTGCCGCCCGCCGCATTTTCAAAAGCGTCCCCTTCATTTGCGAAAACGTCCACGCCTGGCCCAATTGTGTGCCTTGGCTAACACGCCCATGATAAGTTTCTTACGGTTAACTCTCAAGCCGTTAGAAAGGAATCTCATGGCAAAGGGATCAAAAAAGGAAGGTGGCGGCATCGGCGAGTTGCTTGCATATGCCGGTGAACGTAAATTCCTAACGTATTTGGGCATGGCCCTCTCGGCGCTCTCGCAGCTGCTGAGCTTTGGCCCGTACGTGTGCATCTGGCTTGTTGCGCGAGATCTTATCGCCGTGGCGCCCAACTGGAGCGAGGCCGCCAATATCGCGATGTATGGTTGGTGGGCTGTGGGCTTTGCCCTGGCGAGCATTGTGGTCTATTTTGTGGGACTCATGTGCACGCACCTGTCCGCGTTTCGCTGCGCATCCAATATCCGCAAGACCACGAGTGAGCATCTGCTCAAGTTGCCGCTCGGCTACTTTGACACGCACGCCACCGGTGAGCTGCGCCGTATCGTAGACGGATGCGCTGCCTCCACCGAGACGCTGCTCGCACACATGCTGCCCGATATCGCCGGCGCCACCGCCATGGTCGTGGGCCTGCTCGTGCTGCTTTTCGCCCTCGATTGGCGTTTGGGTGCGGCATGCCTAATCTCGGTCGTCGTTTCGTTTTGCGCCATGGCCACCATGATGAGCGGCAAGGGCGCCGAGTTTATGAAGGCTTACATGGGCGCGCTGGTCAAGATGAACAAGACCGGCACCGAATACGTACGCGGCATCCCCGTGGTCAAGGTCTTCCAGCAGACGGTCTACTCCTTTAAGGCGTTTCACGATGCGATCGCCGAATACGCCGACATGGCGCAAAGCTATGCGGGCACGTTCTGCCGAGGCCCGCAGGTGCTCAACCTTACCGCGCTCAATGGCCTCGTGGCATTTCTTTTGCCCGTGGCGTTGCTGTTGGCGCCGGGCGAGACGGACTTCGCGCACTTTATGGTCAACTTCACGTTTTACGCGATCTTTTCGGCCGTGGTGCCGACGGCCATGACCAAGCTCATGTTTGTGGGCGAGGCGTCTCAGATGAGTGCCGATTCGCTGGCGCGCATCCGAAGCGTTATGGATTCCAAGCAGCTCTCCGTGCCTGCCCAGCCCAAGCACCCTATCGGCAGCGATGTGCGCTTTGAGGATGTAAGCTTTACCTACGAGGGTGCCGAAGCGCCTGCCGTCGATCATGTGAGCTTTAGCGTTCCCGCAGGTAGCACCCTTGCGTTGGTTGGTCCCTCGGGCGGCGGTAAGTCAACCTGCGCAAGCCTGATCCCGCGTTTTTGGGATGTTTCCTCGGGTCGCGTGCTTGTGGGCGGCGTAGACGTTCGCGATATGGATCCGCACGAGCTTATGGACCAGGTCGCCTTCGTGTTCCAGACCAACCAGCTGTTCCGGCAAACACTTGCCGATAACGTGCGCGCTTCCAAGCCTACGGCCACTGACGACGAAGTGCGTGCGGCCCTCTCCGCAGCTCAGTGCGACGACATTGTGGCCAAGCTTCCACAGGGCATCAATACCATGCTCGGTGCCGGCGGAGCATATCTTTCGGGCGGCGAGGTCCAGCGCGTGGCACTTGCCCGCGCGATCCTTAAAGACGCGCCCATCGTGGTGCTCGATGAGGCCACGGCGTTTGCCGACCCCGAGAACGAGGCACTCATCCAGCGCGCCTTTAGCAAGCTGGCGGCGGGTCGTACGGTCATTATGATCGCGCACCGACTCTCGACTGTAGTGGGCGCAGATCAAATCGTGGTGCTCAACCAGGGTAGCGTGCAGGAGACTGGCACCCATGCCGAGTTGCTGTCCCAAGAGGGTCTGTATGCCAAGATGTGGGCCGAATACGAACGGGCCGCGAGCTGGAAGATCACTGCTGCCGCGGATGCCGCCGTCACGAAGGGAGGCGAGGCCTAAATGTTCGCCTCATTCCAAAAGAAGTATTTCCTATCCGATAAAGGCGTCGCCGGCGTAAAACGCGGCATTTTCTGGACCACGCTCACCAATCTCATCATCATGGCCGGCATGGGCTTTTTATTCCTGGTCATGTCCGGCTTTGTCGAACATCTCGCCACCGGCGCCGATCTGCCGAGTGCACTGCCTATCGTGGGCGGTCTCATTATCTTTTTTGCGCTGCTCTTTGCCTCTAACTGGCAGCAGTATTACTACGCCTACTGCATCTTTTACGAGGAGTGCGGCAAGCAGCGCATGGGGATTGCCGAGCGCTTGCGCAAACTGCCGTTGTCGTTTTTCGGCCGTCGTGATCTGGCCGATCTAACCGAAACCATCATGGGCGACGTTCAGACTATGGAGCATGCCTACAGTCATGTGCTGGGAGAGCTTTGGGGTGCCATCATCGCAAGTGCCATCGTGTTCGTGGCGTCGCTGTTCTTTTGCTGGCAGCTGGCGATTGCGGCGTTTTGGAGCGTGCCCGTGGCCTTTGCCGTGCTGTATCTGACACGCGGGCCCATGACCCCGGTGTTCGACCGCGTGCGCGCCGAGAAGGTCAAGGTCACCGAGGCGATCCAGGAGACGCTCGACTGCGTGCGCGAGATCCGCGCCACCAACCAGGAGGCCCATTATCTTGAGGGGCTCAACGTCGTGATCGATGCCGAGGAGCGCGAGACCACCAAAGGCGAGCTCGCCAACGGGCTTTTGGTCAACTCCGCCTTTGCCATCCTGCGCCTGGGGATTGCCACCACGTTGGTCACGGGCGCTGCGATGGTCGCCTCCGGCCAGGTCGACTTTTTGGTGATGTTTGCCTTCCTGCTTATGGTGAGCCGCATCTGTGCGCCCTTTGATCAGGCGCTGATGCTGATGTCCGAGCTGTTTGCCGCCGAGTCGTCGGCCAAGCGCATGCGTTCCATCATGGAAGAGCCCGTGGCGCGGGGCAGCGAGCAGTTTGAGCCCGTAGGCCACGATGTGGTGTTCAATCACGTGGCATTTGGCTATGGTGCGGGCGAGGACGGCCGCGCCGGCGAGAAAGTTCTTACCGATGTGAGCTTTACCGCCAAGGAAGGCGAGGTCACGGCACTGGTCGGTCCTTCGGGCTCCGGTAAGTCTACGGTGAGCCGCCTGGCCGCGCGCTTTTGGGATGCCACCGCGGGCAAGGTTACCGTGGGCGGCGTGGATGTTGCGAGCGTGGATCCCGAGGTGCTGCTGCGCGACTACGCCATTGTGTTCCAAGACGTGCTGCTCTTTGACGACACGGTGATGGGAAACATCCGCCTCGGGCGTCGTGGCGCCACCGATGAGCAAGTGCTTGCGGCTGCGCGCGCCGCCAACTGCGACGAGTTTGTGAGCCGCATGCCGCAGGGCTACAACACCATGATCGGCGAGAACGGCTCCAAGCTGTCCGGCGGCGAGCGCCAGCGCATCTCCATCGCCCGTGCGCTGCTCAAAGATGCGCCGATCGTGCTGTTGGACGAGGCGACGGCGAGCTTGGATGTGGAGAACGAGACCGTGGTTCAGCAGGCGCTCTCCCGTCTGCTTGCAGGTAAGACGGTTATCGTTATTGCCCACCGTATGCGTACGGTGGAAAATGCCGACAAAATCGTTGTACTCAAGGATGGTGTGGTTGCCGAGCAGGGCACTCCGGCGCAGCTCAAGGCGGCAGGTGGAGAATTCGCCCGCATGGTGGCGCTGCAAAAGGAAGCAGCTACCTGGCAGTTGTAAGAAGGGGCAAAGGGACAGTCCCTTTGTCACATTGACAATCGGTTACTCCGCATCGTTAATTTTCAAAAGGTTAGCCATGGCTGACCTAGATAGTTAGATAAAATTGAGATATTTCAAAAGCGTGCTCGAGCAAACTTGTTTACTCGGGTGCTGAGGCACCATGCCGCGTCCAATGCGGCAAAAGGGAGAAGCAACATGAAGAAGTCGACGTTCAATACCCTGCTTGTCGGTGGCGGTTTTCTGCTTGGCACGGCCGGCATCAAGCTGCTTACCAGCGCTCCGGTCAAGAATGCCTGCGTGCAGGGTATCGCGTGCGGCATGCGCATCAAGAACGGCTACCAGGACATGGTCGAGCAGGCCAAGGCTAATGTCGACGACATGGTTGCCGAGGCTGCCTACATCACCCAGAGCGAGGCAGCTGCTGACGAGGCAGCTGAGTAACGCTCCCAGGCACAAACTATGAGATTCTCGATTATTAGCGAGATCCCCGGCAGGACCCGTCTTCAATTGGCGGGTCCTGTGCCAGAGAGCGATCTCGATGCACTTCTTAAGCTTGGCGGCGACATCGACGGCGTGCACAAGGTGCGCGTCTACGGCCGCATCGGCCAGATGGCGCTCGAATACGATGAGCCGCGCCGCGCAAGCGTGCTCGACGCCCTGGGCGCACTCGATGCTCAAGCTATTGCCGATGCCAAGTCGGGCTACGTGATGCAGCTTGAGCCACGCAAGCACAAACTCGTTATGGACCTGGCGACACTCGTCGGTGCCCATTACGCACGTCGCTGGTTCTTGCCGACGCCTCTGCGTGCGGTGTTTGTCGTGGCCGGTTACATGGCATTTTTGCGCGCTGCCCTTCATGAGCTGGCGCAGCCGCGCCTGACCGTTCCTGTGCTCGACGCTTCGGCCATTGGTATCTCGTTTGTCAAACGCGACGTCGATACCGCGGGCCAGACGATGTTCCTGCTCAACGTGGGCGAGCTGCTCGAGGACTACACCCGCGCCATGAGCGAAAACGAGCTCATTAACTCGCTGCTCGATGTACCCGACAAGGCGCAAAAGGTCGTCGGCGACACCGAGGTAAGCGTTGCCGCCACCGAGCTTGAGCCCGGCGATCTGGTCGCCGTGCGCACTGGCATGTCCATTTGCATCGACGGTGTTGTCGAGCAGGGGAGCGCTATGGTCAACCAGGCGACCCTGACCGGCGAGCCGCTGGCCGTTGAGCGCAGCGTGGGCGACGACGTGTTCGCCGGTACCGTCGTGGAAGACGGCAGCATCTTGGTGCGCGTGCGCGCCAACACGGCGCAGACCAAACTGCGCTCGATCGTCTCGCTCGTGCAGACGGCCGACTCGCTCAAATCCGAGGGCCAGTCGCATATGGAGGACCTCGCCAACAAGATCGTCCCGTGGAACTTCCTGCTCGCGGGCCTGGTTGCGCTCACCACGCGCAGCCTTATCAAGACCTCGGCGGCGCTGATGGTCGACTACTCGTGCGCACTCAAGCTCACGGGTTCCGTCGCCGTCATGACCGCTATGAGCGATGCTGCCAAGATGGGCGTCATGGTCAAGGGCGCAAAATACTTTGAGTCGTTTGCCAAGGCCGACACCATTGTGTTTGATAAGACTGGCACGCTCACCGAGGCGCAGCCGCGCCTGGCTTGCGTGCTGACGACCGACGGCTGGAGCGAGGACGAGGTCCTGCGCCTTTCTGCCTGCCTGGAGGAGCATTTCCCGCATCCGGTGGCGCGTGCCGTGGTCAACGCCGCCCGCGAGCGCGGGCTCGAGCACCGCGAGCGCCATGCTGCGGTCGAGTACATCGTGGCGCATGGTATTGCTTCGTCCATCGAAGGGCGTCGCGCGATTATCGGCTCGGCACACTTTGTGTTTGAGGACGAGAGCGCGCAGCTCGATTCCGACATTAAGGAGCGCATTGAGTCCCAGATGCAGGGCCTGTCGCCGCTGTATCTGGCGGTCGATGGAAAGGTCGTCGGCGTGCTCGGCATCGAGGATCCGCTCAAGGCCGGGGTCCGTGAGGCCATCGCCGACCTGCACGCGTTGGGCGTTAAGCATGTCGTTATGCTCACGGGCGACTCGGAGCGCACGGCCGAGCGCATTGCTCGCGAGGCGGGGGTCGACGAGTTTAAGGCCGAGCTGCTGCCCGAGGACAAGTACGCGTATGTGGAGCGCATTAAGGGCGAGGGGCGCCACGTTGCCATGGTGGGCGACGGTGTCAACGATTCGCCGGCGCTCGGTTTGGCCGACGTGGGCTTGGCGATGGGTGGCGGAAGCGACATCGCCAAGGAGGTTGCCGACATCATCCTGACCGATACGGATCTTGCCGCGATCGTGCGCCTGCGCCGCATGAGTCAGGGCCTCATTGATCGTCTGACGAGTTCCTACTCTAAGGTGATGCTCACCAACTCGGCGCTGTTGGCATTGGGTATTACCGGCATGATCACTCCGCAGACGTCGTCACTGCTGCACAACGGCTCGACAATCGCCTATAGCTTGGGCAACTCAAAAGCGTACCTGCGTTAGCAGACGTGTTTGCCCACGTTATCTGGCCTGCGCCCAGACGGCATCGGTGTCGTCCGGGCGCAGGCCTTTTGCGTTTGAACATTTGCTAGCTTCTCTATATAGTGTTGCTAGCAAGGCTAGCAATTGAAGGGAGCGAGATCGACATGGGTGCTGTTAGCGGCATGGCGCAGGTGAACGTTCGCGTGGATCGCCAGGTCAAGGACCATGCGGAGGAAGCGTTGCGGCTTTCGGGCGGGTCACTGCCCGAGCTCATCAAAAAGGTGGTGGCCAAGGTCGCGCAGGGTGGCGGGCAGTGCGAGGAAGTGCTTGCGGCCGTCGACGACCGGCGGCAGACCGTCGCGCACGATACTCCGTTCGCCGCATCATGGGCGGCGGCGGATCAGCTTTACGCGGACCTGGGCATCGCTACGTCGCCCGTATCCGACAATCGCGATTGGGACACAATCTATTCCGAAGCCATGGACGAGCGCTATCGCCAAAAGGGGATGATCCTGTGAGCGGGGCTCCCCTCAAAATAATGGTGGATGCCAACGTATGGGTTGATTCGTTTTGCGTCGACCATGCCGAGTCGCTTGCCGCGCGTGCGTTTATTGGGCAGGCGACGGAGGCGGGGGCATTGCTGTTCTTTCCGGTGCATATCGCCAAGGACGTACTGTATGTTGTACAGCACGAACTGAAGCGCAGCGTTCTTGCCAGCGGGGGAGCGCTCGGCGAGGCTTCTGCCCGCGCGATTGGCGATGCGGCGCTGGCGTTTGTTCGGAACATGACCGAAAACGCCACGGCCGTGGGTGCAGATGCGTCGGACCTTTGGCTGGCCGACAAATACTTAGCGCTCCATCGCGATTACGAGGACAACTTGGTACTCGCCGCATGCAAACGCGCCCAGGTCGATTACTTGGTGACCAACGATCGAAAACTGCTCGAACATGCCGATCTTGCAGCAAAGACACCTCGTCAAATGATGCCGATTCTTGCCTTGGCCGAATGCGGCGGCGCGGCAATCGGTTGACGCGAACTGTTTGCGGGCCTCTTGGACGACGATGCGCCAAGGGGCCCGCGTCTGCTATTTACAAAAGCTCGGCCTTGATGGCGGGACTTTCTGCGAGCTGCTCGGCTGCCTTTTCGTCGGAGCTGTCGAGTGCTGCCAGACTGCGGTAGACCCACTCGTTGACCTGGGTGTTCTTGACGCCTGCGGTCTGCATAAGGGCGCCTACCTCGCGGATTGCTGCGAACAGATCGGCCTTGGGACCCGCGAGCTCGACCTCGATACCGTGGTAGGCGGCCACGCCGCGGTTCTCACTCACGTGGTCGATAAAGCCCTCGACGGTCTCAAGCTGCTGGGCGAGAGCTGCATCATCGTCAACGTCCAGCGCGACGAGTGCGTTCGATACCGTGAGGGCGGGATGTCCGCAGGGGACAAAACCCTCGATGACATCCATAGCTTCGGTAATGGTTGAGCCCAGGCCTGCGAGGGCATCGACGAGTTGCTGCTTGGTATCCATAACGGTCCTTTCGACGGGTCAATTTTGCTTGGCGAAAATATACGTGACGCGATCGGTAACAAAAGTGCGAAGTGCGGCGCACATTGGGGTCTTCACAGCTCGTGCATAGAACAGCTGTCCGCTTTCAGAACGTGGTAAGATAACACTCCACAAGCGGGGCTCGCCCCGCATGTTCCTTGAAAAGTCGACGGGCGTTGGGTGCTCGTACCCAATGCCATCCAGACTTTCCCGACATTCGGGGGCGACTGGTTTCGACACGATAGCTCTGAGAGAGGAAGCAAGCCGAGGTCTCCTCGCCTCGTTAAACAGGGGTACCGTCAAATTGAATTGACAACAACTCTTCTTTTGAGCCTATGGCTCTCGCTGCTTAGTTTATAGCGGCGCGTCAACCCGGTGATTTCCCCGACACCGGCGCGACGTCATCTTAGGGGAATGCTCCTGCGCACGTAATCGGTATGGCGTGGGCTAAGACCGAACCGGTTAGGACGTCACGAGCGTGTCGCTGCGCGCAAAGCGTCCGAGACTAAACCAGCGACTGAGCTTGGAGATGCCAATCAGGGGGCTTTCGTGGACCGGAGTTCGATTCTCCGCGCCTCCACCAATAGTTACAGGCAGGTAGATATTCGTATCTACCTGCCTTTTCATTTCTAGCCCGTACCGCGGAGAATCGAACTCTGTGCAGGGCGCGAGCGTAAAGAAAACGCGTAAGCGTTTTTGGCCCGCGGGCGAGGACGCCGGCAGGCGGCCGAAGCCGGTGCGTGTTCGCGAAGCAAACACGCGGATTCTCCGCGCAAAGCCCCAACCCAAAACAGATGTGCTGCCGATGGTATTTCAGCTAGCCATGCCCAGCACCAACGGATTCCCCCACCCGCGGAGAATCGAACTCTATGCAGGGCGCGGGCGTAAAGAAAACGCCTCAGTGACGCAGAGTGGGACGCGCTTTCCCAATGGCAGCCCAGGCGGAAAGCCCATCCCGGAATCCGCGCTCAGACTGGGACGTAGTTTCCGGATGACGCCTCAAGCGGAAACTGCATCCCGGAATCTTCATTCGGAATGGGATGCAATTTCCAAATGAATGGCTAGCGGAAAGTATATCCCGGAATCCGCGCTCAGAACGGGTCGCGCTTTCCCAACGGCGGTCCAAGCGGAAAGCGCATCCCGTAATCCCGCCTCAAACTGGGACGCACTTTCCGCTGCACCGGCCGCCTCGAAAAACCTGCGCGCCCTCCATTCCAAAACTGGGTAGAAGAAAGCCAAAACGCAATCGCAGGAGGTCAATATGACTGCAGAAGATAAGGCAAAGAACGCCGGCAAGGTCGCGCTCGTCTTGGAGGGTGGCAGTTTTCGTGGGCAGTTTACCGCCGGCGTGCTCGACGTTCTCATGGAGGCCGGCGTCGAGATTCCGGCGGTATATGGCGTATCGGCCGGCGCCCTCAACGGCGTGAACTACAAGTCGCACCAGATCGGCCGTGCCAACCGCATCAACCTGGCTTTCTGCAACGACAACCGCTTCATGGGCGCCGCATCGTTTGCGTCCACGGGCTCCATTGTGGGTTACGACTTTATCTTCAACGATGTCCAGGACCGCCTGGATCCCTTTGACAACGAGACCTTCGACGCGAGCCCCATTGAGATGTACGCCGTCGCGACGGACATGCTCTTTGGAACCGCCACGTACCTCCCGGTCAAAAGCGCCGTGCTCGATCTCGACGCCGTGCGCGCCTCGACCTCGCTGCCGCTGGTGACGCCGCCGGTCGAGATTGACGGGCACAAATACGTCGACGGCGGCGTGGCCGATTCGGTTCCTATCGAGCATGTGCTCGAGGAGGCCGGCTTCGAGCGCGCGGTTGTTATTGTCACGCAGGACCGCTCGTACGAGAAAAAGCCCTACGAGTTTATGCCTGCCGCGCGCGCCCGCTATGCCGACTACCCCTACCTGCTCGAGGCTATCGAGACGCGCCACGACCGTTACAACATACAGCGCATGCACCTGTGGAAGTATGAGCGCGAGGGCCGTGCGTTGGTCGTCGCTCCGCAAAAGCCGGTCGAGGTCGGCCATGTCGAGCACGATCCGGCAAAGCTTTTGGACCTGTATATCCAGGGCCGTCAGGAGGCAAAGCGCCTGCTCGCGGAAATCCAAGAGTTCGTTGAGCGCTAGCGACGGCGAACCCTCAAAAAATGACAACAGCTAAAGAGTTGGAAAAATCACGGCTCGTGGATGACATGTGCAGAAACTCTGGTCGGAGCCAAAATACCTGTTGACTCGTACGGCGAGCGGGGTAATATGGACGGGTTACTTGCAGAGCCCCGTGAATCTCTGTAACAACACGTACTGTACATGGAGGAGTCTAAGTGATTTCGAAATCGACTCACTACGCCAAGCAGGGCGAGGTCCAGCGCAACTGGGTTCTCGTCGACGCCGATGGTGCTGTCCTGGGCCGCCTTGCCACCCAGATCGCAATGATCCTGCGCGGTAAGAACAAGCCCCAGTTCACGCCCAACAGCGACTGCGGCGACTTCGTTGTCGTCATCAACGCCGATAAGGTCCAGCTTACCGGTAACAAGGCCGACACGAAGACCTATTATCGCCACAGCGGCTACAACGGCGGCCTCAAGGCTGAGAGCTTCCGCCAGGCTATGGAGAAGCACCCGGAGAAGGTCATCGAGCGCGCCGTTCGCGGTATGCTGCCCAAGACCACCCTCGGCCGTGCCCAGATGACCAAGCTTAAGGTCTACGCTGGTGCCGAGCATCCGCATGCTGCCCAGAACCCCACGAAGATTGAGCTGGAGGCTTAAAGATGGCTGAGAACACCGTTGTCTACCAGGGTACCGGCCGTCGTAAGAACGCCGTCGCCCGCGTCCGTCTCGTCCCCGGCACCGGCAAGGTGACCATCAACAAGCGTGACGCCGAGCAGTATTTCGGCCGTCATCAGCTCGTTGAGAACGCCCTTGCTCCCTTCAAGGTGACCGACACCGCCGGTCAGTTCGACGTTATCGCTCTGTGCGATGGCGGCGGCATCTCCGGTCAGTCCGGCGCTCTGCGTCTGGGCATCGCTCGCGCTCTTCTGAACGCTGGCGACTACCGTGCTGACCTCAAGAAGGCCGGTTTCCTTACGCGCGATGCTCGCGTGGTCGAGCGCAAGAAGTACGGCCTCAAGAAGGCCCGCCGCGCTCCCCAGTTCTCCAAGCGCTAAGGTTTTATCTCCTTTCGAGATACAATGTACAAGCGGGGCCTGCCGATTCCTCGGCGGGTCCCGCTTTTCTTTTTCGACTAGGGTGGGCGGTTGTATATCGCCTGCTAGGGAAGGAGCGATCCTATGCCCCAGAACATCTTCGGTACCGACGGCGTCCGTGGCGTCGCCAATGCCGACCTCTCGTGCGACCTCGCGTTTCGCCTGGGCCGCGCGGCGACCAAGTTCCTTGGCCCGGACATCTGCATCGGCCGCGACACGCGTCTTTCGGGTACCATGCTCGAGAGTGCTCTGACCGCTGGCATTATGGCAGAGGGCGGCCGTCCGCATTGCTGCGGCGTTATCCCTACGCCGGCCGTGGCGCTGCTCACCGTCCAAAACGAGCTCGACGGCGGCATCGTCATCTCCGCTTCGCATAATCCGCCGGAGTTCAACGGCATCAAGTTCTTTAGCCGCAAGGGCATGAAGCTTCCCGATGCTGTCGAGGAAGAGATCAGCGCCTGGGTCATGTCCGAGGAGGCCATGGCTGCCGACACGCTGCCGACCGGCGCCGGTGTGGGTCACATCATCAAGATGAAAGACGCCCGCAAGGCCTATGTCGATCATGCCATCAGCACGCTCGACGGCCTTAAGCTCGATGGCCTGGTTGTTGCCGTCGACTGCGGTCACGGTGCTTCCTGCCAGACTACGCCCGCCGCGCTGCAGCGCCTGGGTGCCACGGTCCATGCCATCAACACCGATTACTGCGGCACCGACATCAATGTCGAGTGCGGCTCTACGCACCTCGAGCCTCTGCGCGAGCTCGTGCTGCGCACCCATGCTGACATCGGTCTGGCCCACGACGGCGACGCCGACCGCGTACTGTTCGTGGACAGTGAGGGCAACGAGATCGACGGCGACTACATCCTGGCTATCTGCGGCTCCGATCTGGCCGCTCGCGGCAAGCTCGCCAACTCCGAGATCGTCTCGACCGTCATGTGCAACCTGGGCTTCTCCATCGCTATGAAGGAGCAGGGCTTCGAGATGGTTCAGACCGCCGTGGGCGACCGCTACGTTCTGGAGCGTATGCTCGCGGATGGCGCCGTCATCGGCGGCGAGCAGTCCGGCCACATCATCTTCCTGGAGCACAACACCACCGGCGACGGTCTGGTGACGGCACTGCAGCTATTGGCCGTGCTCAAGCGCACCGGTCGTACCCTCACCGATCTTGCCGGCATCATGAAGAAGTACCCGCAGGTACTCGTCAACGTGCATTCCGACAACAAGGCTGGTCTGGACGATTGCCAGCCTATCTGGGATGCCGTCGCTGCCGCCGAGAAGGAGCTCAATGGTCGCGGCCGCATTCTGGTGCGTCCGAGCGGTACCGAGCCGCTGGTCCGCGTTATGGCCGAGGCCGAGACGCACGAGCTGACCCAGCGCGTTGTCGACGACATCGTCGAGGTTGTCAAGCGCGAACTTCCCTAATGGTCAAAAACGAGTGCCAAGTGGTAAACTGTTAAGGCTATTTTGGTCGATTGGTATGTCCGAGGGGGAGCATGTTCACTAAAGTCCTAAGGTCTTTTGGTATGCGTGGTCGAGTCCTTACGCTGGATGCTCCCATCTCGGGCGACGTCATTTCGTTGTCCGAGGTCAATGACCAGACATTTGCCACCGGCCTGTTGGGCCAGGGCGTGGCGATTCAGCCTACGGGTACGCGCGTGATTGCGCCAGCAGACGCCAAGGTCGAGGCTATTTTTCCCACGGGACACGCCGTTGCGCTTAACACGGTCGATGGCTTGGACGTGCTCATCCACGTTGGCTTGGACACTGTTCAGCTCGAGGGCAAGCACTTTACCGTACATGCGCAAGTGGGTGACATCGTCCACAAGGGCGATGTACTCATTGAGTTCGATCGTGAGGCAATTGCTGCCGAGGGCTATGATGTGACGGTTCCCATCTTGGTGTGCAACTCCGTTGAGTTCTCGAGTATCAAGGGCTCCGTTGGTGCGCATGTCGAAGAGATGGACCAGCTCATCGTTGCTCGCGAGCGCTAGCAAGTGCACGTGGCCATTAGCCTACAATTCAAACACGTTTACGGAGGGCGCCCTTGAAAGAGGACGCCCTCCGTGGCAAGATGGGATTTGTCCGAAGCTAAAAGGCTTCGGGTCACCGTGGACGGGCAGGGGCCTCGACGCGGCTAGACACGAGACACATACATTACGCGACCTCGCCCTGGTGGCCGCACACGTTGGTTGCGGCCGACGCGGGCCGCGGGCAAGTGCTTGTAAGGGGAGCCTTGCCTCTCTTGTACGAGAAAGGACGCGTAATGAAGATCATTAAAGCTAAAGACTACGAGGATATGAGCCGCAAGGCCGCCAATATCATCTCGGCGCAGGTTATCCTCAAGCCCGATTGCGTGCTGGGTCTTGCCACCGGCTCCACCCCGATCGGTGCCTACAAGCAGCTCGCTGCTTGGTACGAGAAGGGCGACGTCGACTTTGCCGAGGTCAGCACCTACAACCTGGACGAGTATCGCGGCCTTTCGCACGACGATCCCCAGAGCTATCACTACTTCATGCGTGAGAACTTCTTCGATCACATCAACATCGACCTGAACAACACGCATGTGCCCGACGGTTCCAACCCCGACGCCGCCGCTGCCTGCTCTGAGTACGACAAGATCGTCGCCGCCGCCGGTTACCCGGATCTGCAGCTGCTCGGCATTGGCAACAACGGCCACATCGGTTTCAACGAGCCCGATGACCACTTTTCCAAGGGCACGCACTGCGTCGACCTCACCGAGAGCACCATTCAGGCCAACAGCCGCCTGTTCGACAGCATCGACGATGTTCCCCGTCAGGCCTACACCATGGGTACCCAGACCATCATGTATGCCCGCATGATCCTAGTCGTCGCCAACGGCGAGGCCAAGGCTCAGGCCGTGCATGACATGTGCTATGGTCCGGTTACGCCCGCGTGCCCGGCTTCGATCCTGCAGCTGCACACCAACTGCGTTGTCGTTGCCGACGAGGCCGCCCTTTCGCTCTGCGAGTAGCGCGAATCCTGCATCTCGACATAGCCTTGCCTAAGGCCTCCGCTTTGCGGGGGCCTTTTTGTTATCCCTCTCCGCCCGCTTGACCAAAATCTTGCCGCAAGCTTGACGAATGCCGGATGCCCAACAGTTTGATTCATTCCATACCAGATTCTATGCAAAAATGCCACCAAAAGGTCGTAGACGGTAGCGGGTGCTAGGCGAGTTGAATGACATAGCTGAACCTTGTTCATTTGCGTTACACTGCCGCTTAGATGGGACAAGCTGACAAGCTCATTTACCTGCTTAAAGACCGATTAGTCGGGGGATTAATAACAATCGGCCCTCGCTGTACAAAAACTTGCCGCTTGCGTACCAAAAGACAACCTAAAACGCAAGGTCGCTCTATTCATAGCGCGGCTTGTATGGTCTTGCGGTTACAGTGTCCATACGGTCGAGTTGAGGAGCGGGCATGGTAAACGATTTGAGCGGTATAGACGACCTCGAGCTGATGCCGCTGGGCGGAGGCTATATGGTGCGACGCGAACGCTTGATGAATGAGCTTATCGCCAAGGGCCGAAAAGCCGGCATCGTGGTTCTTTATGCGCCCGACGGGTTTGGGAAGACCTCGGTGCTGCTGCAGTACACCCATGAGGTTAAATGCGACCCGACGCGAGGCCCCGTGCGGATTATCGAGGCCGATCGCGCCATTGGGCGCGAGGTGTTTATGCAGCTCGAGGTGGTTACCGAAGAACTCAAAGACAAACCGCACTCCCTTATCGCGATTGATAATGTGCCAAACCTCGATCAGCACGATACCGAAGACCTCATCGACAGGATTCGCGGCCTGCGCGCTATGGGGATAGGGGTCTTTATCTCCTGCCGTCCTTCAAATCGTCAGCTGATTCATGGGCTGGGCGATTCGGTTAAGATCAATGCGCAGATGCTCAAGGTGCATGCCTATGAGTATTCGGCGTGGGCATCGGCGTTTTCGATCAGCACATCGCTCGACTTTTATCAGCTTACGCAGGGCGTGCCCGAGCTCGTCTCGGCATTGCAGACGGGTCTGTATGGCCAAGGCGACGTAGCCGGTCTGCTCGAAAACGAGATTGTCAACGTATATGGCGCGGCACTTGTCGATCTGGCTTCGCTCGACAATAATGCGCTGTTTTGCGTGGCATGTCTCATGGTTTTGATGGGCGAGGGCAATATCGCAGAACTCGAGGCTTGTGGGGTGAGGTTGTCGATGGTCGACCAGTCCTACTTTGTACGCGACTACCCGATCTTTGGCTTGGATCCCGCCGAGCGGAGTTTTACGTGTCTGGGCACGGAGGATAACGGACGCTTGCGCTTGCGCAAGTTGGTGGCCGAGGTTCGCCCCGAGCTTGTTCCGAGGGCGGCCCGGATTTTGCTTAAGGCGGGTAGATGCGATGCGGCGATGGGCCTGGCGGACGCCTTTTTGGACCGTGAAGCGGTCCTTGAACTTGCTGGGCAGTATGGGGTCGATCTGGCTCTGACGGGGCACGGGGCCGATATCTGCCGGGCAGCGCTGGGCACGATCGATGCCGACGATCCGGCTCCAGAGCCAACGCCTGCTGAGGCGCTCGGCGTATATCTGGCGGCGGTCAGCGTGTCCAATACAAAGCTCGCTCGCTATATGGCATCGGTCATCGAGCGCGGGGGCGAACGGGCGGCCTGCGAAATAGACCCTGTTTCATGGAGGGTGGCCCAGACACTGACGGCTGTTTGCTATGGGGACAACGGGCTTGGGCTTCCTACGAACCTGGCCGTGCCAGAAATAGAGACGTCCCACACCGCACTCGACATGCTGTCCGCGCATATCGAGGTCAAGCGATGCCTGACCGAACGGGGAGATGACGGCGGCGTTCTACAGCAGCTCAAAACGAGCAAGGCCTACGACTGTGAGCTCGACATCGCGGGGATTGTTATACGGGCCGATAGCATGCTGGTGGAGCTCTTTGACGGGTCGTTTACGGGAACCGACGAGCGCGACGACGAGATGACGGTGGTGCGGGAGGCGCTCGACGTGCGTGGGCTTAAGGCGATGGCTATCTGGGTGCGCATGGTGTTGGCGGCACGGCGGCTCCTTTCCGGCCTGCCGGTAACCGACGACGCGGCGTTCAACGAGCTCGATCGTTTTGCCGTGCGCATGCGCGACAACCAGATTCAGCTGTTTGGCCTGTTGCTAGAAGGCTGGCAGTCGCTGGCAGAGGGACGGCCGGTTAATGCAAAGTTCCGTGCGGTCCAAGTGCTCAAACTTGCCGAGGAGTCGATTGCGTACATGCGCGATAACGCATTGCTGCTGGAGCGCGCGGCGTATCTGCGTAACACCTCGATGGTTTCGGTACGCGAGGAAGCGGAGTTGCTCGATATAAGCCAGACGCAGGTTGGTGGTGCAGAAGCCTGGATGGTGGCGCTGCATTTGGCTTGCGCGGGGCGAGATAGCGATCTTGCGGCCTGGATGTCCATGAATCGCGCGGGGATTCTGGAACCATCGTATCGGCTCTTTGCGCGCCTTGCCATGCATTGTCTGGGCGAGCCGGCGACCAGGATTCGCAAGAAGCTTCCCGTGCGCGAGCTGTCGCGGTACTCGCTGCGCGACGATTTGGAAGGGGAGGGCGAGCGCCTGTTCCAGGCTGGCGAGGTTGAAGCCGTTGATACCATCGACCATATCGAGATTCGCATGTTTGGTGCGTTCCGCGCCGAGCGCGACGGGTTTCCCATCACGGACAAAATGTGGCGCCGCAAGAAGGCGGCGACGCTTGCCGAGCGGCTTGCACTGGGCATGGATGCGCTCGTCGACCGCGAGACGCTGGCAATGGAGTTGTGGCCCCATGCCGAGTTCAATAGCGCCCGCAACAACCTGTACTCGACGATATCGCGCTTGCGGTCGGCTTTGGGACCGACGCCGGATGGCAAGTCGTGTGTGCTCATCCAAAATGAATGCATCGGACTCAACGGCGACTACGTCAAGACCGATGTACGGCTGTTTGACCAGATAAGCCGCGAGGTTTTGGGAAATCGCACGGGTGCGCGCGGGCCCCATTTAGTTGAGCTGTGCCTTAAGATTGAGCAGCTTTATGCCGGACCGCTGTATGTTCCCAATGGCTGTAATCCAACCTACTTTTTGCGCATGCGGCGCATTATGCAGTCAAAGTACATCGATTGCATGATTAAGGGGGCAAATGCCGCTCTAGAAGAAAACGACCTGCAGTCGGCGATTTGGCTGGCGGAGTCGGGGCTTCGGCAGGAAACGGCGCGTGAGGATATGGTGCGCTGCGCCATGCGCGTCTACAGTGCGGCGGGGCGGCGGCGCGATATCGTCGAGCTGTACAGCGGGCATATGCACCATCTGAGGGAGCAGGTCAATGGCGTGCCCGAGCCCGAGACGCGGCGTCTATACGAGCGCTTGGTGGAGGGACGGCTCAATCGCGTGCTGGTCGAGCGATAAAAAACGGGCGCCCGAAGTACTTGGGCACCCGTAAGCTTGCTATGTGTTGGCTCGCCGGATCATTGGCTCTTAGACGAGCTTGATCTTCTCGATGTCCTTGCGCGAGGACTCGCGATACAGCGAGAACTTGCGGCCGATGACCTGGACGACCTCGGCGTGGCAGCGCTCAGCGAGCTCTTCGGCGGCCTCGCGGGCGGAAAGACTGGAGCCATCGAGCACGGAGCACTTAACGAGCTCGTGCTTCTCCAGGTAGGCGACCGTCTGCTCGACGGTGCCCTCGTTGACATCGGACTTACCGATGATGATGGCGGGGTTGAGGTGATGGGCCATGCTGCGAAGCTGCTTGACCTGGGCTCCTGTCAGTGCCATGGGTTCTCGCTTTCTATGTATGGGGCGCCCCGCGACGGGGCCTTAATCTACGTGAGCTGTCCCACGATAGCGCAGGAACGGCGCGGTGTGGGGCGCGTTTGCCCAGTTCGCAAAGAATGCGGATGCCGAGGTGATGGGCAGCTCGGGCTGTGAACGGGCTACGAGCGGGATTCAGAGACCGGTTCCCATGCAATAAACGCCCAGCGAACCTTACGGATATGGTCGAGCATATAGCACCCCTGCGGCACGCCCTTGGAGCCCGGCTCACCGGCGTGGGGATTCTCGATCATGTGTTGGGCGATGTAGTCGCGCAGACGGTCGACCTTATCCTCGTTGCCATGCTCAAGCATGCGGGAAAAGTCCGCCACGCCTGCCTCAAGGCTATCGAAGGTATCGCGACGAGGCGATTCAAAGTACGTGACCTGCGGCAGGGCACCCATCTGAATGAGAATGTTAAAGGCGTACACAAAGCCATTGCTGCAGGTAACCGAGGCGCCGATGGCGTTCATCAAGTGCAGATCATAGCGCGGGCTGGAGTTGGCGACCATCGTGACAGCACAACGCTGACGAGCCGTTCGATTAAGCTTGGCAAGCGCATCTTTTAGATTGGTCGTCGTAACCGACCGACTGGCAAAGGCAACATCCACCGCTTTCGCGACCGGTCCAACCAAATCCCAATCATCATCCCAAGCAAGCTCAAGCGGCGTTATGCGCCCCTCGAGCCCGTAATACTCAATGCCGGCATCAAGGGTGCCCAACATAGCGGGGGAGAAGTCGGCTGCAATCACAGGATGCCCAGCCTGAGCAAGCGGAATAGCAATCGACCCAGCCCCACACCCCATATCAAGCACCGATTCACCAGGCTTTAACGCCAACAGCTTCATAAAGTCCCGGGCATACGGGGCAGTCTCCAACGGCCGAAAATGCCGAGCCCGCTTATCCCATTCAAAAGAATCATCAGCCCGCCGCCGATCAGCTTGCAGACGCATCCATTCGCCATTCCAATCCGCAGAAAGCAGATCAGAACGAATCTCCCCATCAACCACGGGCCAACCTCCTAGCAACAAAAAAGCGACTCCTCCCAAAAGAAGAGCCGCAACCAGCATATATCAGAAAGAACCGATCCAACGCCAAACCGCCATACCAGCAAAGTAGGGCAGAAGCGAAGCGACTGCCAAAGGGATAGAACCCAACCGAGGGCCCGTTGTGCGGGAGCCCCGGGGAGGGCAAATATATAAGGTCGATCGCGAGTTCCGCACGAGCCGGAGAGCACTTAATGTGCTCTCCGT
>CAJMNK010000037.1 GCA_905214905.1 uncultured bacterium | reverse complement strand
CGCGGCTGTTAACCGCGCTGTTGTAGGTTCGAGTCCTACCCGGGGAGCCAGGTTGTAAAACCCGTCGCTTATGCGGCGGGTTTTTTCATGCCGCGATCGCCTGGCGCGAACGTTGCCATATCAACATTTCGTGTCGAGGATGTAATCCCGTGACCCACCACCTCAACGTGGCGCGGTCGTTGTAGAATATTGCAATGATTGCTCCCACGACATGGTGCCGTGAGCACCAGATAAGGAGATTCTTGTGTCTGAGACCATCAACGGCAGCCTGAGCGTCTCGAACGACGTTATTGCCGATATTGCCGGTTATGCCGCGATGACGTGCTATGGCGTCGTCGGTATGGCTGAGCAGCTCCAGGGCGCCGAGAGCGTGCGCCTGCTTGCCGGTCAGCGCCTCCGCAAGGGCGTGCTTGTCTCCGCCGACGAGAACGGCCTTACGGTCGATCTTCACGTCGTGCTCGAGAACGGCGTCAACATGAAGTCCGTCTGCCACAATCTTTCGAGCTCCGTTGCCTTCACCCTGCAGGAGATCGCCCAGATCGATCCCGCCAGCCTTAAGATCGGCATTCACATCGACGCGCTCAAGAGCCGTCTGAACTAGCATCCGAAAACGGAGATTCAAATACCCATGATTGCAAAGACCATTCGCACCTGTTTTCCGATCGCTGCGGCTGCTGTTTCCGACAAGGCCGAGGAGATCAACAAGCTCAATGTCTTCCCCGTACCCGACGGCGACACCGGTACCAACATGTCGCTCACGCTCGCCTCGGTGACCAAGGAGCTTTCCGCCCTTCCCGCCGATGCCGATATGGAGGCCATCGCCGGCGCCATCACCCACGGCTCCCTGATGGGTGCCCGCGGCAACTCCGGCGTCATCACCTCTCAGATCCTGCGCGGCGTGGCCGAGGGTCTCGTCTCTGCTGATGAGCCCATCACGTCCGCCAACATCGCCTATGCGTTCCGCCGCGCCGTCAAGGTCGCCTTCCAGGCCGTCCGTAAGCCCATCGAGGGCACGATTCTCACGGTGCTGCGCGATGTCTCGACCAAGGCCGACGAGTGCGAAAAGAAGAAGTTCTCGGCCGAGGACGCGCTCGATGCCATCGTCGTCGAGGCCTACCAGTCCGTCGCTCGCACGCCCGACCTGCTGCCCGTTCTGAAGGAGAACGGCGTGGTCGACTCCGGCGCCTTTGGCTTTGCCATCTTCCTCGAGAACTTCGTAGCTGCCGCTCTTGGCCGCAGCACCGTTGTCGAGGATTTCTCCGCTACGTTTGACTCCGCCGGCTCTGCCCGTGATGCCGCTCTTGGCCGCGTTGAGATCGAGGCTAACGACGACTGGGAGGGCTCGGAATTCCGTTACTGCAATGAGTTCCTGTTTAAGGCCGACGCCCCGTTTGACGAGGACGAGTGCCTTAAGTTCCTGGGTTCCATGGGCGACTGTGAGCTGCTCGTGGGCGCATATCCCGACTACAAGATCCACGTGCACTCCAACACCCCGAACCTGGTGCTCGAGCACATGCTGCAGCTTGGCCAGATCTACGAGGTCTTTATCCACAACATGGAGATGGAGGCCCACGACCGTACCGCCAAGATCCACGAGGACCAGGAGAAGGCCGCCGAGCCCGCGAAGGCCCTGGGCTTTGTCGCCGTTGCCGCCGGTTCCGGCGAGGCAGACATCCTCAAGTCCCTCGGCGTTGACGTGATCGTGTCCGGTGGCCAGACCATGAATCCCTCGACTGCAGACCTGCTGGGCGCCGTCGACCAGGTCAACGCGACCTCGGTCATCATTCTGCCCAACAACGGCAACATCCGCATGGCCGCCGAGGCCGCTGCCTCTGCCTGCACCGACAAGAAGGTCGCCGTCGTTCCCACCAAGACCGTTCCGCAGGCCTTCTCCGCGCTGTTCGCGGTCCTGCCCGATTCCGAGCTCGAGGATGCCGTCGCCGCTATGGTCGACGCCATCAGTGAGGTTCGTGATGGCGAGGTCACCCGTGCCGTGCGCGATTCCAGTGCCTCCGACGGCTCGCCGATTCACTCCGGTGACGTCATGGGCATCATCGCCGGCTCCATCGATGTGGTCGGCTCCGACGTGAAGCAGGTCACGCTCGACTGCATCAACCGTATGCAGGAGGAAGAGGAGGGTGACGCGCTGACGATTCTGGCAGGCGAGGAACTGTCCGATGAGGCCTTCCAGGAGATTGTCGACGCCATTGAGGGGGCTCAGCCCGATCTGGAGATTGACGCCCATCGTGGCGAGCAGCCGCTCTATCCCGTTATCTTCTCGATCGAGTAGGCAACTGCCCATGTCCGAGCTGTGCTCCGTGCCGCGCGTCTCGGAGCGCTTTGCCCAGAGCAATGCGCTCGACGAGGATATCGCGCGACTCAAATATGTTTCGGGTAAACGTGAGGAGGCCCTTCGCCGTCTGGGTATTCGGACGGTGGGGGACCTCCTTCTCCATATCCCTCATCGATACCTCGACTTTACGCGCTCCTGGTCCATCGAGATGGCGCCCATTGGTACCGTGTGCACCATCATCGCCACGGTCGACCGTATCGTTCAAAAGAAGCCGCGTCCGCGCATGCAGGTGACCGAGGTCTCACTCGTTGATGAGACGGGCGTGCTGCAGGTCGCCTTTTTCCGCCAGCCCTGGATTGCCCAGCAGCTTAAGCAAGGCGACCGCCTGGCCGTGATGGGCAAGGTTGAGTTTGCCTACGGTTTTAAGCAGATGGCCTCGCCCCACTTTGAAAAGCTCGAGGACGGGCGCGCCGCCGGCACCATTTTGCCGGTTCACTACGTAAGTGACGGCGTGAGTCAGGCATGGATGCGCCGTATCGTGAGCGGTGCGCTCGAAGTGGCTGCTAATCCGTTCGATCCCATTCCCGCGCCGCTGCGCGCAAAGCGGAAGCTCATGAGCAATGCCCGTGCGCTGCGCTCGATCCACTTTCCCTCGAGCATGGCCGAGCGCGACATCGCACGCCGGCGTCTTGCGTACGAGGAGTGTCTCTGCTTGCAGCTCGCACTGCGTCTGCGCAACGATGGCGGTATGGTCGACGTGGTGCCTTATGCGCATGCCGCGGGCGAGCACCTGGCCGCGCTTAAGCAGGCCCTGCCGTTTTCGCTGAGCGACGAGCAGGAGGCCGCGCTCCAAGATATCCTGCGCGATATGTGCGATGGCGGGCGCGTGATGAACCGCCTGCTGCTGGGCGATGTCGGTACCGGCAAGACCGCTGTTGCCGCCTGCGCGCTGGCTGTGGCTGCCGATAGCGGCACGCAGGCCTGCGTTATGGCGCCCACGGGCGTGCTGGCGCGTCAATATGCCGATAAGACCGGCCCCTTGCTTTCGCAGGCTGGCATGACCTGGGCGCTCCTGACGGGCGCCACGCCGGCGGCCGAGCGCGAGCGGATCCATGCGCAGCTGGAATCGGGCGAGCTCGATGTCCTCTTTGGCACCCACGCGGTGCTTTCGGATAACGTTGCGTTCAAGCATCTGTCGCTCGTGGTCATCGATGAGCAGCACCGGTTTGGCGTCGGCCAACGCAACGCCCTGCGTGCGAAGGGCCCTGGTGCCGATCTGCTCGTTATGACGGCAACGCCCATCCCACGTACGCTGGCACTTTCGGTCTACGGCGATCTGGGCACGAGCATCATCCGCCATCGGCCCGTCCCTGGCGCTGGCGTGACGACACGCGTGCTTACCGAGTCGAGCCGCGACCTTGCCTATGGCGCCATCCGCGAGGCGCATGAAAAGGGTCAGCAGGCCTACGTGATTTGCCCGCTCGTGGAGCCGAGCGACTCGGCCGATGAGCTGGAGGACGTGCCCGGTATCGCCCGCGACGGCGAGGGCCGCGTGACGGTCCCCGTGCCGCTGCACGATACGGCGACCGAGCTCGATCGCCTGCGTCTGGCGTTGCCGGGTCTTGCCATCGAGCGCCTTCACGGCCGCATGCCAGCGGGGGAGAAGGACCAGGTTATCGATGCCTTCAAGCGCGGCGAGATTGACGTGCTCGTCTCGACTACGGTGGTTGAGGTGGGCGTCGACGTGCCCAACGCCACCGTCATGGTCATCGAGAATGGCGAGCGCTTTGGGTTGGCGGCCTTGCACCAGCTGCGCGGGCGCGTGGGCCGCGGCAGCGTGTCGGGTACGTGCCTGGTCATGACGCACTCCAAGGGCAATGGCGGCGCGTCGGCGGCACAAGACCGCCTCCAGTCACTCGAGAAGACCTCGGACGGCTTTACGCTCGCCCAGATGGATCTGCGTTTGCGCCACGAGGGCGAGATTCTTGGCTACCGTCAGCATGGCGGCGTGACCCTGCGCTTTGTGGACCTGGACGCCGACGAGGAATTGATCGAATGGGCCCATTTGGACGCGGTCGAGCTCTTGCGGTATGCTTGCAACCTTGACTCTGTGGCGACGCGCCCCCTACGCGATGCGGTCGCCATGCGGTATCGACATATCTTTAAGGAGGTCAGCGGAGGATGAGAATCATCGGCGGCGAATGGCGCGGTCGTAAGATCGAGGAGCCCCGTGGTCGCGATGTCACCCGCCCCACGACCGATCGTGTGCGCGAGGCATGCGCATCTATGGTCATGTCGGCATTCGACTTCGATCTGGACGAGGTCCGCGTGCTGGACGCCTTTGGCGGCTCCGGCGCTTTGGGTATCGAGATACTCTCTCGTGGGGCCCGCTCGCTCACGACGTTTGAGATCGATCGCAACGCCGCGCGGCTCATTACCAAGAATATCGAGTCGCTCTGCCGTGACCGTGCGCGTTGGCGCGTGGTCACGGGCGACATGCTGGCGAGTGCCTCGCGCGGTCGTGTACCAGGCGGCCCCTTTGATCTGGTCCTGCTCGACCCGCCCTATGCTTTTGGTGCCGAGCCGGTCGAGGAACTGCTGCAGAATCTGGCCCAGCAGGGTCTGCTTGCACCTGGCGCTTATGCCCTGTTTGAGCATGCCTCCGCCGATGCGGGCGCGCATCCGGCAGGCTTTGAGACTGTACGTGAGAAGCGCTACGGCATCACCTCGGTCGATCTGCTTCGTTGGGTCGGCTATGACGATGGCGAGGGTGATAGCGCCGGCACCGATGCTGACAACAACGATGCCACGACGTTTCAGGAGGACGCCCATGAATGACACCATCAACCGCGTGATCGTCCCGGGCACCTTCGATCCCATCACGTTTGGCCATATCGATGTGATCCGCCGCGCCCGTCGCATCTTTCCCAGCGTGATCGTCGCTGTTGCCGAGTCGCAGGGTAAAAACGGCGTGGGCACCACGTTTATGCTCGATGAGCGCGTGGCGCTGGCCCGCGAGGCGCTCGGTGATATCGACGGCGTCGAGGTCCTGCCCTTTACCGGCCTCTTGGTCGACTTCGCTCGCGAGCAGGGGGCGGGGGCCGTGGTCAAGGGCCTGCGCGCCATGACCGACTTTGAGTACGAGCTGCAGCAGGCCGACCTCAACTATCGCTTGGATAACGAGCTGGAGTCCATTTTTGTCATGAGTGCGCCGCAGTACGGCTATATCTCGAGCTCGGTCGTTCGCCAGATTGCCTCGCTCGGCAGCGATGTATCGACGTTTGTCCCGTCCAACGTGGTCGAAGCGCTCAAACATCGCTTTTCGTGACGTTTCTTATTGCCTGGTGGCATGTGGTAAACTAGCACGATGATATGTTACCTATGAAAGGAGACCGGATGCCGGGCGAGAATTTTCCTGGCGATAGGATCGTCAGCTTGGTCGATGAGCTCGAAGGGCTGATCGAGGAAGCCAAGCCGCCTTTCGGCAAGAACGCTCAGTTCAAGGTCATCGACGCCGACGTGTTCTTCAACATCCTCGATGAGATCCGCATGAGCTATCCCGAGGAGTGGCAGAAGTCCCGCCGTATCCTTAAGGAGCGCGAGGAGCTTATGGCTTCCGCCGCCGCCCAGGCCGATTCCATCATCGCCGACGCTCAGCAGCAGGCCCTCACCATTGCCGGTGAGCAGGAGATCGTCCGCTTAGCGCAGCAGCAGGCCGACGACATCCGTGATCGTGCCCAGCAGTACGAGCGCGAGACGCGTTATGCTGCCGAGGACTACGCAGAGCAGGTCTTTACGCACCTGGAGGAGAACCTCAAGAGCCTGACCGGCACCGTTACCCGTTGCCGTCAGCAGCTCAACGAGGGTGCCGCCCAACAGAATGGTCAGTGGTAATGGCTGAGTTCCCGAGCGTTACCGTCGATCTTTCCGAACAGCTCGAGTTTCCTGGAGATTCGTATCCGCTGACCGGTAAGGTCGATGTCGCCACCTACACGGTGGGCGAGAAGGAGTACCAGCTACAGGATGGCATCGACTACGACGTTGTCTTTACCAATGCCGGTACCGGTGTCTTGCTCACGGGCATGGTCCGCGCGCACGCCACCGGCGAGTGCGACCGTTGCCTGGAGCCCGCCTCGTTTGATATCGCCGGCGAGATCGAGGAGTTCTACCTCTTTGAGGAGCCCGAGGATCCCGAGGCCTACGAGGACGGCTACGAGCTCCTGGGTGAGGACCGCATCGTCGATCTGGGTGAGCCCATCAATGACGCGGTCGTTATGGACACGCCGTTTGTGGTGCTCTGCAAGCCCGATTGCCGCGGCCTGTGTCCCACTTGCGGTTGCAATCTCAACGTCGAGCAATGCGATTGCGCCGCCCAGGCAGAGGCAGAACGGGCCGCTGCCACGGAAAATCCATTTGCAGCATTGAAGAATCTCAAGCTCGATGAGTAAAACTGTGGTAGTATCGCTACTTGCGCGTAATCGCCACACTGGATAGTTCATAAGGAAGGTCACTATGCCCGTACCTAAACAAAAGCAGGGTCGTATCCGCACTCACACCCGTCGTTCCGCTAACATGAAGATCTCGGCTGCGGCTCAGTCCACGTGCCCCCGTTGCGGCGCTGTCAAGCTTCCGCACCACGTGTGCCCCAGCTGCGGTTTCTACAAGGACCGCGAGGTTATCGTTACCGAGTAACGGTATACTCTGGATGCGATGCCGTTCCAAATGGAACCACAATGGCCGGCTCAATGAGTCGGCCATTTTTGTATAAGGAGCATGTATATGAGTAACGTTCGCGTTTGTGTAGACGTTGTGGGCGGAGACGAGAAACCTCAGGTTGTTCTAGATGGTATCGAGGCTGCGCTTGCCGCCGATCCCGATATCGAGGTCTTGGCAGCTGGCCGAAATCGTCAATCCCTTTGCAGCTTCCCATGCACGTGTTGAGGCCCTTGAGGCACCCGACGTTATCGCCATGGATGACGATCCCATTCGCGCCGTGATGACCAAACGCAAGTCGTCGATCGTGCTTGCCTGCCGCGCTATCAAGAAGGGCAATGCGGATGCGTTCTTCTCTGCCGGCTCGACCGGTGCCATGACCGCTGCTGCGACCGCCTACGTCACGCCGTTCAGATATATGGCCGAAGGCAAGAAACAGCCGGTGCGTCCCTGTCTGACCAATGCGCTGCCCAATCGCGCCGGCGGTCTGACGGTGCTGTGCGATATGGGCGCCAACCCCGATGTCGAGGTCGACGACATGGTGCGTTTTGCCCAGATGGGTAGCGCCTATGCCCGCGTCGTCCTGGGCATCGAGCATCCCCGCGTGGGCCTGCTTGCCAACGGCACCGAGGACGAGAAGGGCTCCAACTTTACCAAGGCCTGCTTCCCGGCCATGAAAGCCGCCGTTCCCGGCTTTGTTGGTAACTGCGAGGGCACCGATCTTACGTCGGGCAATTTCGATGTCGTTGTTGCCGACGGCATGTCGGGCAATATTGCGCTCAAGGCCACCGAGGGCGCTGCCAAGTTTTTGCTGCAGGAACTCAAGGGTGCCTTTATGTCTTCGCTTGGCACCAAGATCGCCGCGCTGCTCATTAAAAAGCAGATGCGCGAGATAAAGGCCAAGCTTTCGGGCGACGCCAAGGGTGGCGCGATTCTTTTGGGCCTGCGCGGCGTGGTCCTGATCGGCCATGGCGCCACATCGGTCGAGGCTGTTAAAAACGGTACGCTCGCGGCGGCCGAAGCCGTGCGCGCCGGGCTGGTCGAGAATGTCGCCAACTCCATGGACGGCATCGTTTTATAACAGCGGCGTTATGCGTCTCGGGGCGTGCGTCGTGGGGTAGAATCAGAACCATGTCTTGGTACCGCCCGGGCGGTACCATTCTTTTGGTATTCATGCACTATGAGAGGAAGCGCTATGGATCGCTCCGAAATCTTCGACAAGATCGCCGAGGTCGCTGCTGACGTTCTGGGCGTCGATGTTGCCGAAATTAGCGATGAGACCACCTTTGACGACCTCGATGCCAACTCGCTCGAGCGCCTGCAACTGGTTACGGCTATCGAGGACGAGTTCAATCTCGAGATCGATGATGAGACCCTGCTCTCGCTCAACTCTGTCGCCGACGCCGTCGACGCGATCGAAAACGCCAGGGAGGCTTAGGTCTTGGCTTTATCCGAACGACTTACGCGCGCCCAGGAGATTCTGGGCCACGAGTTCAATGACAAGGTGCTGCTGCGCGCGGCGCTTACGCATCCTTCGGCCGTCGAAGGCCAGCCAGTCTCGGCAAGCTACGAGCGCCTTGAGTTCTTGGGTGATTCCATTTTGGGCGCCGTCGTCGCCCGTTCGCTCTTTGAGTCCTATCCGGAGTTTGACGAGGGCAAGCTCACGCGCCTGAAGGTGTCGCTTGTCTCGGGCGCTACGCTGTCCGAGGTGTCGCATGAGCTGGGCATCGACGACATCATTATCTTTGGTGCCTCCGAGACCGGTACCGGTGCGCGCGGCCTGCACTCGGCGCTCGAGAACGTCTACGAGTCGCTCGTGGGCGCGCTGTACCTGGATGCCGGCTGGGATGTTGCGGCGGACTTTATTCATCGTACGCTCAAGCCGCACCTGGCCTCCGAGCGTGCCGAGCACCCCGCGAACCCCAAGTCGTTCTTGCAGGAGTGCGTGCAGGCAGACGGCCACGAGCCTCCCGCGTATAAGCTGGTCGGCTCCGAGGGCCCCGCGCATGCGCCCACCTTTACCGCTGTGGTGCTCATCGACGGTATTCGCCAGGGCCGCGGCACCGGTTCCTCCAAGAAGGAGGCCGAGGGAGCCGCTGCGCTCGAGGCACTCGACCGCATGGGCTACACCACCAACGGCGTGATTCTCAACAAGAAGCCTGTTTAAGCGAGGAACCGTGTATCTCAAGTCCCTCACGCTCAAAGGGTTCAAGTCGTTTGCCGACCGCGCCCATATGTCATTTGAGCCGGGCCTGACCGTCATCGTCGGTCCCAACGGCTCGGGAAAATCGAACATCTCTGACTCGATTCTGTGGGTCCTGGGCGAGCAGAGCGCCAAGCAGCTGCGCGGCCAGGCCATGGAGGACGTCATCTTCTCGGGCTCGTCAGCGCGCAAGCCGGTGGGTGTCGCCGAGGTCACGCTGGTGCTCGATAACTCGGACCATATGCTGCCCGTCGATTTTGACGAGGTCGCCATCACCCGTCGCATGTATCGCTCGGGCGAAAGCGAGTACCTCATCAACTCGAGTCCGTGCCGCCTGATGGACATTCAGGACATCCTGCACGATTCGGGCCTGGGCAAGGATACGCATTCCATCATCAGCCAGGGCAAGCTCGATGCCATTTTGCAGAGCCGCCCCGAGGAGCGCCGAGCCCTCATCGAGGAGGCCGCCGGCATCTCCAAGCACAAACGCCGCAAGGAGCGTGCGCTCAAAAAGATTAAATCGATGGACGAGCACCTGACGCGTGCCCGCGACATCAATAAGGAGATCGCCCGTCAGCTGCGGCCGCTGGAGCGTCAGGTCGATCGCGCGCGCAAGTACAAAGAGCTGTCCTCGCGCGCGAACGAGCTTACGCAGATGCTAGCCGTCGACGAGCTGCGTTCGCTGCAGTCGCAGTGGAACGACCTGGAGAGCCGCTCCAAGGAAGGCGCCGCCGAGCTGGAGCTTGCGCAGTACCGCCTGGGCGAAAAGGAGCGCGAGCTCGAGAAGCTCCAGGTTATGCTTGAGGAAAAGGGCCTGTTTGTGGGCGACCTGGGCGAGCAGCGCCGCCATATGCAAGACGTGGTCGGCCGCATTAACTCCGATATGCGCCTGCTCGAGGAAAAGGGCCACAACATGGTGTCGCGCCTGTCCGACATGCGAGGCCAGATTTCGAGCTCCGAGCATCAGCGTCGTCGCGTGGTCGAGGAGCTCGAGGATGCGCGTGCGCAGCTTGAGGAAGTGACCGGCGCGCACATGCAGGCCCAGGAGGACGTTGACGCCGCTGGTCCTGCCGCCGCTGAGCTCCACGAGCGGCGCGTGGCGCTCGACAATCAGATTTCGCAGCTCACACGCGAGCAGCGCGACGTGCAGCGCGTGGCCGATAACGCCGCGCTCGAGCTCGCTAAGGTGAAGGATTCCTTGAGCAATGCCGAGGTCGAGGACAATATGTACGCCTCGCGCCTGGAGCAGATCGATGAACAGCTCGAGGAGGTCACGGCTTCGCTCGAGAGCCGTCGCGACCGCGCCGAGGAGCTTGAGGGTGCTCTTGGGGAAGCGCGCCAGGCTCAGGTCGATGCGCGTGAAGCCACCGAGACGGCACGCGCGGCCCTGAAGGACCTGCGTGCCCGCGAGAGCGAGGCGCGTAACAAGCTGTCCGAGGTGCGCTCGGAGCTTGCCAGCCAAAAGAAGCTCGATGCCCGCATGGCCGACAGCTCGCCGCTCGTGAGCCGGCTGGTGGGTGCGCTGGGCGACGATGTCTCGGGTCGTCTGGGCGACGTGCTCGAGGCCCCGCGCGAGCTTGAGGGCCTGGTCGAGCAGCTGCTTGCCGGCGATATCGATGCGCTGCTGTTCGACGATACGTCCGCGCTTGAGCGTGCCGGTCGTGCGGCCCTGGACCAGAAGAATGCCTCGGGCGAGGCGCTGCTGGTGGCGCGCGGCGTGAGCGGCTTTACCGCCGCTGAGGGCGCCTCCGGTACCCGTCTGGTTGATCGTCTGTCCGTGCACGCAGGCTACGGTCCTGTCGTTGAGGCGCTGCTCGGCGGTTATTACGTCGTGGACGATCTTGCTGCCGCGCTGTCGGCGCCGGTCGTTGACGGCGTGACTTACGTGACTCCCGATGGCGCCCGCGTCGCCTGCGGCGGCTTGGTACGCGTGGGTCTCGAAGCCGGTGAGGCATCGGGTGCCTTGGAGCGCAAGCGCCGCATTCGTGAGCTCGAGGGCCTGGAGCCCGATCTGGCTGCCGTGTTTGAGCATGTTTCTGATCAGGTCGTCGAGGCCAATGCGGCCGTCGAGGAGGCGCGCACCGCCGAGGGCGATAACGCCGGCGAGATCGCCCGTCTTGAGGGCGAGCGCCGCTCGCTGCTTTCCGAGATCGGCCGTCTGGAGCAAAGCGCCAACAATGCCGAGGTCGAGCGCGTGCGCATCTCCAAGCGCCGCGAGCAGGCCTCCGAGGCCGTTCGCGCTGCGCGCCCGCGTGTTGACGAGCTTGCCCGTTCGCGTGACGAGGCTCGCGCGCAGGCAAGCAATCTGGGGTTGCAGATTGCCGAGGCCAACGACGAACTCGACCGCGTTCGCCGTGACGATTCCGAGGCTGCCGGCAAGCTCGCCGACGCCAAGGTTCGCCTAGCCCAGACGAGCGAGCGCCTGCGTTCGCTGAAGGGCCGCGTGCCCGACCTGGAGCATCGTCTTGAGGGCATCGACCGTCGTATCCGCGGAACACGCCAGGCTTCGCGCTCGCTCGAGCTGCTGCGCCTGCGCGTCGACCCCATGCACGAACGCTATTCGGCCCTGTTGGAACGCGCGTCGGATTGGGCAGCGCGCCTGCGTGACCAGGCCTCTCTGGAGGAGGCGGACTCCGCTTCGCTTAAGAAGACCATCGAGGATGCCAAGGCGGAGGTTGCCCACGCTAAGGAGCGGGTCGATACCGCCTCCGCCACGCAAAACGAGTTCAAGGTCGCGCGTGGCAAGCTCGAGGTGCAGGTAGAGGCCGCCATTAAGGCCATTACCGCCGATGGCACCACGGTACTCGAGGAAGCGCTCATGCTTCCGGCGCCCACGGACCGCGATGCTGCTGAGCGCGAGCTCAACCAGCTCGTGCGTCAGATCAACAACCTGGGCCCTGTGAACCAGGTTGCCATGGAGGAGTACGAGCAGCTCAGGCGCCGCGCCGATTACATCGAGGAGCAGCTGGCCGATCTGGAGAGCGCGCGCAAGGCGCTCACCAAGATCACGGTGGCCATTGATCGCAAGATGCGGAAGGCCTTCCTGGTGACGTTTGAGAAGGTCGACGCGAACTTCCGCGAGATCTTCGCCATGCTCTTCCCGGGCGGTCAGGCTCATCTGGAGATGACCGATCCCGAGCATCCTGCCGAGACGGGTATCGAGGTCGTGGCGCAGCCGCGCGGCAAGCGCATCACCAAGATGATGCTCATGTCAGGCGGCGAGAAGAGCCTGACGGCGCTCGCCCTGCTCTTTGCCGTGTACCGCACGCGCACGGTGCCGTTCTATGTGCTGGACGAGGTCGAGGCGGCACTCGATGACGCCAACCTGTCCAAGCTCATCGGCGCACTCGATGTGTTGCGTTCCGATACGCAGCTCTTGGTCATTTCGCATCAGCGCCGTACTATGGAGGACGCTGACGTCCTCTATGGCGTCTCGATGCAAGCCGACGGCGTCAGTCGCGTCGTCTCGCAAAAACTTGATCGCGAAACCGGAAAGGTCGTGAATGCATAATGGGATTCTTCGATGCTCTCTCGCGCGGACTTGAGCGCAGTCGCGAGGCCCTCAACGAGGTCTTTTACTTTGGCGGCGAGGTCGACGAGGATTTTTGGGAGGACCTGGAGGACACCCTCGTCATGGGTGACATGGGCGCCGAGGTCGCCATCAAGGTCTCCGATGACCTGCGCGATGCCGCGGCCAAGAAGAACCTCAAGACCGCCCCGCAACTCCGTCGCGCCCTGGCCGAGCAGCTTGAGCAGCATTTTGTGCCCACCGAGCGCGATCCGTTCTCCGATACGCCGAGCTGCGTGCTGTTTGTGGGCATTAACGGTGCCGGCAAGACCACGACGGTCGGTAAGATCGCGAGCGCCATGGCCGCCCGCGGCAAGAATGTCGTGATCGGCTCTGCCGATACGTTCCGCGCCGCCGCCATCGAGCAGCTCGATGTGTGGGGCCAGCGCGCTGGCGTCCCCGTCATCAAGCGCGATCGCGGTTCCGACCCGGCGAGCGTGTGCTACGACGTGCTCGACGAGGCCGACAAGCGCGGCAGCGACCTGGTGCTTATCGACACTGCCGGTCGTCTGCACACGAGCCCCGAGCTTATGCGCGAGCTTGCCAAGGTGGTCAACGTGACGCGTAAGCGCGCCGCCAATATGGCCGCCGGCCCCATGCCCGTCTCAGTCGTGCTCGTGATCGATGCCGCCACCGGTCAGAACGGTCTGAACCAGGCGCTCGAGTTTAACGAGGCACTGGGCCTGGACGGTATTATCATGACGAAGCTCGACGGCACGGCTAAGGGCGGTATCGCCATGGCCGTGGCCGAGAAGCTCAAGCTTCCGATCCTGCGCGTGGGCGTGGGCGAGCAGGTCGATGACCTGCAGGAGTTCAATGCCAAAGATTTCTGCCGCGCCCTGGTGGGCGAGTCCAATTAAGGAGTGACTAGTGTTTGATTCCCTGAGCGATCGCCTCAACGACACATTTGACCGCCTGCGCGGCAAGGGCAAGCTGACCGAGGCCGATATCACCTCGGCCATGCGCGACATTCGCATGGCGCTGCTCGAGGCCGACGTCAACTTCAAGGTCGTCAAGGAGTTCGTCGCCAAGACCAAGGAGCGCTGCATGACCGCCGAGGTCATGGAGTCGCTGTCGCCAGCGCAAAACGTCGTCAAGATCGTGCTCGACGAGCTCACCGAGATGCTCGGCTCCACAGAGAGCAAGCTCGTCTTTAGTAACCGCATTCCCAATGTCATCATGCTCGTGGGCCTGCAGGGCTCCGGTAAGACCACGGCGGCCGTAAAGCTGGCCTACCTGCTCAAGAAGCAGGGCCGCTCGCCGCTGCTCGCCGCGTGCGACGTCTACCGTCCCGCAGCTGCCGACCAGCTGGCCACGCTCGGTGGCGAGATCGGCGTTCCGGTCTTCCGCGGTGACGGTGAGCACCCGGTCGATATCGCCAAGGGCGCCATCCAGGAGGCCGTCGACCACCTGCGTGACGTGGTCATCGTCGATACCGCCGGCCGCCTGCAGATTGATGAGCAGATGATGCAGGAGGCCGTGGACATCAAGAAGGCCGTCAAGCCCGATCAGGTGCTGATGGTCGTCGACGCCATGACCGGCCAGGATATCGTCAACGTGGTCTCGACGTTTGCCGAGCGCACCGACTTTGATGGTGTGATTATCTCCAAGCTCGACGGTGACGCCCGTGGCGGTGGCGCGCTTTCGGTGCGTCAGGTGACCGGCAAGCCCATCAAGTTTGTGAGCATGGGCGAGAAACCCGATTCGCTTGAGCCGTTCTATCCCGATCGCATGGCCAAGCGAATCTTGGGCATGGGCGACGTTGTCGGCATCATCGAGAAGGCCCAGGAGGCCGCCGATGCCGAACAGCTCGAGGCTGCCGAGCGCATGCTGCGCGAGGGCTTTACCATGAACGACATGCTGGACCAGATGAAAGCCGTCAAAAAGATGGGCGGCATGAAGGGTATCCTGGGCATGCTCCCCGGTGGCCAGCGCGCGCTCAACCAGATGGGCGGTAACCTGGACGAGGGCATTTTCGACAAGAACGAGGCCATCATCATGTCGATGACCAAGAAGGAGCGTCTGCGTCCCTCCATCATCAACGGCCAGCGTCGCGCGCGTATCGCCAAGGGCGCCGGTGTGACCCCCACCGAGGTCAATAGCCTTATGAAGCAGTGGGGCGAGATGAACAAGATGATGGGCCGCATGCGCACGATGGCCAATCAGGCACAGGCCGGCGGCAAGAAGGGCAAAAAGGGCAAGAAGGGTAAGAAGATGCGCATGCCCAATATCCCTGGGCTGGACGCTATGGGTCTGGGCGGCATGGGCGGCCTGGGTACGGGCGGTCCCAAGTCCGATATGGAGCTGCTGCGCCAGATGGAAGCGCAGATGCGCAATAAGAAATAGGGCTGTAATTCCAGCTTGATATGGCAAAGGCCACTCGGAAGCTACCGGGTGGCCTTTGTTGTTGGCTTTGATAGTTGGGCTGCGTTCAGCGTCGCGCCCCGAGCTCGCGGTGCCGTGCCGTTAGTGTCAGCCGCAGCCCTCGTGGCCCTCGTGCTCGTGATGGCCGTGGCAGCTGCAGGACTCGCCATGTTCGTGGGCGTGGTCGTGGTCATGGCCGTGGCAGCTGCACGTGGCCTCGCCGTTCTGTGCGAGCGTTCCGGCGATAAGGGCCTCGACACAAGCGTCGCAGCTGCCCTGAGCTCCTGCGTACACCGTGATGCCGGCTTGGGCAAGCGCGTTGATGGCGCCACCGCCGATGCCGCCGCAGATGAGCGTGTCCACGCCACCGTTGGCGAGCAGGCCCGCAAGGGCACCGTGGCCGGTGCCGTCGGTGCCCACGACCTGCTCGTTGAGTACCTTGCCATCCTGAATGTCGTAGATCTTGAACTGCTCGCTGCGGCCAAAGTGCATAAAGATGTTGCCGTTGTCGTACGTGGTTGCCACCCTCATGGTGTCGATCTCCTTTGCTGGCCATACGGCCGTTGCCGTGGTAATGGGGGAGTACGCGATATTGCCGCCTTCGATGACGATTGCCCGTCCATTGACCAACGCGTTTGCCACCTTGCGATGCGCTCGGCTGCAAATAGCCGTCACCGTGGCGCGCGCGATGCCCATCTGCTGTGCGGCTGCCTCTTGGTTAAGGCCTTCCAGGTCGCACAGCCGCAGGACTTCGAGTTCGTCGACCGTCATGTCGATGGCGTCTCCGCTGGCTAGGCCGTCAGGGGTAAAGCCGCGGTATTCGGGGATAATCCCAACACGGCGCAATTTCTCACGTCTTCCCGCCATACATGCTCCTTATCTGACATATGCCAACAATAGAATAACGCGTGTGCGCCGCAGAGCAAGGAACTATTGGCATATGTCAGAAAAAGCAAAGGTGTTTCGTTGGCGTAGGCGGTGCGGTGCGGTGCTGCCGTGCATTGCGTGTGCCGGCCCAAGTGTCCAATCCGACACTCGCGCGCCTGGGCTAGAATAAAAAATAGCCTATAGGCGACTGACAGGAGGGTCAATGAGCAAAGCTGATCAACAGTTTGTAACCATGTGCCGCGATATCTTGTACCATGGCACCACGACCGAGGGCCAAAAGGTCCGCCCGGTGTGGGAGGACGGCACCCCTGCCTATACGATTAAAAACTTTGGCGTTACGGCACGCTACGACCTGCGCGAGGAGTTCCCGGCGCTCACCCTGCGTCGTACGGCCCTCAAATCTGCCATGGATGAGATCCTGTGGATTTATCAAAAGAAGTCCAATAACGTGCATGACCTCAACAGCCATATTTGGGATGAGTGGGCCGACGAGACCGGCTCCATCGGCAAGGCCTACGGGTACCAGATTGGTCAGAAGAGCCATTACGCCGAGGGCGATTTCGACCAGATGGACCGCGTGCTGTACGACCTCAAACACACGCCGTATAGCCGTCGCATTATGACGAATACCTACGTGTTTAGCGACCTGTCCGAGATGCACCTGTATCCGTGCGCCTACAGCGTGACCTATAACGTCACGCAGCGCCCGCAGGATGACAAACCGACGCTCAACATGATTCTCAACCAGCGCAGCCAGGATATTTTGGCTGCGAACAACTGGAATGTGTGCCAGTACGCCATTTTGCTGATGATGGTCGCGCAGTCGGTCGATATGATTCCCGGCGAGCTGCTGCATGTGATTGCCGATGCCCACATTTACGACCGTCATGTCGATATCGTTCGCGAGCTTATTGAGCGTCCGCAGTTTGCTGCGCCCAAGGTAACGCTCAACCCCGATGTGCATGACTTCTATGCGTTTACGACCGATGATCTGATCGTCGAGGGCTATGAGCACGGCCCTCAGGTCAAGAACATCCCCATTGCGGTGTAGGTGACGCGCATGACGTGTAAGCTTTCTGCCATTGTCGCCGTGTGTGACGACTGGGGCATTGGTTGCGAGGGCGACATGGTGGTGTCCAATCGCTCCGATATGCGCCATTTTGTGGCGTGCACCAAAGGCTGTCCGGTCATTATGGGACGCAAGACGCTGCTGAGTTTTCCCGGCGGGCGCCCGCTTAAGAATCGACGCAATATCGTGCTCACGCGCGATGGGGACTTTGCTCCCATGGGCGTCGACGTGGTGCATAGCATCGACGAAGCGCTCGCCGCGGTAGCCGATGAGCCCGTTGCGTGGGTGATCGGTGGCGGCGAGGTGTATCGGCAGTTTTTGCCGTATTGCGCCGAGGCCGAGGTTACGCATAACCATTGCGTGCATGACGTGGATACGTATTTTCCCGATCTGGATGCCGATCCCGCGTGGGAGATTGCGCGGCGTGGCGGTGTTGCCACGATTGCCTCGGGCGAGGACGACGAGGGTGTCGATTATGAGTTCGTAACGTATCGTCGCGTTGAGGCGTAAATCGTCCGGCGTGAACGGTATCATCGGATTGTTTGAATGCATGGGGCGGCGCTTAGCGTCGCCTCGTTTGGTATAGATGCGCTGTAAAGAAAGGTGCGGGCTGGCTGCTATGACTGATGCCGTTGAGGTGCTGCGAATCGATTCGCTCGAGGACGAGCGGCTTGATGCCTACGTGCGACTGACCGAGCGTGAGCTGCGCTGCGTGCTGGAGCCGCAGAAGGGCATTTTTATCGCCGAGAGTGCCAAGGTCATCGAACGTGCGGTTCGCGCCGGATACGAGCCGGTGAGCTTTCTTTTGGGCGAGCGCTGGCTCGACCAGATGATGCCGCTGTTTGAGCGCCTGGCGGTACGCGAGGGCGCGGGTCCGGTTCCCGTGTTCGTTGCCTCGATGGAGCTTATGGAGCGGCTGACGGGTTTTAACGTGACGCGCGGTGCGCTCGCGGCATTTCGTCGCCCGCGACAGATTCCGGTTGATGAGTTCTTGGGCGGCGTCGTCGAGGCGGCGGGGGAGCGCCCGGTGCGCGTGTGCGTGCTCGAGGGCATTGTCGACCATACCAATGTGGGCGCAATATTCCGCTCGGCGGCCGCGCTCAACGTCGACGGCATTTTGGTCAGTCCTACGTGTTGTGATCCGCTGTATCGTCGTTCTGCCCGCGTGAGCATGGGCACGGTGTTCCAGGTGCCCTGGACACGCATTGGCAGCGAAGCGCGCGTATGGCCGCATGATGGGCTGGCGGCGCTACACGATGCCGGCTTTTCGTGTGCCGCTATGGCGTTGACGGATGATTCGGTGTCGCTGGACGATCCCGCGCTGCAGGAGATTGACCGCCTGGCAATCTTTATGGGCACCGAGGGTGCTGGCTTGGGCGCCAAGACCATTGCGGGCTGCGACCGCGCCGTGCGTATTCCGATGGCGCACGGGGTCGATTCGCTTAACGTGGCCGCGGCAAGTGCTGTCGCCTTTTGGCAGCTGTGCCCGCATGTGAGCAACGAGTACCACTACCAGCCGGGGCTGTATCACTAGGCAATTATTTCGCACTGGGCTCTGGTTCGGGGCGTTTCGGCCGATACCGGTCGGTGCTAAGCTGGTATTGGCTTTGGTCTTAAATTGCCGTTTTGTTGTTTGATGTACGCTGTTGGGGAGGGCGTGTGGCTAAGAAATCTACGGCTATCGATGTGACGCAGGGTGTCATTTGGCAGCAACTGCTTTCGCTGTGCGTCCCTATCTTCTTTAGCTCGTTTTTTCAGCAGGCTTACACGCTTATCGGTACCTATATCGTCGGTCAGTTTGGCGGCAAGCTCGCGCTGGGTGGCATTCAGGCCACGATGGTGCTCACCGAGCTCTGCATCGGCTTTTGCGTTGGCGTTGGCGCTGGCTGCGCGGTCATTACCGGTCAGTATTTTGGTCAGCACGATGATGAGCGATTGAGTCGTTCGGTCCATACGGCCATGACGCTCGCGCTGGTGGGCGGTATCGTTTTCTCGATTCTTGGCATAGTGTTCGTTGAGCCCATGCTGGTACTTATGAACACGCCGCATGAACTATTGGCCGAGGGCGTGGCCTATGCTCGTTGCTATTTTGCCGCCATGGTTGCGGCGCTGCTGCTCAATATGGGAACGGCGCTGCTGCGCGCCGTGGGCGACACACGCGGTCCTGCTGTGATCATTGCTTCCGGCTGCCTTGTTAATGCGGTGCTGGATGTCATCTTCGTTGCCGTGCTTCATATGGAGGCTCTGGGCTGCGGCATCGCGGTGGCGCTGACCATTTGCTCCAACGCCACGATGATCGTGATTCGTATGATGCACGCTCCGGGTGCGTGGCGGCTTTCACTGTCCAAACTCTGCATTGATCCTGGCATTTGTAAGAGCATGATCTCGTGTGGTCTGCCGCTTGGCTTTCAGTCTGCTGCGTATTCGATTTCCAACGTTTTGATTCAGGTGTCGGTCAACTCGTTTGGTGCCGATGTCACCACGGCGTGGGGTCTTTCGGGCCGTTTGGATGGCATTGTCTGGATGGTTACCGAGGCGCTTGGCGTTTCGATCACCACGTTCTCGGCACAGAACTTTGGCGCGCGCAACTACGAGCGCATGCGCAAGGGCTACCATACGTCGCTTGTGCTGTCGTTTATGCTCATTGGTGGCCTGTCTGCCGTGCTACTGGTGTTCTCGGGTCCGTTGTCGCGTCTGTTTGTCGACGATGCTTCGATTTCGGCCTACACCACGACGATTCTTCATTTCATCGCGCCGTTCTACGCGATCTTCTCGATTATCGAAAACGCGTCCGGCTCCATCCGCGGCGCTGGCGTGAGCTTCCAGCCTATGATGCTCACGATTTTTGGCACCGTCGTGCTCAGGGTGATCTGGGTGTTTGCGATTATGCCGTTCGATCCGTCGCTTGAGCATCTGCTGCTGGTTTACCCCGTAACCTGGCTCATCACGGCCACGATGTTTACCATCTACCACCACAGCGGCAACTGGCTCGGCCGCGCCACCGCCTAATGATCCGTAGGGGACGGAGGAAAACGGATCATTGACCTGGCGATAAGGCAAAATGATCCGTTTTCCTCCGTCCCCTTCGGATCATTTAGTATTCGATGCCTTGGCGGGCTAGGAGGCCTTCGTCGAAGTAGTGTTTTACGGG
>CAJMNK010000036.1 GCA_905214905.1 uncultured bacterium | reverse complement strand
CCGTCCGGTGCCGGCGGCGCACTTGTCGTTCATGGCAAACTTGGCCACGCGGCCACTTTTAAGCTGAATGACCTTGGTGTCCTGGCCGCCCACGTCAATCACCGTGCCGTGATCGCCAAACAGGTGCACGGCACCGGTACCGTGGCAGGTAATCTCGGTCACGACCTTATGCGCATAGGGCACGGCGACACGGCCGTAGCCAGTCGCGACCACGCGAGCATCGTCGCCCGCCACGTCATAGCCGGCTGCGGCGAGCTCACCGCGCAGACGCTCGGCCGCATCGACCGAGGAGAACCCGGTTGGCTGCACGCACGTCCACGTCACCGAACCCGCGCCATCGACCACAGCAGCCTTAGCCGCCGTAGACCCGATATCGATCCCGATCCCTATCATGGCTCTCTCCTAATCCAAACATCAAAGACAGCGGCGCATTCAGGCGCCTTAGCTCTAGGTTTCTCAGGTGCCGGAGGTTGCCCCGAAAGAGGAGCGCAGCGTACTTTGGTACGCAAGCGACGGTTTGAGGGGCAAGATCCGGTGCCTGAGGAAGCTAGAGGGTCTCGATGAAGGCAGCGATGCGGGTCTCAATCTGGCCCATGTCGCCGTTGCTGTAGTCGGTCTCGATCTTCATATACGGAATACCCGCACCCTCGACGGCCTCCTGCATGCGTGCACTCTCCACGTTAAAGGTGTGGCACGCCTGGAGCACGCTCTCCACTACGCCATCGACGTGATACTTCTCGCACATGGCCAGCGTGTTCTCCATACGACCGTCGTTGGGCGTCATAACCGAGCAGTTGATATCCAGGTAGCGGTCGGCGATCGCACGCAGGATGTCGGGCGCATCCGGGTCGACCATCATGGCCGCCGTGCGCTCACCCGAGCAGTCATCCATACACACGACCACGCCGCCGTTGGACTCGATGGTGCGACCGATCTTGTTGATCACGCCGCCCACGGGGCAGCCGGTGATCAGGATGCGCTTGGCATCCGCCGCAACCGGGCGCTCGCCCGCGTCGTAGGCCTCGCGCAGCTTGGCAACCTTTTGCTCCAGTTGCTGCGTATAGGCCTCGATATCAAAGCTGAACGTACCGGCGAACATGGTGCTCATCAGGTCGACGCCGCTCATGGCCGCCGGCTGGTTGGCCTGCAGCGCAAACATCTCGAGCTGAGCCGCACGCAAACGGTTGCGACGACGGACGGCAGCGCGCAGGTCATCGTCGGTAATCGTGATGCCGTAGAAGCCCTCGAGTTCCTCCTTGAGCAGGCGGCACTCCTCGTACCAGCCCTCGCGCTCGTAGGCGCGGTCGCGACCCTGCGGAAGATGCAGAATGTGCGTGCGCTTAAGCTCGTTTAAGAGCTCGTACATCTTCTTCTTGCCGTCGCAGGTGGTCTCACCGATGATCATGTCGCTAAAGTACGTAAACGGGCACTTTTGCGAGTAGGCAAAGCCGTACGTCGATTTGATGAGCGGACACAGATTTGCCGGCAGCACTTTCTCGGCCTCGGGGATCACCTCATCGGACGTACCGCACAGAGCGACACTTGCGGCCCCCGCGGCATCGATAATCTCGAGCGGCGTATAGCTGCACAAAAAGCCGACCAGGCGATTGCCCGCCTGCTTATAATCCTTAACGCGAATAAACGCGGCCTTGCGCTGCTCGTTGAACTCCTCAAACGTGCTGGGCAACGGCTGCTCAATATTTTCCGACATATAACTCCTAAACCTTTTAACCAACCAAGGAAGCGGCTTTCCCAGGTGCCCGAGGTTGCCGTGAAAGAGGCGCGCCGCGTACTTTCGCACGCAAGCGACGGTTTGAACGGCAAGATCGGGTGCCTGGGAAAGCCGCCGGGACGGATAGCCCTAAATGGTTTCCAAGAAGGCCTCGATCCTGGTTTGCAGTTGGCCTGCATCCTCACCGGCGTAGTCGGTCGTGATGTGCATAAACGGAATGCCGGCTTCCTCGGCGGCCTTCTCCACGGCAAACGACTCCATCTCATAGAGCGTGCAGAACTGCAGGGCCACGTCGACGATGCCGTCGGCATGCAGGTCCTTGGCCATCTGGACAATGTCCTTCATACGCTGGTCGTTGGGCGTAAAGACGGCGCAGTTGATCTTAAAGTAGCGCTCGGCGATGGCATCGAGCATCTCGTCCACCGTCTCACCGGACTCGTCGACCAGGTCCTTGTAGTAGCGCGAGCCCGTGCAGGACTCCTCGCCTACCACAACGCCGCCGGCTTTCTCGATAAGGTTGAACAGCTTCCAGTTGGGCACGGCCATGGGCGTGCCGGTGTACAGAATGCGCTTGGTCCCCTTGGGCGCCACGCCCTCGCCGGTCTCGACACGCTGCTCGCACTCAGCCGCCATATCGTTAATGGCTCCGGTCAGACGTGGCGTGTCGTCCATAAAGGCGGCCTGAACGGTCAGCAGGCTGTCAAGACCGCTGATGGGCGCAGGGTCGGCAGCGCGCGTGGCAGCGAGGCGCTGCAGGGCGCGACGCTTCTCATTGACGGCGTGGATGGCGGCCTTCAGACGCTCAGGCGTAATCGTGACGCCGCACTCTTCCTCGATCTTGGCGGCGAGCTTCTTGACCTCGGCCTTCCAGGTCACGAGCGTTGACTCGTCGTGTACGTTGGGAATATCCATGACGTACATGTTCTTTTGCGTGGCAAAAAACTCGTAGGCTTTCTTCTTGCCATCGCAGGTGTTCTCGCCTACCACCAAGTCACTCGACTCAATGTAGGGGCAGACCTCGCCCAGCTTAAAGCCGGCAAAGCTCTTGATAAGCGGGCAGGTGTTGCGCGGCAGATGCTCCTCGACCTTATCCGTTGCCCAATCGGCGCCCGAGCACAGACCAACGGGAATGCCGTCACAGGCAAGCACGATCTCCTCGGGCACGTACACGCAGAACGAGCCCACGATCTTGGTGGCCTCGCCGGCCTCCTTCTTGTCGAGCATCTCCTTAATACGGCCGCTGTGGATGTTGGTGGCCACAAAGTCCAGGTAGGACGTGGACTTGGGGCGATTGTTCTGCGTCAAGAACATATCGCCGTACATCTGGCCCACGGCGCCCAGCAGCATGTCGTGGTCGGCAAGATTCATGCCGAGGCTCTCCCACATCGGATGGAAATCGAATTCTTCAGCCATGACGGTTCCCCTCTCGAACCAAAAACGGATAACAGCGGTATCGGTGCACGACGGGCGGCGATTGCCCTGCCGTGCTCAAACCCGGAATTTTGGGGAACCTGCTTTGCGGTTGACTATTTAGTTGTGCGTCGTCTCTCCCGGAGCCGTGAACATACCTGCTCATATGCGGCTCCGAGCGATATATAGGGCACGCGCGGCAACGCGGCGAATGTATGTCGTCTGTGGCATGCGCGCACCCTCCTTTACAAGTTAAGGTCAACTATATCAACGGTCATCGACCATGCGAACACCGTTGACATTCGTACGACAGCATCGTGTGCCGTCGTTTAATAAATAATTATCTTGATTGATAGGAGTTTGTCATCCCTCATTCGGCGAACGGCAAGACGAAGCCGCCGAGGCCTATATCCCCGACGGCATTACCCGGCGCTATCGACAAACCAAATGAATCCTGCTCGCATCAAAATGCATGCGCAAGGTCTCGTCGGCCTGCGGCAGCTCGTCGGAAGCCACGCTCACCTTGTTGACCTTCCACTGCAGACGCGTGGGTGCATCGACACGTGGCACGTCCAACAGCACCAGCCGCTCAAAGCGCGAATCGCTCACCCGGGCCACGTGTAAGTCGTAGCTGTTACGACCCCGCTCGGCACGGTTGTCAACATGGAAGTAACTTGCGCGAATCCCCAGGTACGCCACATCATCAGGAACCTCGCGACCCACATTAAAGGTCATGCCCCAGTCGAGAGCCTCAACTTCTTCGTCGCCGATCTTGCACGCCCGGCTTGTGTTCTTGCAGCCCGTCAAGCGCAGCGCGGCCAAGGTTTGCGGCCGGCGGACCACATCTTCGACGGAGCCGATCTCCTCCACATGCCCGTTATGCATCACGCAAATGCGCTGGCACAGGCGACACGCTTCGTCGATATCGTGGCTCACGTAGAGCACGGTGCGGTTGCACACGTCGAACAGGTCGAGCATGTTCTGCTCGAGCGCGCTCTTAAGGTAGGCATCGAGCGCGCTCATGGGCTCGTCGAACATAAAAATGCCCGGGTGTGCCGCCACCATGCGCGCAAGCGCCACGCGCTGCTGCTGACCACCCGAGAGGCGTGCGGGATAGCGGTCGGCAAAATCGGCCAGACCAAAAATGCCCAGATAGCGCTCGGCGAGCTTTTTGCGTGCAGCGACGTCACCCGCATCCTGTACGCCGGCGCACACGTTATCGGCCACCGTCATATTGGGAAACAGCTGATAGTTTTGGAACAGCAGGGCGCATTTACGCTCCTGGGGCGATAGGTTGATGCCCGCCGCCGAATCAAAAAAGGTCACGCCGTTGACGACGATCTTGCCCTCGTCGGGCGTCTCCACACCGGCAATGCAGCGTAGCGTACAGCTTTTGCCGCACCCCGAGGCGCCCAGCAGCGCCACGCGCTCCTCTCCAGCCTCAAGCTGCATATCGAGCGTAAACCCGGGATAGCGCTTTTTGATATCCAGAACGATCGACAATGCCTATCGACCTCCCTGCAGAGTGGCATCATCGTGCATGAGCTCGGCCAGCGCCTCGCGATCGATACGCAGGGCATCGCCGCCCACCGGGTCGAGCGAATCGGCCGTATCGGCGAGTTCTTTGGCCCGCTTGCGCTCCGCACGGGAAAGGCCCCGCTCGCGATACTTTTGCGAATGCGCGGTGTACATGTTGATAAACAGGATGATCAGGAAACTAAACGCAATCACGACGACAACCCAAAAGAGGGCAACTGAGATGTTGCCGCCCATCCACTCAAAGTAGATGGCGATGGGAATGGTCTGCGTAATGCCAGCATAGTTGCCCGCAAAGAAGAGGGTGCAGCCGAACTCACCCATCGCGCGGGCAAAGGCGAGCACCGTGCCGGCGGCAATCGAGGGCCAGCCGAGCGGCATCATAAGCTTGGCAAAGATACGGCGCTCGGACCACCCCAGGGTTCGCGCGGCGTCGAGCATCTGCGTGTCCAGGCTCTCAAAGGCGCCGAGCGCCGTACGGTAGACCAGGGGAAACGACACCACCACGGCAGATATCACCGCCGCTGGCCACGTAAAGACGATCGAGATGCCGTGCGCGATAAGCCACTGGCCAACCCCGGTCGAGCGGCCAAACAGCATGAGGAGCAGAAAGCCGCACACCGTGGGAGGCAGCACCATGGGGATGGTAAAGGCCGAGTCGAGCAGGCCCTTCACGCGGCTCGTCGTGCCCATAGTCTTCCATGCGGCAAACAGGCCCAGCGCAAAGGCAATCACCAGGGCAAGGCCACTCGTTTTGATAGACACCCAAAGCGGGCGATAGTCGATGCCGGTCAAAAAGGCGACAAGGGACGCCAAGGGCTCCTGTTCATCTTGCATCACAACAGATGATGCTTCCACGATTTGAGCGCTATCAAGCCAACGCGCGCCGCCCTTGGCATCACCCGAGGCAGATGCGATGACCACATAGCGGTCCCCATTCGCACCGCGCTCATCAAAGGCATAGGTATACCCACCGACATTAAACGCCGCTTCCGTCGTGGCATACCAAGGAAGATCCATGTCTTCCAGCCGTGCGCCTCCCATGCAGTTTGCGCCGTCAAGCTCGCAGACGAGGGTCTTTAGACCCGATACGCTCTCGTTGTTCTGCAGATCCCATCCATATGTCTCGACCGCCTTGGGCGATATCCACACCACCACGCGATCGGCAGCCGGCGCCACTATGAGGTCCGTGTCCCCTTCAACGGGAAACCGATAGCCCTCGGGCTGGCCCTCCATGACACGGGCGGTCCCCTTGGCTAACCGTTCAAAACCATCGAGCCCATAAGAAAGCCCCTTAGCGGTCACGGCAACCTGGGCCCCGTCCTCAGCGTCCCCAGCAAACGCAAATCCCGGCACCCAGCAAAGCGCGAGGGTCAAAGCACAGGCGACAAGCATGCGGAATCTACTAAGCACGAAAAGCTCCAAGCGAATACAAGGACGGAGTGAAACACAAAACGATGGGATTATCGCTCCAAGCCGCACTACTCGGAAAGCTCAAATCCGTACTTAGCCCAAATCTTCTGCGCCTTCTTGTTGGTCAGACAGAAGTCGATGAACGCCTTGGCCTCGTCGGCGTGCTCGGAGCTCTCGGCAACGGCACCCGGATACACGATGGGCTTGTGCGAATCCTCGGGGCACACGAAGGCCTCCTCGATGCCGTCGTAGCGGAAGATGTCGGAGCTGTAGACAAAGCCGGCCACGCAGTCGCCCGTAGAGACGTAAGCTGCGGCGGTGCCGACCTTGTCGGCCAAAGCCACCTTGTCGGCGAGCTCGGGTGCATACTCGCCGTCGTCGCCCTCGGTGCCGGTGTAGAGCCCAACAGAAGCCAGCGCCTGGTTGGCATACTTGCCGGCGGGAACGGTCCTAGCGTCGCCGATGGCAATCTTGCCGTCCAGGTTCGCGACGTCGGCGATGGCCTCGACCTTGGTGTCGGAGCCCTCGGCGCGAATGATCACGAGGTCGTTGACGAACATGTCCTCACGCGTGTCGGCGTCGACGAGCTCGGCGGTCTCAGCGTCATCCATGGTGCCCTTGGAGGCCGTGATGAGCACGTCGACCGTGGCGCCGGCACGCATCTGCTCAACGAGGTCGCCGGAGGCCTTAAACTGCGTGTCGGCAAAGGTGGTGCCGGTCTGATCGGTGTAGAGCTCCTGGACCTCGGGCAGGGCCTTCTCGAGAGAGTTGGCAGCAAAGACCTGCAGCTCGACGGTTTCCTTCTTGGAAGAGGCCTTGGCGGAGCCGGCATCGGATCCGGCCGGCTCGGACGTCTTACTGCCCGAGCAGCCGGCAAGACCAAGGCCGGCAGCGGCGACAGCAGAAAGCGAGACGAATCCGCGGCGAGAAACCATATCGAACATATTCAACCCTTTCGAATGCTACGCCCGGACACCCCGCCGCGGGCTTTATTCTGTAATTAGATTATACTTCCGCGCGAATAATATCAGTGATAAAGATTTCTCGTCTGATAATTCTCTTTCGCCGATAGTCTCAGGACGTTCCGCGCTGTCGTTGCATAAAAAGGCGGAGCGACTCGCAAAGTCGCTCCGCCGTAGGTAGCGCGCTTATTTGGCGTGCCCGCCGCCCGCCGTCATTTGGGCCGCATGCTCCAGCTGGTCGCTCACAGCCTCCCAGCTTTCGCGGGCCGCTTTCGTAGATCCCGGAAAGTTGATGACAAGCGTATACCCACGCTGCATGCACACGGCGCGCGAGAGCATAGCGCGGCGCGTCTTGGTCATGGAGTACGCACGGATCGCCTCGGCAATACCCGGCACATCGCGGTCACAGACAGCACGCGTCGCCTCGGGTGTCACGTCGCGCATCGAAAGACCCGTGCCACCGCAGGTGAGCACGACATTGGCGTGGCACTCATCGGCGGCTTCCACAATGGCATCACCGATTTCGCTGACGTCGTCGCGCACGACCGCATGTGAGGCGACCGTCCAGCCCTGCGCCTCGATAAGCTCCTCGAGTGCAGCCCCAGCCTCGTCCTGGGCAAGATCGCGCGTATCCGAGCACGTCACAATCGAAATCTTCAGCTCCATAGCATTCCCCCTACAACACGGCGCCCTCAGGCAGGTCGACGCGAACAACGTCCACGACATCGCCCGCCGCAAGGTCGCACGGTCCTTCGTCAATACGCAACAGGCAGTTCGCACGCTGCATAGTTCCAAGCAGCGCCGAGTTCTGCGTCTTAGCCTCGGTCACCAACAACTCACCGGTCTCGGGGTCGCGCAAAACCGTGGCGCGGTCATAGAAACGTCGGTCCTGGCGCTTCTTCACGCCATGGGTGAGAACCGCGCGCTGCAGGGGACGCGCGCCCTCGGCAAAGCCGCGCATCTTGCGAATCGCCGGGCGGGCGAGCATCTCAAAGCCCACGTATGCCGCCGCGGGGTTGCCCGAAAGCCCCAGATAGGGCTTGCCGCCGAGCAGGCCAAACGTAATGGCCTTGCCAGGACGTAACGAAATGCGATCGAACAGCACCTCGCCCTCGCGCCGAACCAGCGCCGTCACGTAGTCGTAGTCGCCAGCCGAGGCGCCACCGCTCGTAATGACAAAATCGCACTCTTGCGCGGCGCGGTACACAAGCTCGGCAATCGCCCGCTCGTCGTCGGGCGCAATGCCGTAGAACACTGGGTCGGCCCCAGCATCGAGTGCCTCGGCCATTAACGCCGAGGAATTGGAATCGCGAATCTGCCCACGCGCCGGCAGTTGGCCGGCCGCGACCAGCTCCGTGCCCAGCGAGATAACGCCCACACGCGGGGCGGCGTGCACTCTAACGTTCGCGTAACCGGCGCTCGCCAGCAAACCGGCGCCGGCCGGGGCCACAACCTCGCCAGCGTGCATCACAACATCACCGGCATGGGCCTCCTCGCCTGCAGCTCGAACGTTCTCCCCCACCTTAGCCGGTGCCGAGAAGCTCACGTGTGAGCCCTCGTTGCCGTCGCCGTCAAGCACCTCGACGATCTCGTATTTCACAACGGCATCCGCACCTTCGGGCACCGGTGCACCCGTCATGATACGGACGGTCTCGCCCGCGCCAATCGCGCCCTCAAACACATGGCCCGCCGCCTCGTGCCCCACGACGGAAAGCGTCACGGGCGTATCGGAGGACGCTTTGGCGAGGTCGTCGGCACGCACGGCATATCCATCCATGGCGCTGTTGGCAAACGGCGAGATATCGATATCGGCCGTGGCATCCTCAGCCAGGGGAAGACCGGCCGCCTGCCAAATCGGGATCTCGACGAGCTCGGTCCTGCGCACCTGCGAAAGGACGATTGCCTGCGCGTCCTCCAGCGGGATGAGCGTCTTAGCCATATACACCTCTTACATGCCACGGCGCGCAACAGTGGCGCCGATTCTTTATGTTTGGTTCAGTATAATCCCCCGCTGCCCGCTCAAGACATGGCTCGCAACGGCAAATACACCTGTCGGCCACGCGCCTTTCGTAACAGAACCGAAACCTGTCAATTGCCTTAAGGCACGGGGTGCCGTCTTATAATGCATGCATCGCAACAATAAAGAGGACGTTATGGCTTTTATCGATAAACGTGAAAATACACTCGACCCGTCTGATGACACCCGTCAGGACACAGACGGCAGGTCCTTCTCTCCGGCCGACTTGATCATCAGCGGTCGCAACCAGCTCACCCGCTCCGAACAGCTCTTGGCCGCCGACACGCGCCGCAATGCCCACAACATGCTCGCGAGCGCCAAACTGCTCGCGCTCGTCGTTGTCGTTTCGCTCGCCATGGGCGTTGCCGCTTGGGCGTTTTTGACCTCGCTGGATATTGCGACCGATTATCGCGAGAGCCATGCGTGGATCTACGCCCTGCTCCCCGTCGTGGGCGTGGCCACCGCGTGGGTCTACAAGAACCACGGTCTCGCCGCCAAGCGCGGCAACAATTTGGTCATCGACTCCGCCCTGGGCACACGACTCATCCATGCGCGCATGGCCATCCTCACCTTTGTGTGCTCCACGCTCACGCATCTGACGGGCGGCTCGGCCGGCCGCGAGGGCGCCGCGGTGCAGATCGGCGGTACCATCGCCAGTAATGTCTCGAGCCTCGCCCACCTCAAAAAGCATGACCACCACGACCTCATGCTCGCCGGCATCTCATCCGCCTTTGGCGCCGTGTTCGGTTCGCCCCTTGCCGGCGCGTTCTTTGGCATGGAGATGTGCTTTATCGGCAAGATCGACTACACCGCGGGCATCTACTGCCTGGTCGCCTCGTTTACCGGCTACTTTACGTCGCTTGCCTTGGGAACCGAGTACGAAGCGAATGTTATCGTCAGCGTTCCCGCCATGACGCCCAAAACGGTCGTTATCGTTGTTATCAGCGCAATTATCTTCGGCCTGACGGCACGCCTCTTTGCCTGGTCGGTTCGAACCGTCAAGAGCCTGTACGGTCGCTTTATCACCAATTACCTCGTTCGCGCACTTATAGGCGCACTCGTGGTTTTGGCCGCCTATGCCCTCCTCGACGCCTGGGACTACGCCGGCCTTTCCATATGGCTTTCCGGCGCCGGATTTGCAGGCAACACCACCCTGGCGGACGCAGCCATCAAGCTCGTCGTAACGGCGCTCACCCTAGGCGCCGGCTTCCAAGGCGGCGAGGTCACGCCCCTGTTTGGCATCGGTGCGGCACTCGGTGGCTGGATCGGCTGCCTTACCGGGCTCGACCCCAGTTTTCTGGCGGCTCTCGGCATGCTCGGCGTGTTCTGCGCCGGCCTCAACGTGCCCATCACCACCTGCATGATGGCCATCGACCTGTTCCACGGCACGGCCGCCGGGTTCTTTGTCATCGTGGCCTTTATCAGCTACCTAACCGGCGGACACCGCGGCGTGTACCCCGCCCAGCGCATTGTCTCGCCTAAACGCCGTTCGCTTATTGTGGATGAGGGCGGCACGGTAGCGGATGCTATCGAGCGCCACAACGACCTGATAGAGTAGACGTTAATATTCGCCGTGCAGCCACAATCGGGGGCAATTAGACCTGAGCGCGACCGCACCGTCACGTCATACGCCGGGAGTCGCCCCATGCACGCAACTGATTTTGGTCGCACGCTCATCATCGCCAACCCAGCCGCCCAGTCGGGTGCGGCGCGCGAAGTTGCCGAGCGCCTGCAGCGCTTTTTGGATATGACCGCGCGCGCATCCCAGTTTGACCTGGTGCTAACCGAGCACATGGGACACGCCAAGGAGCTTGCCGCACAGGCTCAGGGCTATCGCACCGTTATCGCACTCGGCGGCGACGGCGTGATCCACGAGGTCGTCAACGGGCTTATGACGCAAAAGGAGGACGCCCGCCCCGCTCTTGCCGTCCTGCCCGTGGGCTCCGGCAACGATTTTGCCCAAACGCTCGGTATCGAAGATTTCTCCGGCAAGGATTTTGGCGCGCTGCTCACCTGCGAGCTGCAGCGTCAGGACATCGGGCGGATTCGCTCGTGGAGCCCTGCGAGCGGCAGCGGCGAGGCTACCGTTGAGTACTACGACCAGACGCTCTCGGTCGGCATCGACGCTGCCATCGGCCTTGGCACCACCGAACTGCGCAAAAAGACCGGCTTGACGGGCGCTCCTCTCTACACCCTCTCGGGACTTGAGCAGTTTGGTCTGCGCTATCGCAAGTACCCCATGACAGCCAGCTTTGACGGCACGCCCGCCGAGCGCGTGAGGGCGATTATCATGGCGATTCAGCTGGGCCCCACGTATGGCTCGGGCTATCGCATCTGCCCCGATGCCGACCCCTGCGACGGCATACTCGACGTCTGCTACGCCTGCGGCCCCGTCCCTCGCGCGGTTGCCCTACCCATGTTCCTTTCGGCCAAGGACGGCCACCACACCAAGCTGCCACCGGTTCGCATGCGCCGCTGTCGCCATGTCGAGCTTACCTTTGAGAAGCCCGACTACCCCATCCAGGCCGACGGCGAGCCCATCGTCGCCTCGCGCATCGAGGTCGACCCTCCTCGTCTGGCACCCCACCCACTAGCCATCCCTAAGTTGCGGTGAAATAGGGACTGTTTATGCAGCTAAAGCCGCAAAACAGTCCCTATTTCACCGCAACTTATAAGGAAGCTATTCGTCGCTCCCCGGCTTGCGACGGTTGACCTTTTTAATGGCGTTGAAGTGCTTGTCATTGAGCCTGCGCTGGCGCGATCGCTGTGGCACTTTGGTCTTGACGCGACGGCGCGGCGGACGGCCACGACGCTCAAGCTCTGCCCTCAGCTTGCGCAGACAGCTCGCACGATTCTGAAACTGACTACGGCTCTCGCGCGCCGCCACGACAATTCCCGTGGGCCCATGTTTCATGCGCACCGCAGAGTCTGTCGTGTTCACACCCTGGCCACCCGGGCCCGTCGCACGAAACACCTGAACCTCGCAGTCGCGTGCCAACTCCTCGACCGACATCTCGGCATAGCGCGTATACTCGCGCCATCCCATCTTGTTCTCATCCATATCAACACCCCCCATACAAAAAATGTGACAAAGGGAAAGTCCCTTTGTCACATCGCATACCAACCGCTTGTGTTCGCACTTAGGCGAAGGTGATCTCGCCGGTCTCGCAGTCCATATCGGCGATACGAGCCAGGCTCTCGACGCGGAAGCCGCGCTCGCGGAGCTTATCGCCGCCGCCCTGGAAGCCCTTCTCCACGGCAATGCCGATGCCGGACACCTCGGCACCCGCAGCCTCGCAGATCTTGATAAGACCCTCGAGCGCGCAGCCGTTGGCCAAGAAGTCGTCGATGATCAGGACCTTGTCGCCCTCGGACAGGAAACGCTTGCCAACGATGACCGGGTACTCCTTTTGCTTGGTAAAGGAATAGATGGTCGTGGCATACTGCTCGCCGTCGAGGTTGATGGACTGTGCCTTCTTGGCAAAGACCACCGGCACGCCGCCAAAATGCTGAGCCGCGATGCATGCCATGCCAATGCCCGAAGCCTCAATCGTCAGGATCTTGTTGATCTCGACACCCTCGAACAGACGGGCCCACTCGGCGCCCATGTGGTCGAACAGCTCAACGTCGCATTGGTGGTTGAGGAAGGCATCAACCTTAAGGACGTTACCGGCCTTTACGATGCCGTCATGGCGAATACGATCCTCAAGCTCCTGCATGGCGCAACCCCTTCTCGCGGCAACGATACCGCGCGATTAATAAACGTTGTTCGATAGTCTACCACGGACCGACCCCCGCCCGTCCCACAAGCCGCATCGCACCATAAAGCCGCAAGACCAGTAGATAGGCCCGTTCGTGGCAGACAGCCTCCCAACACGCTAATGACGGGCGCGCATCTTCACCAAACGCACCATGGCGAGCGCAAAGCCCACTGCCGCCACAGCCATCAACACATAGAACACCGAACGGAAACCAAACAGGAACACATCCGGACGACCTGCGACAAAACTGGTCACGGCCTCGCCCATCGCCACGCTCATCTGCCCATACAGGATATGCGACGCCGCCGTAATGCCCACTGCCATACCCGCATAGCGCGCCAGGCTGCCCAGGCTGCCCGCAAAGCCGAGCGCTTCGCGCGGAGCCGAGCCCATATACAGCGAGTTATTGGGACTCTGGAAAATCGACGTACCACACGACATAAACGCGACGCAGCACACGATCACAGGGATGGAAGAGTGCTCGTCGAGCGTGCTTACCACAAAGAGACCGCATACATACACGCCCAGGCCGACCGCCGTGGGGCCCTCGCAGCCGACACGGTCCGAAACCGTACCCGAAAGCGGGCCGATAAAGGCATTCACCATCGGCAGCGCCAAAAAAAGCAATCCGGAAATGTCAGAACCAAAGCCGTGGGCGTCCTGAAAATAGAACGGCAGGATAAACTCGGATGCGCCAATACCAACGAACACGATGAGCATGCAGGCAAGGTTGATGGTAAAGGCCGAATTTGCAAAGCAGCGACGAGCAGCCTCAAACAGGGACATGGGGCGCTCGCCGGCTTCCGGCTTAACATGCGGTAGCGTATAGAGCCCCACAATAAACGAGATGACGCCAATGGGCAGGTTGATGAGGAAGATGCTCTCCCAGGGAAAGCTTGCCACCAGCATGCCGCCGAGCACGGGGCCACACATCATGCCGAGGGCCACGAAGGTCGCGAGAATACCCATGGCACGACCGCGCTCGCGCGCCGGAAACGACTCGGTGATGATGCCCATGTTGTTGGCCATGGCCGCCGCGCAACCGACGCCCTGCACAATGCGTGCCAGAATAAGAACTTCGAGAGAACCCGAAAGGCCGCACAGCAACGAGCCGAGCGTAAAGACAATGACGCCCAGCTGGAACACGCCCACCTTGCCGCGCACGTCGCCCAAACGACCAAACGGCAACATGGCCACGCACGTCGCAAGCAGATACACCGAGCTCACCAGCTGAATGCGGTCGAGGCCCACGCCCAGCTCCTTTTGCATCACGGGCAGTGCCACGGTCACGACGGTCGAATCCAGACACGACATAAACGTCATGATGAGCACGGTAAACAGAATCGCCCATTTGTTCTTGCCATGAGTATCGCCCTCTAGGGCAATGTGCTCGCGGCGCAGCTGCTCTGCGGTTTTCTCCATATCCATCCTTTCGAGTGGCCCAATGCAAAAAACGGGGCCCCAATCGCCTGCAAACAGACGCGATTGGGGCCCCGCCTACGGAATCGGAACAAAAGGTCACCGAAGCTTTCTGCCAGCATCGGCACCTTGTACGGAGCTAGCCTAGCACTGCTCGAGCGCCTGCTCAAGGTCGGCAATCAGATCGGCCGTGTCCTCGAGGCCGCACGACAGGCGCACCATGTCGGCGGAAATGCCACAGGCGATGAGCTCCTCATCGTTCATCTGGCGGTGCGTGGCGTTAGCGGGATGCAGGCAGCAAGTGCGGGCGTCGGCCACATGCGTGGCGATCTGGGCGAGCTTGAGGCTCTTCATAAAGGTCTCGGCCGCCGCGCGACCACCGTTAAAGCCAAAGCTCACGACACCGCACGTGCCGTTGGGCATGTACTTCTGAGCCAGGTCATAGTACTTATCGCCCTCCAGGCCCGGATAGCTCACAAAGCGCACCTTGGGATGGCTCTGCAGGAACTTGGCAACGGCCAGGCCGTTCTCACAATGACGCGGCATACGCACATGCAGGCTCTCGAGCGAGCTGTTCAAGAAGAACGCCGCCTGCGGGTTCTGCATGGGGCCGAGGTCGCGCATGAGCTGAGCGGTTGCCTTGGTAATGAAGGCACCCTCGCGACCGAACTTCTCGGCATAGGTCACGCCGTGATAGCTCTCGTCGGGCGTGGTGAGACCCGGGAACTTGTCTGCATGGGCCATCCAGTCAAACTGGCCGTGGTCGACGATCACGCCACCCAGGTAGGCCGCATGCCCATCCATGTACTTGGTGGTAGAGTGCGTGACGATGTCGGCGCCCCACTCAAAGGGACGGCACATCACGGGCGTCGGGAAGGTGTTGTCGACCATCAGCGGCACGCCGTGGTCATGCGCGGCCTTGGCAAAGCGCTCAATATCGAGCACGGCAAGGGCGGGGTTGGCAATCGTCTCGCCAAAGACGAGCTTGGTATTGGGCTCAAAGGCTGCCTCCAGCTCCTCATCGGTGCAGTCGGGGGCGACAAACGTGCAAGCCACGCCCATGCGGCCCATGGTGTGGGCGAGCAGGTTATACGTACCGCCGTAGATAGCAGAGCTCGCGACCACGTGATCACCGGCACCGGCCACGTTAAAGATCGCGAGGAAGTTCGCGGCCATGCCCGAACTCGTGAGCATCGCAGCGGTGCCGCCCTCCATCTCGCAGATCTTGGCGGCAACCAGATCGCACGTGGGATTCTGCAGACGGCTGTAGAAGTAGCCCGACTCCTCCAGGTCAAACAGCTTGCCCATGTGCTCGGACGTGTCGTATTTCCACGTGGTGGACTGGTAGATGGGCACCTGGCGCGGCTCCGCATCGCCCGGATGATAGCCGCCCTGAACACATGTAGTTCCGATGGTCTGCTCGCTCATATCCAACTCCCTTACTTGGGTTTTGTTTTTATTCGGTTCACGATACCGCTACCCCGCAGCCCTCTCAACCCATCCCGCCGATAGGTTATGGGACAAATTAATCAGGTTTATTTGTCCCAAATCTTAAGAAAGTGTTCGATGGCGAAAAACAATGAGATATGCACTGCGGTCTCGATAAGCGAATGCCCCGTCACGGGTACCATAGGCGGGTACACCGTAACCAAGGAGACAACGATGAAGCAAATCGATACGGCCCAGCTCGACATCACCGCCTGTCAGGCTCAGGCTGCCGAATACCACGCCCGTGGCTTTAACTGCGCCCAGGCCGTCGCCTGCACGCTCGCGCCCGCTGTCGGGCTCGACCCCCAGGTCGCCTTTACCCTCACCGAGGGCTTTGGCGCCGGCATGGGCGGTATGACCGAGACCTGCGGCGCCATCTCGGGCGCCGTGGCCATCATGGGCTTTGTAATGAGCGATGGCATGGAAAACCCGAAGACCAAGGGCCAGACCTACAAGCTGTCGCGCGAAATCGCCAAGCGTTTTGGCGAGAAGAACACAACAACCGTCTGCGGCACGCTCAAGGGCATCGGATCGGATAAGGGTCCGCTCCGCAGCTGCCCCGGCTGCATCGACGATGCCGTCGAAATCGCCTGTGATGTGCTAAAGCAGCTCGCCGAGTAATCGACAGCAACAGTAAAACGACGGCCGGCGCGCTTAGGATCCATCCAAAAGCACGCCGGCCGTCGCCGTTAGAACTCGGCAAATTCGGGAGCGCCGACCTCAATCTCCTCACGCCCCGCCATAAGCTCGCGCATCTTAGCGCAAAACGACTCCTGCTCCCCCGCCTTAAACACCAAATGAAGTGTCACGGCATCCGCGTACTCGGTATCCGAAACCTTGGCACCGGAATCCTGGGCCAAGCGAAGCACCTGCTCATACTGCGGATAGGCCACATGCACGTCAACAGGCACGACACTCGTCATCTCGACGATCTGCCCGGCCTCCTGAGCCGCGGCCACCGCCGCTTGCGTCGCCGCAGTATAGGCGCGAACCAGGCCGCCCGGCCCCAACAGCGTGCCGCCAAAATAGCGCGTCACTACGCAGCAAACATTTTTGAGCTCCGCACCGCGCAACACCTCGAGCGTCGGCATACCGCTCGTGCGGCTCGGCTCACCATCATCGCTCTGGCGCTCGCGTCCATCGACCAAAATCCACGCGGGAACATTGTGTCGAGCGTCGTAATGACGCTTGCGAACCATCTCGATAAAGGCATTCGCCTCGTCCTCGGACTCAATATGGACCAGCTGGGCAATAAACCGGCTCTTGCGGTCCACAAGCTCACCCGAAACCTCAATATTCGATTGCAGAGTAAAATAGCTGTCCAACGAAGCCCCTCAACAGAATAAAGCGAGCAACAAACAGCCTCAATAATACGATAACCCTAGTAAAAAGAATGACAACGCCGATGATTCCGTCAACGAAAGCGAGAACCCGTCAGCGCGAGCAAGGCGACTTGAAAGCCGAGACCGCAACAAAAATGGAGCCGCCGATGACCAGGCAAAAACAGCGAGACGGCGTCAGCTGAGTCGATTTGGCCCGAAAGAGGAGGGAGCACGCCTTATGGCGGCGACCGACGAATGAGCGCCAAATCGGCCAGCTGACGCCGTCGCAGCGTCAACAAGATAGCTGAGTGGGCTTGTAAGCCGGGTTCTGTCGTGAACGGTCATTTATCTTGTCTGCACGTTACCGTGCAGCTCCACGCACGCTACCCGAACGCGGACCGGGCCGGCCCATAGCGTTCCTATTCGCGCTTGCTCCGGATGGGGCTTACCAAGCCGCCGTGTTGCCACGACGCTGGTGGTCTCTTACACCACCGTTTCAGCTTTTCCCTTTACGCCTTGCGGCGCAGGTGGGAGTCTTCTTTTCTGCGGCGCTTTCCGTCGGATCACTCCGCCCGGCCGTTAGCCGGCATCCCGCCCTCTGGAGCCCGGACTTTCCTCACGCGTGCTGCAAGCAGCACATCGCGCGACCGTCTGGCCCACTCAGCAGTGCAAGAGTGTAACACACCGTTGCCGCAGGCAATGGCACAACGCAAACGCTCGACACGATAAACCAAGAACCGCCATGCGCTACAATGGTCCTGTCGATGGGCAACGTCGTCAGTCGAGACGCGACCGCGCTCCGCACCCCTCCGTCTACTCGGTGCGTTCCCGCCTCCTCCCCGAGGCGGGATGTCGGCTTTTTTCATGCACCGACAATCCAATAGCCTGTGGACAGCCCGGCAGCATTGCGCATCTCGGCGCCAAATGCAAAAAGGGACCCGTCCATTACGGACGGATCCCTTAAAACAAGTGATCGTCAAACCGATTTACTCGGCGTCAGTCTCCTCGTCCTTCTTCTCGGAAGGCAGCGGGGTAACCTCGATCTCGACGCCCAGAGTCTCAGCAGCGGACTTCATGGACAGGGAGATACGACGACGGTCGAGGTCGATCTCCATGACCTTGACCTGAACCTTGTCGCCCACGTGGGTGACCTGAGAAGGCTGATCGACGTGCTTGTTGGCCATCTCGGAGATGTGCACCAGGCCCTCGATGCCCTCGCCCAGATCGACGAAAGCGCCGAACGGGACAAGCTTGGTCACAGTGCCCTCGACGATAGCGCCGACGGGATACTTCTTGACCAGTGCGCGCCACGGATCCTCGGTGGTCTGCTTGAGACCCAGGGAGATGCGCTCGCGGTTGAGATCGACGTCGAGAACCTCGACCTCGACCTCCTGGCCGACCTTGACAACCTCGGAAGGATGGTTGACGTGGTTCCAGGAGAGCTCGGAGATGTGGATGAGGCCGTCGATACCGCCGAGGTCGACGAAGGCGCCGAAGTCGACGATGGAGGAAACGGTGCCCTGGAGACGCATGCCAGACTTGAGCTTGGACAGGATCTCGGAGCGCTCGGCCTTACGGGACTCCTCGAGCACGACGCGACGGGAGAGGACAACGTTGTTGCGGTTGCGGTCCATCTCGATGACGCGGGCCTCGATGCGGGTGCCCATGTAGGAGGTGAGGTCCTTGACGCGACGGAGGTCGACGAGGGAAGCGGGCAGGAAGCCACGCAGGCCGATGTCGAGGATCAGGCCGCCCTTGACAACCTCGATAACCTCGCCCTCGACGTTCTCGCCGGAGTTGAACTTCTCCTCGATGCGGTTCCAAGCACGCTCGTACTCGGCACGCTTCTTGGACAGGACCAGACGACCGTCCTTGTCCTCCTTCTGGAGAACCAGAGCCTCGATGGGATCACCGAGTGCAACGATGTCTGCAGGGTTAGCGTCCTTGCGGATGGACAGCTCGCGGACCGGGATAACGCCCTCGGACTTGAATCCGATGTCAACGAGCACCTCGTCATGCTCGATCTTAACGACAGTGCCGTTAACGAGATCGCCCTCATCAAAGTCGGTAATCGTACCGTCGATGAGGTTGTTCATCTCCTCCTCATTGACATCGTCAAGAGAGAAAATGGACGAGTTCTGAATCTCACTCAAAGGTGGACCCCTTTCGAACTACGGGGCCCCGATTGCTAGGACCTACAGAAGGGTGCGACAAGCACACAACGTTTAGGAACACTCGGGAGCCGACAGATACTAATGTGACGCTTATGCAATCACGTTCGTATAGGTTACGGGGAAATGAGTTCGATTTCAAGCGTGAACTGCGATTTTTTACTCGTGTGGAGACTTTTTCGTAATCTTATGAACACACGTCTCCACAACTTGACGATAACCAGCCAGGCATTTGGCTTTGGGGTAAAGTATCCGGAGCCAACGACTCTAGATCATATTTACGAGAAAGGTGCCCGCGTGCTCAAAGCAGTCGTTTTCGATATGGACGAGACGCTTCTTAGCATCAACCTCAACGCGTTCATCCTTCGCTATTTTAAGGAAGTCTCGTCGATGCTCGCGGACATCGGACGTCGCAGCCGTGGTGGCACGATGGCGCGTCTCGGCACCATCCTGGTCGACCTCAATGCCAATCGCCGCAGCGGCACGGACAATCGCACCAATCTTGAGTTTTACCAAGAAGAGGTCGAGCGCCGATGCGGCATTTGCCTCTCGGACCCACTTATCTACGAGGCGTTTACCTACTACGACCGCGAAGTTCTTCCGTACAAGAATGACGAACTCATCAACGCCCATGCCATGCCGGGCGCACACGCCGCGCTTCAGGCCGTACAGGACGCGGGGCTGCGCTGCGCGCTCTTTACCAACCCCAGCTTTCCGCAGGGGGCCATCGAATGCCGCATGGGTTGGGGCGACCTGGCCGACGCCCCCTTTGAGCTCGTGACGCACATGGGAAACGCCACCCGCTGCAAGCCCGATGCCACCTACTATCTAGAGCAGCTTCAGGTGATGGAACTCGAGCCACACGAGGTCCTTATGGTGGGCAACGATCCCAAACGCGACTTCCCGTCCCCCGATTGCGGCATCCAAACCGCCTATGTGGGGCAGGGCAAGCCCAGCCGAGCCACCTGGCGCGGAACCATGGAAGACTTCGCCCGCAACTTTAACGCCGTAGTAGAAGCCTTCTACGAGCACCAAATAGCCGACGAACTGTCGTAAGGCCCCAAGCCTAAAAGAAAATAACGCCGCAGGTTGAGCATAAGTCAGCGAAAA
>CAJMNK010000035.1 GCA_905214905.1 uncultured bacterium | reverse complement strand
ATCTCACAGAATAGCACAGGCATACCTGCCGAAAAGGGACAGGTTTATTTTGGTAGGTTTTATCAGGGGAAACGACATTTGCCCATATAAAAACCGACCAAAATAAACCTGTCCCTAAAAGGCAGGTCCCGCGGTGGTTGCCGCGGGACCTGGATTCAAGCTATTTACCCGTAGATGCGCTGGGGCTGTTCTTCGCCCTTTACGGCGGCTTCGGTCACGATGACCTTGGTGACGCCCTCCTCGCTGGGAAGGTCGAACATCGTCTGCTGCAGCACGTCCTCGCAGATGGCGCGCAGGCCGCGGGCGCCGGTCTTGCGGGCGAGCGCCATGCGGGCGATCTCGTGCAGGGCGGCGTCCTCAAACTCAAGCTCAACGTCCTCGAGCTGGAACATCTTGCGGTACTGACGCACCACGGCGTTCTTGGGCTCGGTCAGGATCGACACCAGGTCGTCCTCGTCGAGCGCCTGCGTCTGGGTAACGACGGGCGTACGTCCCACAAACTCGGGGATCATGCCAAAGGCGTTGAGGTCCTGCGGAAGCACCTGACGCAGCAGGTCGTTCTCGTCGACCGAGGTGGGACCGGCGATCTCGGAGTTAAAGCCCACGCCCTTGTTGCCCACGCGGTCAGCGATGATCTTGTCCAGACCCACAAAGGCACCACCGCAGATGAACAGGATGTTGGTCGTGTCGATCTGCAGCAGCTCCTGCTGGGGATGCTTGCGGCCACCGGTGGGCGGAACGCTTGCCACCGTGCCCTCAAGAATCTTAAGCAATGCCTGCTGAACGCCCTCGCCCGAGACATCGCGGGTGATGGAGAGGTTCTCGGCCTTGCGGGCAATCTTGTCGATCTCGTCCACGTAGATAATGCCCACCTGTGCGCGCTCGATATCGCCATCGGCGGCGTTGATGAGCTTGAGCAGGATGTTCTCCACGTCCTCGCCCACATAACCGGCCTCGGTGAGCGCGGTGGCGTCGGCGATGGCAAACGGCACCTCGAGGATGCGCGCGAGCGTCTGGGCCAGCAGCGTCTTGCCGGTACCGGTGGGACCGAGCAGCAAAATATTGGACTTGGCGAGCTCCACCTCGTCCATATCATCGTCGAGCTGCGAGTCCAAACCGTCGTCAAAGGCCGAAAGCGCAGCACCGCCCTCGATCACGCGGCGGTAATGGTTGTACACGGCCACCGACATGGCGCGCTTGGCGTCCTCCTGACCCATAACATAGGCCGAAAGCTCGTCATAGATCTCGTGCGGCGTCGGCACGTGCGTGATGACCTGGCGGTCGTCCTCGAGCTCAAAGCCCTCGGCCTCGGGGTCCACGGCGGGCTGCCCAGCAGCCTGGCCGTGGTCGTTGAGGAAGCCCGGCAGCTTGCCGTTGCGGGCAGCGTCCATAAAGTCCGAAGCCAGCGACTCCTCAAGGATCTCGGAACAGGCGGCAACGCACTCGTCACAGATAAAGATGTTGGTCGGGCCCTTTACGAGGCGACGGACCTGGCCCTGCTCTTTTCCGCAGAAGGAGCAGCGAATGGGGTTGCCGTTCTCGTCAAAGTTGTCCTGCATGTTTCCTGCCATCCTAGGCGTCCTTCGCGGCGAGATCGCGAGAGGTGACGATACGGTCAATCAGGCCGTAGTCGAGGGCCTCGGCAGCGGTCAGGTAGTTGTCGCGCTCGGTATCGGCCTGGACCTTCTCGATGGGCTGGCCCGAGGCGTCGGACAGAATCTGGTTGAGCTCGCGACGGGTCTTCTTGATCTCCTCGGCAACGATCTCGATCTCGGTCTGCTGGCCCTGGGCACCGCCGCTGGGCTGGTGAATCATGACTTTGGAGTGAGGCAGGCAGAAGCGCTTGCCCTTAGCGCCGGCCGAAAGCAGCACGGCGGCCATGGACGCGGCCATACCGACGCAGATGGTGGAGACCTGCGGCTTGATGAAGTTCATGGTGTCAAGAATCGCCAGGCCGGAGTAAACCTCGCCACCGGGCGAATTGATGTAGAGCGAGATATCCTTCTCGGCATCCTGGCTCTCAAGATGCAGTAGCTGGGCAACGACCAGGTTGGCGCTGACGGAGTTAATCTCCTCGCCCAAGAAGATGATGCGGTCGTTGAGCAGGCGCGAATAGATATCGTAGCTGCGCTCGCCGCGCGGCGTCTGCTCGATAACGTATGGCACGAGGGCGGAATCGAACTTAGCGATCATACGCATCTCCATTTCTCTTACGGACCAATAGTGGTTCTAGACAAACGTACGGTGCCCGCATGCTATGCATTGGCTGGCACCGTACGAAGCAACCGGATAACCGGCTTATAACTTTACCCCATCACGGGCACATACATGCGCTCGCGGGCAAGGTGGCGAGAATTACTCGGCGTCCTTGGCGGTCTCGTCGACCTCGGTCACCTTGGCATTCTCGACCAGGTGATCGACGGCCTTGGAGCGACGGATGGACTCGCGGACGGCAGGCATGCGGCCATCGGCGATGAACTCGGCCTTAGAAGCCTCGACGTCCTTGACGCCGGCCTTCTCGAACTCGGCGTTGATGTCGTCCTCGGTGACCTCGATCTTGAGCTCGCGGGCGAGGGCGTCCAGAGCCAGGGACTCACGGGCAACGTCGTTGGCCTGCTTATGCAGGTCGCCGATGAACTGCTCCATGGTCAGACCGGAAGCGGGCAGCCAGGTGTCCAGGGTCATGCCGCGGGCAGCGAGGTTGGACAGGAAGTTCTGGCCAAGCTCCTCAAAGACGGACTGCTCGTAGTCGGCATCCATCTCGTCGAGCTGCAGACGCTCGGCGAGAGCGGAGACGCAACGGTTCTCCTTCTCGGCCGGCAGGCGGGAAGCCTTGTCCTGCTCGATCTCGATCTTGATGGCGTCGCGCATGGCGTCGATGCTGTCGAAGCCGAAGTCGGACTTAACGAGCTCGTCGGTGAGCTCGGGGGTGTTGCGGACCTTGATGCCTTTGACGGTGACCTCGACGGTGTGGGTCTCGGCCTCCTCGCCCTCCTCGGCCTCGTCGGTCCAGGTGACGGTCTTGACGTCGTCGACGTTAGCACCGATCAGAGCCTCGTTGAACTCCTTGGGGTTGCTGTCGCTACCGGCGATGAGCATGCGGCCCTCGGCGGCAAAGTTGTCGGCGTTCTCGACGGCCTTGAGATCGACGGTCACATAGTCGTCAGCCTCGACAGCGCGGCCCTCGACGTCCTCGAAGGTGGCACGGTAGTTGAGGAGCATCTCGACCTGGTTGTTGATCTCGGACTCGGTGACCTCCGCAGGGGGCATCTCGATCTCGACAGCGTCGAAGGAGGAGAGCTCAGCGGCGGGACGCAGGGAGAACTCGACGGTGTAGGTGTAGTCCTCGTGATCCTTGGCGAGGTCGAGATCCTTGTAGTCACCGCTCTTGGTGGGGACGATGTCTAGCTCGTTGAGGACGGCGGGCTCGTTGGCGGCGATCAGGTCGTTGGTGGCCTGAGCGAGGGTAGCCTCGGCGCCAAGAGCAGAGTCGATGACCGGACGGGGAGCCTTACCGGCGCGGAAGCCCGGGAAGCGGTACTTCTTGGCGGTGTCCTTGTAGGCCTTCTTGATCGCGGCGTCGACGTCGGCGGCCGGGATGGTGACCGTAGCGGTGAGCTTGGCGTCCTTGACGTCAGAAGCGGTGATGTTCAACACGTTCCTCCTCATACTGCCCAGCTTATCTGAGGTGCTGGTACCTTTATGCAACAAAGAGCCGCGACGGCCGAAGCCGACGCAGATGCGTTGGTGCGGGCGAAAGGACTCGAACCTTCACGGGAATCCCACCAGAACCTAAATCTGGCGCGTCTACCAATTCCGCCACGCCCGCATGAGCGCACAGATTAGGAATGATAGCAGATACGAACGGTAAGCGCACGCACACCTATTACAGGCTCACGACCTCACCACGAGTGCAAAAGGCGGGGCGAGTTGCCCCACCCCGCCAATTACGACTTGTTCGCTGACCCGCTACTCCCCCAGCAGGGCCTTCTCGGGCGTGATGGGCAGCGAGCGCACCTGGTGGCCGGTGGCGTGCGCCACGGCCGAGGCCACGGCGGCGAGCGGCGTGTTGATGACGACCTCGCCGATCGACTTGGCACCAAACGGGCCCGTCGGCTCGTAGCTCGGCTCAAAGGCCACGCGAATGCTGCCGATATCCAGGCGCGTGGGCAGCTTGTAGCTCATAAAGTTGCCGGTGCGCAGACGACCGCGGTCATCGTGCTCGACAATCTCGTAGAGCGCGTGGCCGATACCCTGGGCAATGCCGCCCTCGGCCTGGACGCGCGCGAGCGCCTCGTTGATCACGGTGCCGCAATCGACGGCAGCGGCGTAATCCACCACGGTCACCTTGCCGGTAGCCTTGTCAACCTCGACCTCGGCAATGCCGGCCATAAACGGCGGGGGCGAAACGGGCAGGCAGGCAGAGGCGTGCGAGGTGAGCGCGTCGCCGCCCGCGATGTTCTTGACGCACAGGTTGGCAAAGTCGCGCAGCGTGAGGTAGCAGTTCTGCTCGCGCGCAGCACGCTCGTCGGACAGGCGCACGTACTGGCCGTCGAAGACCACGTCGACGACGTCAACGTCCCACATCTGGGCCGCCTTGGCGCAAATCTTCTCGCGCAGCTCGGTCGCGGCGTTCTTGGCGGCAAGGCCCGTCACGTAGGTACCGGAGCTCGCGTACGAGCCGGCGTCGAACGGCGACACGTCGGTGTCCACGCCGCGCACCACGATCAGCGAGCTCTCCACGCCCAGCTCCTCGGCGGCAATCTGCGCCAGGATCGTGTCGACGCCCATACCGTTATCGGTGGCGCCGGTGCCGATGGTAATGAAGCCGTCCTCTTCCAGGCGCATGTCGATGCCGGCGATGTCCACGTTGGAGATGCCCGAGCCCTGCATGGTGAGCGCACAGCCCAGAGCACGCACGCGGTCGCCCAGGTCGACGGCCAGCGGCTTGTCGCGCCAACCGATCATGTCCATCGCTCGCAGCAGGCAGCGGTCGAGCGCGCAGGCGTTGAGCTTCTCGTTGTAGTACTGCGGCATGACCTCGCCCTCGCGCACCATGTTCTTAAGGCGCAGGTCGGCGGGGTCCATGTGCAGCATGTCGGCGAGCTCGTTGACGGCGCTCTCCACGGCAAACTGGCCCTGGGTGGCACCGTAGCCGCGATACGCGCCGCCGCGGTTGGTATTGGTGTAGACGGCGTCCCAGCTAAAGCGGCTCGCCTTCACATGGTTGTAGATGGGCAGGCTCTTGTGGCCCGAAAGGCCAATCGTCGTGGTAGCGTGCTCGCCGTACGCGCCGGCGTTGGACAGCGTGTGCAGATCGATAGCCGTGATGGTGCCGTCGTTCATGGCGCCCAGCTTAACGGTCATCTGCATCTGGTGGCGAGAGTTGCCCGCGGTGATGGTCTCCTCGCGGGTGTAGCAGCAATAGCTCGGACGGCCGGTCTGCTGGGTCACGAACGCCACGAAGATCTCGCAGCAGCCCGTCTGCTTGGAGCCAAAGCCGCCACCGATGCGCGGCTTAATAACCTGCACCTGCGACTGCGGAATATCGAGCGACTGCGCGACCATGCGGCGCACGTGGAAGGGCACCTGCGTAGAGGTGGTCACCGAGATGCGCCCGAACGCGTCGGTCGTCGCGAAGGCGCGGAAGGTCTCCATGGGCGCGGTCTGCGTGGCCTGGCTGGTGTAGGTGCGCTCAAAGACGATGTCGCTCTGGGCGAACGCCTCGTCCAGATCGCCATAATCGCTGGTACCGCTGCACACCAGGTTGCGGGGCACGTCGCCGCCCTGCGGGAACATAAAGGTCACGTCGCCCTCGGGGTGGACCAGGATGTCGTTATCGAGTGCCTTGGTAAAGTCGAGCAGCGGCTCGAGCACCTCATAGTCGACCTTGATGAGCTTGAGTGCCTTGTCGGCGGCCTCCTCGGTTTCGGCGGCAACGATCGCCACCTCCTCGTTTTGGTAGCGCACGAGGTTCTCGAGGATCAGACGGTCGTAGGGACTCGGCTGCGGATAGCTCTGACCGGCGATGGTAAAGCGGCGCTTGGGCACGTCCTCGTAAGTGTAAACGCCCACGACGCCGGGCACCTTCAGGGCGCGCGACGTATCGATGGAGCGGATCTTGGCGCGGGCATAGGGACTGCGCTTGAGTTTGACGATGAGCGCACCGGCGGGCACCATATCGCCCGTGTAGACGGGACGGCCCTCGAGCAGGGCCCTCGAGTCCTTCTTGGGCTGCTTGTGGGTAATCTGCTTGTAGGTGACGCCATCAGAGCTGGTGTTATTGACCGGCAGCTCGGGCATCTCGAAGCCCACCTGCACGCCGGACTCGTTAAGGAAGCGGACGATGGCGCGCAGCTGGCTCTCGTAGCCGCTGCAGCGGCAGAGGTTGCCGGCGAGCTGGCGCGAGAGCTCCTCGCGCGTGGCGACGAGGCTCGAGTCCTCCTTGGCGGCGCGGGCAAGCGCCAGCACGTTCATGATGAGGCCGGGGGCGCAAAAACCGCACTGCTCGGCACCTTCGGCAGCCATAGCGCGGGCGAGTGCCTCGGACTCGGCCTTGAGGCCCTCGAGCGTGGTGACGGAGCGGCCCTCGACGCGCGCGGCGGGAACCGAGCAGCTCAGCACCGGGTCGCCGTCGAGCCACACCGTGCACAGACCGCAGTTGGTGGTCTCGCAGGCGCAGCGCACCGACGCGCAGCCCTGCTCACGCAAAAGCGAAAAGAGCATGGTATCGGGGGCAATCTGAACCTTGACCTTGCGGCCGTTGAGCGTAAAGGAAAGATCGATGAGTTTGGCAGCCATTAGCGCACCTCGCTAGAATCGACGCCGGGCACGCGGCGGCAGGAATACTCGTCCGTGGCAAACTTAGGAATCTGCACGCCCTCGAGCTCGTGGGCAAGCGCGGCCGAAAGCTCGATGCCAGCGGCGCGGCGCACAGCCTGAATCGCCAGCGGGGCCGAGATGCGGCGGCGGTAGTCAGCCGAGCCCCACAGGTTGGTGCCATAGCTCAGCGCGCGTACGGACGCGGCCAGGGCGCGCAGCTCGTCCTCGGAAGGCTGCTCGCTGGCGAGGCCACACGCCTCGCCCTGCAGCAGGGTCGCGCGCAGCGGGCGGGCGCCCACGGTGACGTGCCAGGAGCCGTCCCACCAAGCGGCGGTGACGTTCAGCGAGGGGAAATCGGTCGCGGCCTTGCGCACGGCCTCGTAGCTCGCACGGTACTCGTGCTTGACGACCACGACATGCTCGATCACGTCGCGCACGTAGCCCATCCGCACGAACTCCGCGAGCGGCACGCGGCCGGCGCCCGTCAGCTCAACATAGGAATCGAGCGCGAGAAAGGCGGAGAGAACGTCCGAGAAGCCAAAGCGGCCGTAGATGCTGCCGCCCACCGTGGCGGTGTTGCGCAGCTGCACGCCCACGATGTCGTGGACGGCGAACTCAAAGACATTATTGACAAGCGCGTTGAGCCCGGCATGACGCTCGAGCTGGCGCAGGGTGCACATGGCACCGATGCGAAACTCGGTCTCGGTCTCCTCGATCTGATCGAGTCCGCAGGCCGAAAGGTCAATCGCCGTCGCCACACGACGCGAACCCAGGCGCATCCAGATGCCGCCGCCCACAATCTTGTTGTTGCGGTTCTTCTGCAAGAGCTCATAGGCTTCGGCCGCGTTTCCAACACGGACGTAGGTACCGAACTTGAGCACGTTCTCCCCCATCTCTTTACTTGTCCAGTACCTCTAAGTGTACCAAACGAGGGCGCACAGCCCTCGCCACCATAGAAAAAGGCTCCCGGCAGGAATTGCCGGGAGCCTTAAGCGCATCAGCTGGTGCTGTGTGGAGCTATGTTGAGCTGGATTTAGCAGACGCCCTGGGCGAGCATGGCGTCGGCGACCTTCAGGAAGCCGGCGATGTTGGCGCCCATGACAAAGTTGCCCTCCTGGCCATACTCTTTGGCGGTATCGTCCACGTTGTGGAACATGCCGCGCATGAGCTGCTCGAGCTTGCCATCGACCTCCTCGAAGGTCCAGGACAGGTGCTCGGCGTTCTGGCTCATCTCGAGGCCGGACACGAGCACGCCGCCGGCGTTGGCAGCCTTACCGGGCATAAAGGCGACGCCGTTCTCCTGGAAGTAAGTCGTGGCCTCGATGGTCGTGGGCATGTTCGCGCCCTCGCCGACCACCTTGCAGCCGTTGGCGACGAGCGCCTGGGCGTCCTCGAGCAGCAGCGTGTTCTCGCGAGCGCAGGGCAGCGCGATGTCGCAGGGCAGCTGCCACACGCCGCGGCCGTCACCCTCGTGCCACGTGGCATTGGGCTTCTCGTCGACGTACATAGCGAGCGTAACGCCCTTGTCGTGGCCGGAGCGCTTCTTGTTGTAGACATGCTCGAGCACGGTGTAGTCGATGCCGTCGGGATCCTCGACCCAACCGTGGGTGTCGGAGCAGGCCAGCACCTTGCCGCCGAGCTGGGAGACCTTCTGGACCGCGTAGATAGCGACGTTACCGGAACCGTGAACGACGACGTTCTTGCCCTCGAAGGAGTCGCCGCGGCTCTTGAGGTACTCGTCCACAAAGTAGACCAGGCCGTAGCCAGTGGCCTCGGTACGGGCGAGCGAGCCACCAAAGGAGAGGCCCTTGCCGGTGAGGACGCCGGTCCACTCGTTGGTCAGGCGCTTGTACTGACCGAACATGTAGGCAACCTCGCGGCCGCCAACGCCCAGGTCGCCGGCGGGAACGTCGGTGTTGGGGCCGATGTGACGATAGAGCTCGGTCATGAAGGACTGGCAGAAGTGCATGATCTCGTTGTTGGACTTGCCCTTGGGGTCAAAGTCGGAGCCGCCCTTGCCGCCGCCCATGGGCAGGGTGGTCAGGCTGTTCTTGAGGATCTGCTCCAGGCCCAGGAACTTGAGCATGCCCAGGGTGACCGTCGGGTTAAAGCGCAGGCCGCCCTTGTAGGGTCCAATGGCAGAGTTGAACTCGACGCGGTAGCCGCGGTTGACCTGAACCTTGCCCTGGTCGTCGACCCAGGGAACACGGAACATAACGATGCGCTCGGGCTCGACGAGGCGCTCCAGTAGGGCGGCCTCCTCGTACTCGGGGTGGGCGTCGAGCGCCGGCTGGATGGTGCCGAGGATCTCGGTCGCGGCCTGGATGAACTCAGGCTGCTCGGGATAGCGGGCCTTGAGCTCTTCGAGAACTTTCTGCGTGTAGCTCATGCTTCCTCCAATGATGGGAAACGAAAAATGTTGGTCGCGGCACCCTATGCGCCGCGAACTTTATCGAGTATGGATAATATCGCACTGTTGCGGCAAAGTTTCGCATAAGCCGACGAGCAGATGTTTCGTTTTGATTACGATGCAGGTAGAAGCGTTTTTGAGCACCCGGCACACAAATCGCGTGTTTCGAAGCTGTTTCCCGCACGTTTCAAAACCACCACAAAGGGGACAGGCACCTTTGTGGTGGTTTTGGCGAGATGCGTTGGCGGGAACGGATGTGAATCGAACACATCCAAGACGTTTTGCACGCCTCACAACGGTTTTGAAGACCGCGGGGCCCACCGGAGCCCATCCGCTCCCAAACGTGGCGGTATTTTACCAAACCGAATATACCGCAACCGCAAAGAGGACCAAAGCAGTTCATTTGGGACGGGTGCCGTGCCACGAAAACGACCCATCTACTACGTTTTATTCGTAGGAGTCGACCATAACCGCTTTTTGGCAAAAATGGCAAGCCGTCTACCTGCTGTTTTGTTTTTGCAGTTTTTGGCATGGTTGAGGGTAGTCACTTAAACGTAGTAGATAGGCCGGTTTCGTGCCGAGCAGCGATGCGGAAACCGCTAGCGCAGCGATCTCAGACCGCCGGCCTCCTTGTCGAGCACTGTAAAGCGCACGGCATCCAGGTGCTCCAAGATGCTAATGGCTCGTTTGCGCGACACGCCCAGGGCCTCGCGCAGCACGCTCGTAGTGGCAGTGCCACCGGCAGCCTCGATGGCAGCTGCTACGACCTCACGCGCATGGGCCACGGCGGCGGCGGACAGAGCAACGTCGCGCTCGACCTTCACAATCGAGCGGTTGAGCGAAAGCTCGCGCAGAGCCCGCGTCATGGTGTCGCAATCGAGCTGCAACCACTCGCCCACCTCGGGCAACGTCGGTGCATCGAGACCGGCCCCGTCGAGCAACGCCAGGATGCGGTCACAGGCCTCACGCACCACGCGCGCGGCGGCGGCAGCGGAATGCGGGTCGAACACCTCGGCACCGTCTACGGCGCACACGCCGCGCGCACAGCCCTCGAGGACGAGCGCGGACGCGACGTCTTCGTCCGCTGTCGGCCAGGCAGCATGTGCAACCTCGCCCGGCGTGAAACCCGTCTGCTTGGGCGAGGCCCCGTGCATGGCGGCCAGCGTGTCGGAGAGCATGACGAGTGCGGCGTCGAGCACAGCGGGGGCGGCATAGAGCTCCTCGGTCGAACGCTCGGCATGAAGCGCCACGGCATCGCCCGAGGAAACCGTCCCGTGCAGGAGCGCGGCCGCCTCGGCGCCCGAAAGATCGAGAGCACGGGTTGCGGCCGCGGCAGGCGCGGGCAGGCGCTGCAGCCCCAGCCATGCGGCAACGGTGGCAGCGCGGTCGCCGGCATCCAGGGCCCCGAGCAGCGCGCGCTCGCCCGCGGAGAGGTCGCGCGAGCGGCGGCACCGCGAAAGAAGAACGCGACCGCCGCCGATAAGCGTCACCGGCGAGAACGCGAGCACGATGAGGCCGTCGCCCGATCGCACGGGAAGACGCTCCTCCAGACGGACCTGCACGATGCGGGTCTCGCCAGCCTCAATGGGTCCTTCACCCTCCATGAGCATGATACGGCCGAGGACCTCTGCCGTGCCCACCATCACGTGTACGCGCGCGCCGGACTCGAAGGGCACGGGCTTGGTGCCCACGCGCCCCAGATACGTGAAGCGGGCGATGAGCCTGAGCGTCGAGCCCTCGGCACCAGACCCGCAGAGGACCTCGCCGCGCGGAAGGTCGCCCGCGCCGTCGCCCACGATGTTGAGCGCCACGCGCTGTCCGGGCAACGACCGAGGAGTATCGCCATGCACCTGAATCGCGCGCACGCGGCAGCGCACGCCCGCGGGACTCGAAACGAGCTCATCGCCCACCGTCACGGGGGCATCGTGAAGCGTGCCCGTGACGACCGTCCCGGATCCCTTGATGGTGAAGCAGCGGTCGATGGGCAGGCGCGGGGCCAGACCGGGGCGCACCGGGCGGGATGCGGCATCGGCCAGGAAAGAGTCGATAGCGGTATCGAGGGCAAGGCGAACGTCCTCGACGCCCGCACCCGTGCGAGAGGAAACGGGCACCACGGGTGCATCGGCAAAGACGGTATCGCCGAGGAAATCCATCACGTCGAGCTCGGCGAGCTCCGCCGTCTCGTCATCGGCCAGATCGCGCATCGTAAGCGCAACGACCATGTGCGTCACACCCAACAGCTCCAGTACGCGAACATGCTCGCGGGTCTGCGGCATCACGCCCTCAACGGCCGAAACCACCAGCAACGCAACGTCCACGCCGGTGGCGCCCTGCACCATGGCGCGCAGATAGTGCGCATGCCCAGGCACGTCGACCAAGCCGACAAGCTTGCCGCTGGGAAGCTCGAGCTCGCCAAAGCCGAGCTCCGTAGTCATGCCTCGGCGCTTCTCGACCTCCAGACGGTCGGGATTTTTGCCAGTCAGTGCCTCGATAAGGGCCGACTTTCCGTGGTCAACGTGTCCTGCTGTTCCAACGACAACGGAACACTCGACAAGCTCACGCGCCGTCATCGACGCAAACCCGTTTGCACGGCATCCGCCAACGCAGACGCACACAGATCAAGGTCGGTGTCGTGCAAGAGCGTGCGAACGTCAAACAGCACCTGGTCGTGCCGCACGCGCGTCACAACCGGCGTATCGGGCTCCTGAACCAAAGCGTGCTTTAGGCCATCGGCGGATAGGCGCCCATCGACGGGACAGACGGCAACGCAAAATGTTGGGAGCTCGACGGTCGGCAGCGATCCGCCGCCGGGAGTAGAGACACCCTCGACAACCTGCAGCTCCACGGCCTTTTCGCACTGAGCCTCGCGAAGCTTGCGCAGTATGCGGTCGTGCAGGCGCTTGGCCTGACGCTCGAGCGGCGCCGGCGCGCCGGAAAGCATGTTGAGTACCGGGATCTCCCGATGCGCCGTATCGGATCCGGTCACATACAGACGCAAAGTGGCCTCGAGCGCCGCGAGCGTGAGCTTGCCGGGGCGAAGCGCGCGCATAAGCGGATGCGAGGCACAGGCGGCGATTACTTGGGCGCTACCGAGAATAATACCCGCCTGCGAAGCACCGAGCAGCTTGTCACCCGAGCACGAGACGACGTCAACGCCGGCGCAAAGCGAGGCGGACGTGGGCTGCTCCCCCGCATCGGCGAGCACCCCGTCTGCAAGCAAAGCGCCCGAGCCCTGGTCCTCGTACAGCAACAGCCCGTGCTCATGCGCCAGCGCGGAAAGCTCCGCCGCGGAAACCTCCTCGTGGAAGCCCTCGATACGATAGTTGGAAGGATGGACTTTCAGGATCATCGCCGTGCTGGGCGTAATGGCACATCGATAATCATCCAGATGCGTGCGGTTGGTAGAGCCCACTTCGACAAGCTTGGCACCCGAAGCCGCCATGATGTCGGGGATGCGGAAGCTGCCGCCCACCTCGACCAGCTCGCCGCGGCTCACGATGACCTCTTTGCCGCACGCATGCGCGGCAAGTACCAGCAGCACCGCCGCGGCATTATTGTTGACAACCAAGGCGTCCTGCGCCCCCGTGAGCGTGCGCAGCAGGCGCGCGGCATGTTCCTTGCGGCCACCACGTGCACAGGTCGCGACGTCATACTCGAGCGTGCTGTATCCGCGGGCGACATCGGTCACCGCCTGCACCGCTGCGGGAGCGAGCGGAGCGCGGCCCAGATTGGTGTGAATCACAACGCCCGTCGCGTTGACGGCGGGACGCAGGGTCGGCAGCGACAGGCGGTGACACCGCCGCTCGATAGCCAAGGCGAGCTCGCGCTTATTCCTAGCGGGGGCGCCGGAGCGAATCGCCGTGCGCTCGGCATCGAGCTCGGCGTCAATCGCCTCGCGCACAATCGTGTCGCCCGCATCGCCCGCAGCCTTCATGACCGGCCACTCCGCCAGCAGCTCGTGGACAGCGGGAATGGAGCGCAGGCGGTCGCGCACCTCGGCAGGCATGGATTCGCAGTCGCTCATGGAAAGCCTTTCGACATGTTCAATAAAAAGCAGGTCCCCTTTGGTCGTCATCGGCCAAAATGTGACGACGCGAATACAAAAGGGACAGGTCCATTATGGCAGCTCGCGACAAGACGGCGAAGCGCCTCGTCCAAAACCTGCCAAAATAAACCTGTCCCTTTTTGGTCGGTTAGGCCTCTTTGTTGGCGTAGATAAACCAGTAGCCAAGAGCCACGATCAGGGCGCCGCCCACAATATTGCCGAGCGTGGCGACCGAAAGGTTGAGCGCCAGGCCCGCCGCGTTAAGAGCGTCGGCGCCGGCGACATCGGCTCCATAGCCGCAGGAGTGCATCAAAATACCCATGGGCAAAAAGTACATGTTGGCGACGCAATGCTCAAAACCGCAGGCCACAAAGGCGGCAATGGGCAGCAGAATGCCCACGACCTTGTCGACCACGGTCTTGCCGGCGGTACCGATCCATACGGCCAGGCACACAAAGATGTTGCACAGAATGCCACGGAAGAAGATGGTAACGGCGTCGATCGTGACCTTACCGGCGGCGACGCTCACCATGGTGTTGGCGACCGCCTCGCCGTTGAGCTTGTAAATGGCTGCCATGTAAATCAAAAAGACAACGAACAGGGCACCGACAAAGTTGCCGATCCACACAATGGCCCAGGCCTTGAGCATCTTGACGAGCGCGATCTTTTTGCTCTTAAGCGCGCAGACCATCAGCGAGTTACCGGTAAACAGCTCCGCGCCGCAAATGAGCACGAGCACCAGCCCCAGGCAAAAACAAAGACCACCCACTAAGCGCTGAACGCCCCAACCGAGGGTCGCATCGCTCAGAAAGACCGTGAAGAACAGGCCACCGAAGGCAATGAACGCGCCGGCGAACATGGCGAGCAAAAAGGTCTTCGAGACCGGCAGGTTGGCCTTGGTAACGCCGGCGGCCTCGGTCTTGGCCTCGATCGCGGCAGGTGCCAGGCAATCGGGGGTGGGATATTCTACCTTGCTCTGTGCCATAGCAACCACTTCTTTCTTACGACTTGGGACCGGCATTGCCAATGGATGTGTCCCGCGACGGATGGTCAAAAACAAAAAAGGTCAGAAGTAAACGTACCTCTGACCTGCAAATTACATGGAGCGGGCGACGGGAAGTCCAAGGATTTGCTTCACAAATCCTTGTTTCGCTGCGGGCCTTCGGCCCTTGCGTGCTGCGCTGGAAAATGCTCACGCATTTTCTCAGCTTCGCACCCTGGCGGGTTCGATCCCCGTCACCCGACACGTTTACGAAAACGGCTTTGGTCCCAAAAGGGGTCAAAGCCGTTAGCCAATCTTATGGAGCGGGCGACGGGAATCGAACCCGCGTCATCAGCTTGGAAGGCTGGGGTTCTACCATTGAACTACGCCCGCAAGATATGGTCGGGACGACAGGATTTGAACCTGCGACATCCTGCTCCCAAAGCAGGCGCGCTACCAAACTGCGCCACGTCCCGAAGGTGTTGAGCAGCTAAGGTCTAAACCTTGCGTGTCCCAAAGCGAAGGAAATTATAGGGGAGACTCCCCGCCTGCGCAAGCATTGATGCCTTAGCTCCTCGAATGTGCGACAAAACGACTATGGAGCAGGCCAATCAAAAACGCCACCACGGCAACCGGCACCCACGCGGCACCGATATCTGCCAGCGGCAACGCATCGAACGGCAGCCACGCGCCTGCAAAGAACGCATCGCGGACCGAAGTGATTACGCTCTGCACCGCGACAACGCCGCCGACCCAGACCCACACCTGCGGATGCGCGTCGCAAAAGCCGTGCACCAGGCCCATCAGTACCAGCACAATGGCAACGGGATACAAAGCATTGAGCATAGGCACCGAGAACATAAGAATCACGTCGAGGCCCACGTTGGAGAGCACGCACGAAAACGCCGCGAACACAAAGGCGAGAACCGCAAAGGGGCGGCGCATGGCCTCCTCAGAAGCCTCTGCTCCCCCTTCGACCACATACGTCTCGCAGAAGTAGCGCGAGCAACAGCTGATGAGGCCGATGCACACGTTCATGCAGGCGAGGAAGAAAATCGCAAATACCACAACCGTGCCGGCAAGGCCAAAGTGCATGGAGGCCGAACGAGCAAGGATTGCAGCGCCGTTGGTGGCGTCGGGCATCACGGTGCCGAGCTGCATACCGGCAAGTGCCAAGCCGCAATAGATGATGGCCATGAGCACGCCGGCGATCACACCGGAGCGCGAAATCTCGAAGGCCACACGCTTGTCATCGGTAACGCCCAGCTCATGGATGGTCTCGGCGATGATGATGCCAAAGGCGAGCGACGCAAGCAGGTCCATGGTCTGATAGCCGGTCAAAAAGCCCTGCACGGCAGCACCGGCATTATAGGGAGCCTGCGGCGCGGCAGCGGGACCCAGCGGCGAGACCACGGCAGCGCCCACGACCAATACGATAAGGGCGATGAGCGCGGGACCCGTAATGCGGCCGAGCACGCGCGTGATGACGCCCGGGCGCAGCGTGAGCGCAAACGCGATGACAAAGAAGCCGACGGCAAACACCAGGCGAGCCGTGCCGAGCGAGACGCCCTCGGGCAGCAGCGGCACCAACATCTCGAAGGCCGTGGAGCTCGTGCGCGGAATGGCCAGGCACGGACCGATAGCCAGATACACCGCCGCGACAAAGAACTCGCCGAACTTGGGATGCACGCGGCCGGCAAGCTCGCGCGCCGTTCCGGCAAGTGCCACGGCGATAAAGCCCATGACGGGCAGGCCGATGGCGGCAATGAGAAAGCCGAGCATGGCGACCGGCGTGGCAGAACCTGCCTGCAGCGCCAGCAGCGGCGGAATAATAAGGTTGCCGGCGCCAAAGAGCATCGAGAACAGCGCAATACCGACGGTAACGACATGGTCGGAGCGCAGGCCGCGCGGCGCGGATGAGGCCATGGGACCACCTTTCGGGTCGAAACAAAAACGGGACGGGCAAAAGACCCATCCCGCAAGTATATACGCTTTAGCAAGCTAAATCGCGCAAAGCTTCAATCGCGGCGTCAACTTCCTCGTCCGTGTTGAAATACCCAAACGAGAAGCGGACGACACCCTGGCGCTCGGTTCCCAGCGCGCGGTGCATGAGCGGAGCGCAATGGGCGCCGGAGCGCGTCGCAATCCCCCACCCCTGCATGAGCGCGTCCGAGATCTCGGCAGAGTCGATATCGCCCACGTTGAGTGAGACGATCGCCGAGCGCGACGGCTGGTCAAAGGCGCCGTAGAGCTTGATCTCCGGGATTTCGCGCACGCCAGCGAGAAAGCGATCCGCCAGTGCCCGCTCATGCGCCGCGATCGCCTCGACCCCGCCTTGCGCCTCGATAAAGTCGAGACCTGCGGAAAGTCCCGCGATGCCGTGGCCGTTGAGCGTGCCCGCCTCAAGGCGCGTGGGCCACTCAAGCGGCTGCAGCGCATCGAAACTGTGCACGCCCGTGCCGCCCATGGCCCACGGCGCCACGTCAATGCCCTCCACCACGGCCAGCCCGCCGGTGCCTTGGGGTCCCATGAGCCCCTTGTGGCCGGTAAAGCACACGACGTCGAGACCCATGGCCTGCATATCGATATGCGCCGTACCGGCAGACTGAGAGGCATCGACGATCACCAACGCGCCAGCCGCATGGGCGATGGCAGCCACACGCGAAACGTCGACCGCGTTGCCGGTCACATTGGAAGCGTGCGTCACCACCACGGCACGCGTACCGGGCGTGACCAACCGCTCGAGCTCGTCGTAGTCGAGCGCGCCGTTCGCGTCGCAGCCCGCATGCTCAACCGTCACACCCTGCTCCGTCGCCAAGCGATTGAGCGGACGCAGCACCGAGTTGTGCTCAAGCACCGTCGTGACCACGCGGTCACCGGGACGCACCACGCCATTGATGGCGGTGTTGAGCGCCGCCGTGGAGTTGGGCGTAAAGCACACATGGTCCGCCCTCGGGCAGCCCAAAAGGCGCACGAGCTTGGTACGGCAAGCGTGAATCGTACGAGCGGCATCGAGGGCACCCGACGTGGCACCGCGCCCGGCATTGCCGAGCGAGCACATCGCCTGCGTCACGGCATCGATGACCGTCTGAGGCTTGTGCATGGTCGTCGCCGCGTTATCCAGGTAGATCATCGCACGACCTCCCACATATCAATCACGGTATAGCCCTCGGTGGGAACGCCCGCCGCGGCAAGCTCGCTGCGCAGCAGCTCCTCATCGGCAGGCAACGCCTTCCACGCCAGACCGCAGCCGGCAGCGACCTCCCCGGGCACGGGAATCGTTCGCCCAGGAAGGCCGCGCTCAATGCACAGGGACTCGCAGCCCATGGCGGCCGCCGTGGTGGGAAACGTGATGACAAGCGCCGGGCGCTTCTCCCTCATGGCAACTCCAACCAATACGCTACGGGCGCACGACGCGCACGGCCTGCTCCATCTTCTCCACGATCACGTACATGTTGGTGACCTCGCCCACCGCAAGCTGGTCTTTAATGCCATAGTGGTCGAGGCAGGTACCGCAGGTGAGAATCTCGACACCCTGCTCCGCCAGGCCCTTCAGGTCATCGAGCACCGGCGAGCCTTCGACGGTGAGCTTGGCGCCGCCGTTGTAGAACAGCATGGTCGCGGGCAGCTCCTCCTGCTGCGTCACGGCGAAGATAAACGCCTTCATGAGCTTGTGGCCCAGCTCGTCGTCGCCACGGCCCATGCAATCGGTGTAGACGGAAATGACGAGCTTGCCCTTGCCGGCGCTGGCGTCGCAGAAAGCGGCACCGTCCTGCTCGGGGTCTGCAACGGCCACGGCACCGGCGGTCGCGACAGTCACGTGCCACTCGGCGTCCGAAATCTTCTCGACCGAGGCCGTGCAGCCCTTCTCCTGCGCCATCTTGGAGATGTTCTTGACGGCGGTCTCGTTGTCGACCGAGGTCACGACGGCGCCCTCGCCATCAAGCTGTTTGAGTGCCTTAAGCGTCTTGACGACGGGCAGCGGGCAGGCATCGCCCATGGCATTGACTTCAATTTTGGTAGACATAGCAAATCCTTTCGAAAGAACCGTTCTAGAGAACGGTAAACAGTTACATAAACGTGCGGGCTAGCGAACAACGTGGACGGCAGGACCGCCCGGCTCCGCCTCGCACACGCGACCGACAACGGCGGCAACGCGCCCCTCGGCATCCAGGCGACGCGCAAGCTCAACCACATCCGCCGCGGGCGCCGCGATGAGCAAACCACCCGAGGTCTGCGGATCGTACAGCGCATCTAACATACCCGGCTCCAGGTCCTCGTCGGCAGCCACACGCGGGCCAAAGAAGTCCTGGTTGCGGTAGGAACCCGCGGGGATAATGCCCAGACGTGCCATGTCGAGCACTTGATCAAAGAGCGGCACCGCCCCCGACGTAAGCTCGATCTGCACACCCGAGCCCTCGGCCATCTCGCACGCGTGCCCGATCAAGCCAAAACCCGTGACATCGGTGCAGCCGTGAAGCTCAAGTCCCTCGGCCAGACGAATCGGCGCCTCGTTGAGGGTGCGCATCGAGTCAAACATGGCTGCGGCCTCGTCCTGCTCGATGAGCTCGCCCTTAATGGCCGTGGTGATGATGCCCGAGCCGACCGCCTTGGTCAGCAGCAGAACATCGCCCACGTGCGCGCCGCTGTTGGCGAGCATGCGGTCGAGCGCGACAAAGCCGCTCACGGACAGGCCATACTTGGGCTCGTCGTCGTTGATGGTATGACCGCCCGCGATGGAGCAGCCGGCCTCGACGCACTTGTCGGCGCCACCCGCCAGAATCTGCCCGGCAACCTCAACGCCCAGGCAATTGGGAATGCACAGCAAGTTCATGGCATGGCTCGGCCGCCCGCCCATGGCGTAGATGTCCGACAGCGAGTTGGCCGCGGCGATCTGGCCGAACAGATAGGGATCGTCGACCATCGGCGGGAAGAAGTCGATGGACTGCACGAGACCCAAGTTCTCGCCAACGCGGAAAACGCTCGCATCGTCGGAGGTATCGAACCCCACGAGCAGGTTGTCGTTATGCACATTGGGTAAGTCGCCCAGGACCTGGGCGAGGGCTCCGGGAGCCAACTTAGCGGCTCAACCGCTCGCGGCAGTCATAGACGTGAGCTTAATCTGATCGTCAGCCATCGATACCTCCTCTCATCGGTCAATCATTTTCTCCCAGTATACGCATGAATGCGAGCCTGCAGCGGATGCATTAATTGAGCGCCTGTGCGCGAATCGCCGCACCGATGGCACCGGCAAAGCGGGCCTGGGGCGAGGTGGTGACCGGCGACCCCAGCAGCGCTGCCAGCCGCTCCACCACGAAGGCGTTCTCGCACAGGCCACCGGTCAGGTAGTACGGGGCGCCCGCGGCCTGCCCGGCCATGGTCGCCACGCGCGAGACCACGCTATCGATCACGCCACGCGCAATGTTCTCGCGCGGCTCACCGCGACCGATCAGGCTGATAACCTCGCTTTCGGCAAACACCGTGCACATACTGGTAATGGCGTGCGGTTCCACGCCGTCGGTAATGGCGTCCAGTTGTTCGACGCTGGCGCCGAGGGTGCGTGAAATGACTTCCAGAAAGCGGCCGGTGCCGGCGGCGCATTTGTCATTCATCAGGAAGTCGCTGAGGTTGCCCCCGGCGTCCAGCTGGATGACTTTGCTGTCCTGGCCGCCGATATCAATCACCGTGCGGGTGTCCGGCGCCAGCAGGCGGGCGCCGAGGCCGTGACAAGAGATCTCCGTCACCTGCTTATCGGCAAAATCCACCAGCTGGCGGCCATAGCCGGTGAGGGTTAAAAAAGGCGTCTCCATGAGGCCAGCGCGCAGTGTCTCCCAGGCCTCGTGGATGGCGTCGGCGGGGCGAAAGGGGGTGGGGCAGAGGAAGCGGCGCACGATGACGCCGTCCGCCAGCAGGATGCCTTTTGTGGCGGTGGAGCCGGAATCAATGCCAACCGTATAGTTCACGCCAGCTCCTTACAGCATTTCGATAAAGGCGGCGACGCGGGTGCTGAGCTGGCCGAGGTCCGCTGTCGAATAGTCGGTTTCAATCGCCATGTAAGGAAGATCGTGCTGTTGGCGCAGATGGCGTTTAATCGCCAGCGATTCCACGGCATAGGTATGGCAGGCCTGCAAAATGACGTCGATCACCCCGTCGGCCTGATACTCCTCCACCATCTGGCTCAGCAGCTGCAGGCGCTGGTCGATGAGGCGGCGGCGCAGGATATTCCTGCCGCTCAGTTGCTTGATCCGCTGCTGATGCCGATGGACAGCCCGGCCTCGGATTACCCGCTGGTTAATATTCCAGAAACCTCCGCAGTCTACTTTAAGAACGGCAACCCGGTACGTCAGTCAGGCGCGCCGCT
>CAJMNK010000034.1 GCA_905214905.1 uncultured bacterium | reverse complement strand
TTCTTTGGGGTCGACCTAAGGCGAGCGAACCATAGGGCTGCGGCACCCGAGGTCAGGAGCGCGGTGATGCAAGCGGCGATGGGAACTGATCCTGTTGCCGGTAGGTCCTGCGGTAGGGTGCAGCGTTGAATGACACGGTCCTCGTCATGTGACTCAAGTTTATCGCCGCCGCCGTTGCGGCAAAGATCGACGCGTGCGCTGTTGGTGAGTGCGGTTTGGGGCGTATAAGCCGGCGTCGCCTGCATGTGCACGATTGCGCCCCGAGCGTCTGTGCCAAGGATTGCTTTGGCATCGTCAAGGTCGTCGTGCTCATCTTTGAGATCATCGCGGGTCCAAGAATCCGCATCGCTTCGAGTCGTAAAGTCGGCGGCTACCGCACCGTATTCAATGCGAATGCCCGTCACGACGGTATTGGATGCAAGGTCGAGTTCTTTCGCCTCGAGTGTGGTGGATTCCGTGGTCGAGACATCCGCCTTCCAGAGGTGCCAACCGTCGTAATCGACGAGGCGGCAATCCTCACCCAGACTTTCCCTTACTTCGTCGGACTCAAGCCAAGGATTTTCGTGCCCATCGTCAAGTGTCGCGTTTGCCGGCTCATCGACGTCTGTCGAGTCCAACGGCGTCGTGCGATACCACACGTTGCACAGACCATTGAGGTCGCCGATGGCGACGGGGGTTTCGATTGAGACGAATCTCGCCGTATCGTCCTCGGCACACTCAAGATCATCGGTAATTGTAAACTCATCAACCCAGGTAGTTGAATCGTTTCGAGCGTCGATGGTATAGGAGAAAAGCCCATCCGTATTGGTTTGCATCGCGGCACGGTTTTTACCATCGCCGTTAGCCAACAGGCCCTTTTCGATAGGTTGGACAAGTTCCTGACGCTTGTCGACCTGCCCCTTGATCTCGATGGGCGCATCCTTCATCGCGACGGATTGGACTTCTCCCGCATCCTTTATTTCAAACGTTATCTCCTCGGCAAGGTCATAGGTCCGCGGAGACATCATTTCGCGCAACGAGTAGGTGCCGGGTGAAAGATGTTCGACGCGGTGTGGCTTGTCGGATGAGGTCCAGGAGTCTATTTCGGTTTTATCGGGACCATATAAGGTGAGCCGTGCGCCTTCTACTTCCTGCTCACCGCTTGCATCGACCTTGGAGATATCAACCTTGGTGTAATCGTCGGATACGTTAAGCCGTGCTTCTACAACGGGTGTTTTCTGGTCGGCATAAGTAAGGTCGACAATATGGGTTGTCTGATCGAGCAAGAAGCCTGCCGGCGCTTGAGTCTCGACAACCTCGTAGCGTGCGGTGCCAGATCCCAGTGGGAGGTTGTCCGCGCGTGCTTCTCCAGTTTCATCCGTCGTGACGGTAGCGACAGTCTCACCGTCGAGTGCGGCAATGCTACCGTCGGGGCGCACGATATCACCCGAGGCACGGATCTCAAAGATGGCGCCCGCGAGGCTGCTGCCGTCTACGGCATCGGTTTTAACGATCCTGATATTTCCGGTCGCGGCGTGGTCATAATACGAGGCGATTGCAACGGGCGTTAGGTTCATGTCGGCGGGTATGTTTACCTCGATTTCTTCGCCGACAAGATAGGGCTCTTTGGCCGAGGTTTCGCGTACATAATAGGTGCCCGGCACGAGCGATTCGGGCAGTGTGACGGTCCCGGTCGCGTCAGTCGTAAAGGTGTCCATTACGTTATGTGCTGGATACCAGCAAGTTTGTGAGACAGGTTCGTGATTGCTGTCGAGGAGTTGGAAGGTGAATCCGGCTAGGGGAACAGAGGCGCCTGTTTGGGCATCGCGTTTTACAATCTGGAGATGCGTCGACAGAGCGTGGTTGTCCACGATATATTGAAGCTCGGCGCCGTCGGAAATCTGATTGGCCCCGACGGTCCATTCCCCTGCACGTTTAAAACCCTCGGGGACGGTTTCCGGAACCTCGCGAACCGTGTAGCCGGCACGGTCGTATGGGATGGCTCCGTGGACACCGGCGGGTCGCTTGCCTGTGCCGAACCATGCTTCGGGCTGATCTTTGGTGGAGGCAAAGCCGTAGATGTTTGTGGTCAGTGTGCCAACAACCTGCTGAGAGCTGTTGCTGACAACCTCAAAGACAACACCACCCGCCGGCTGCTCCAGGCCGGATTGGTCGCTATTGCCGTAATCCTTGAATTTGGAAATCTCAAGGTTAAACGCAATGGGGATATCGGAAACGCGAGATTCGATCTCGACCACGCCTGAATCACCGAGCTGGTCGGCTCTAACGGTATAGGACCAGCTGTCGTTGGATGGCAGGTAGCCCTCGGGCGCCTTCGATTCATAGATGGTAAAGGTTCCCAGGGGGACATCGGTGAGGGTAGCTCGACCGCTTTCATCGGTCCTGAGAGTTTGTGTCCATCCAGGGGTTGATTGCGATACGCACACGAATTCTGCTCCTGCGAGCGAAGCCCCAACTTGGGGGCCTGCATTCGTTGCGGCGTCGAGCTTTACAATGCGCAAGGTAATGGTGCCGGGTTGTTCATCAATGGTGACGTATCCGCCGTTATCCGTCGTGGTAAAGGCAATGTGATCGTGCCGGGGGGATATAACCAGCTGGCGCTGTTGTCTCAACTAGGTAGTATGCCGTGTTGGGTAGGAGTGTTGCCTGCGCTCGACCGTTGCTGTCCATCTGGACGGTGCCGACACGCGCGCCGCTGGCGCTCTCAAAAACATCGAATGTTGCCCCGTCAAACTGATAAGTATTGTTTCCGCTGGTAATGGCAGCGTTTGCAGACTGCTTTTGGAAGGAAACAGAGACCGCCGGCAGTACATAGAGCATGTCTTGACGTCTGCTGCCGCCCGATACGGTTCCTAGATAGCGCCGCGCGCGGTGCGGAGCGGCTTTGATGCTTCCTGATTTTGCGCTGTCGTGGAGCCACCGCGCAGCCGCCACGACTTCATTGTCGGCGGTAAAGTGCCCACTCTTGGTTTTGCCCTGAGCGGTCGTGTAGGAGTAGGTGCCGTCGACATGGGTAGTGCCGTTGAGCATCCATACGGCAAGCTGGGTGGCGGCGCGGGCGCGATCGGGTGAAAGATGGTAACCGCCAAACGACGTGGCGGTAGGATATCCGTGACAAACGATTGCCGCGAACTCGTCGTCGAGCCACACCCAGCCTTGATCAAAGTTGAGCCATGGACCGCCCGGCTTGGTGGGCCCGGGGCGTTCCTGGTTCATGCAGTAGGCAATCGAGGCGTCTTGAGCTTCATACTTGCCGATGAAGAAGGGCCCACAATCATCGCTAATAGTACGGAAGCCGAGCTGGTCGTAGCCATCGACGGCAAATGCGGCTCCCGGTGCCAGGCAGCCGAACAGCAGGAAGAGGAGCAGGAGCAGCGGACCTGTTGCGATTGCGCTGTGGACAGAGTGCGTGGGTGCGTTGGACATGGCTGCTCCTTATCCCTCGTGCGCCGCACGGGGAGGCCGCGGCGCTTGGGATGAGGCTACCGCCATGGTTCATGCGGGTAAGTACCAGAAGCTGACCAAAAGCTTGCCCGATTTCTGACAAATCGAGCTCAAATACAACAATCAGATAAAAGTACAGGTAGAAGATGGTAAGAAAAGAAAGACAAAGGTCCTCATCTCCACGATTGACGCGATTTTCAAACGAATCTCCACAGCTAAAACAAGCATCACCACCCTTGTATCGAACAAGACAACCGCGTTATACTAGCCAACACACAAGCGGGCATCGCCAAGTGGTAAGGCATCAGCTTCCCAAGCTGACACTCGCGGGTTCGAGTCCCGTTGCCCGCTCCAGAAAAAGTAAAAGCACGACACCGTTCCGGTGCCGTGCTTTTTTCAATAAAGCGCCGGGACTCGAACCCGCCAGGGTGCGAGCGTAAAACAAACGCGAAGCGTTTGTAGCGAGCAGGCGAAGGCGCCGGCAGGCGCCTGAAGCCGGTGCGGATTTGCGAAGCAAATACGCGGACGTCCCGTTGCCCGCTCCATCGAGCGCGGGAGACTTTGGGGCGGCCAATTCAACAAAGTCTTCCCCATCGTCTCCGTGAATCCGAGGAGATCGACCGCAGCCGGTGCGGATTTGCGAAGCAAATACGCGGACGTCCCGTTGCCCGCTCCAATTCCAAAATGTTAGGTTAATGCCTGCTGCCCATACTTGCACCTGCGCACGGTACAATGGTTGGGTTACGACCAACGTGCCAATAACCAAAAAGGAGCCGCTATGATCGATCGCTATACCCGCCCGGAGATGGGACACATCTTCTCCCTCGAGAACAAGTACGCCATTTGGCAGGAGATCGAGGTCCTGGCCTGTGAGGCCCAGGCGGAGCTCGGCAAGATCGGCATTTCTAAAGACGAAGCCCAGTGGATTCGCGACCATGCCAACTTTGAGAAGGCAAAGGTCGACGAGATCGAGGAGGTCACGCGCCACGACGTCATCGCCTTCCTGACCAACATGAAGGAGTACATCGACGCCGATGTTCCCGAGGGCGACCCCAAGCCCAGCCGCTGGGTTCACTATGGCATGACCAGCTCCGATCTGGGCGACACGGCTCTGTGCTACCAGCTCACCCAGGCCTGCGACCTGATCATCGAGGACGTCAAGAAGCTCGGCGAGATTTGCAAGCGTCGCGCCTTTGAGGAGCGCAACACGCTCTGTGCCGGCCGCACTCATGGCATCCACGCCGAGCCGATGACCTTCGGCATGAAGTTCGGCTCTTGGGCCTGGGAACTCAAGCGCGATCTGGATCGTCTTGAGGACGCCCGCAAGAATGTTGCCTTCGGTGCCATCTCGGGCGCGGTCGGCACGTACAGTTCCATCGAGCCGTTTGTCGAGGAATATGTCTGCGAGCACCTGGGTCTGGTCCACGACCCGCTGTCCACGCAGGTCATCTCCCGCGACCATCATGCCTACCTCGCCGGCGTCCTCGCCACCACGGCGGCCACCTGCGAGCGCATCGCTACCGAGGTTCGCAATCTGCAGAAGACCGATACGCTCGAGGCCGAGGAGCCGTTCCGCAAGGGTCAAAAGGGCAGCTCCGCCATGCCGCACAAGCGCAACCCGATCACCATGGAGAAGGTCTGTGGCCTGTCGCGTGTCGTGAAGTCCAACGCCCAGGTCGCTTTCGACAATGTCGCCCTGTGGCATGAGCGCGACATTTCGCACTCCTCTGCCGAGCGCGTCGCCCAGGCCGATAGCTTTATCGCACTCGACCACATGTTCCAGTGTCTCATTCGCGTTATCGACGGCCTGCAGCTGTATCCGGCTCGCATGATGGCCAACCTCAACAAGACTCGCGGTCTCATCTTCTCCTCCAAGGTCCTGCTGGCCCTCGTCGATACGGGCATCACCCGCGAAGATGCCTATGCGATCGTGCAGGAAAACGCCATGGCTACCTGGCACGAGGTGCAGGATTGCGTCTCCGGTCCCACCTTTAAGGAGCGTCTCGAGGCTGATCCGCGCTGCACCGTCAGCCAGGAGAAGCTCGACGAGATCTTTGATCCGTGGGACTTCCTCACCCGCATCGACACGGTCTTCGATCGTCTGGAGCAGCTCGAGTTCTAACTGATCGATTGGGGACGAAGTCAAACCGATCAGTTTAATTTCGGCCTCCGTTGAAGCTCGGCCTTTCAGCCCAAGCCCCGTTGGTAACGCGTTTATCAACGGGGCTTTTGCGTGGGAGCGTCGGGAAAGTCACACTTCAGCGGGTGATGGTATATTGCAGAAATGTCGCTTGCCGTTAATTTGCCCCTTCTGGCAAACGTTAGCTTGCAAGTGCTCGTTGGGGGGGGGGGTATCCTTAAGCCAATTTTAAGGTGTGGGAGAATGCTGCGTTTTTCACGAGAGATTGGACTTAGGGGAATGAGAAAAGGGTTTTGGAGGATAGCCGCAGGCATCTGCGTTGCTTTAACGGCGGCAACGTTTGGGCTGACGGTGGCCGCCCCGCATGCGGATGCTGTCATGCTGGAGTCGCAGGATGGTTCCATGGGTGCATCGTTTCTCCCATACGATTCGTCTACAGGCGATGTGTGGTCAGAATTTGATGTCGCTGTTGGACAGACGGTGAAAGGAAGGCTTTCCTTTTTTAATAAAAATCACGAATGGGCGCCCATTGACCCTAGTGATATCGATATCACATCGTCTGATGAGGATATCGCTAAAGTGAGCTATAAATCACGTGATTGGGTGTTGACAATTAGTCCCACCAAAGTCGGCACAACGACTATAACCATGAAGAGCAGGGCTGACGAGAGTTTAAACGGTTCTCTTAAGATTAAGAGCGTGGCTAATCTCAATCCAATTAAGGTGAGTTTCGTATCCTATGACCAATCCGGTGCGACGACAACGACTGCAACGCTGGGTTACACGGATGATTGTCCGCAAAAATGCGGGAACACGCACTATGCATTGCTAGAGGGGACAGTTTACGTTCGCCCCAAGGACGAGACCCGTGCGGCTACATATTTTGAAATAAAGGAAGATCCCTCAAAGGATTCCAAAGTTCAGGCAAGGGTGAATTCGAATTATTATTCATATGGAACTTCTGAGCTAAGCGCTTCTTTGCAACTCGAGGCGTTGGCGAAAGATGCAAAAGAGGCCAAGGTTCTTGTCGACTATTGCAACGGCGAGACCGAGACGAAGAAGCTATGTGATGTTGTAACCGAGAATCAGGAGCCTGGATTCAATGAGCGTGGGAACAAAAAACAAAAGATGCTGGTTGGGGACAGCTCTTATCTTTCTGCCATTCTCAACGTTTCCCCAAATGAAGCACTGAAGGCATGCCAGCGTGCACATTGGGATGCGCTCGTTAGCTCTGTAACCTATTCTCTAGAAAGCAGCGATGTTGTTGAGCTTACCGATGGTGAAAACTCGTTTAAGGCAATAAAGCCTGGCACCGTTAAGGCTCATGCTCGTGATGGCCTTGGCAATGACCATCCCTTTGAGATAGAGGTTGTCGACCCTGCGGAAGTGAGCCTTTCGAAGGCTAAGTTTGTGTCGAGCGATTATACATTTCCCTGTGAGGTCAGTTCAGATAGTATATCCAAAGATTGGCTTTGGCTGGAATGTGACAGGGGGTTTGAATATCCAAAGGGCGTGCTGAGCAAAAGCGCTGAGGAATTGATGGACTCCTATGCCGGCGCAAAGTATTCTTTCGCTTCAGATAATCCCGATGTCCTCGAGGTAAAAGGACCGATGTTTAATGGTGGCAGTTACTTGGGGTATTTAGTGCCTCATAGTTACGGCGATGCAACGGTTTCAATGTACTTGGGTGGTCGTCTCTGCGACACTATGACCGTTCACGTCGTCAAGCCGGGCGAGGAACCTGCAAAAACTACGGTCTCCATTACGGATGGTTACTCAACATCTATGGACAAGGGCACGACTCAGCAGTTGAAGGCAAAGGTTTCCCCTGACGATAAGGCCAGTAAGGTTGTCTGGTCCTCTTCTAACGAGAGCGTCCTTACCGTCGATGGCAACGGTCTTGTTATCGCTGTCGGTGACGGTAATGCCACGATCACGGCAACAGTTGATGGAGTCTCTGCAACCACGGATACAATTACGGTAACCACTCCGGTAGTAAGGGTCTCGAGCGTCAGTCTCAGCGCGTCGAATCTTAAGCTTGCTGTGGGCGGTGAGCCCTCGACGTTGACCGCAACGGTTGAGCCCAACAATGCAACGAATAAGAATGTGTCCTGGTCTTCGAGCGACCCGGAGGTCGCCACGGTTGCGGGCGGCGTCGTGACCCCGGTCAAGGCCGGTGCTGCCACGATCACCGTTACCACTGAGGACGGCGAGTATAGCGCCACGTGCAAGGTGACGGTTATTCAACCTGCAACGGGTATCACACTCGATAAGCAGAAGGTCACGCTTGTGGGCGCTGCAACCGAGCAGCTTAAAGGCAACGGTCGTTCCCGCGGAGGCTGACCAGACGGTTGTCTGGAAGTCCAGTAACGACAGCGTCGCTACGGTCGATCAAACCGGCAAAGTGACGTCTGTTTCCAAGGGCGCTGCAACCATCACTGCTTCGACCGAAGATGGCACCTATTCTCAGGATTGCGCGGTGACTGTTTCCAACCCCGCAACGAACCTTACGGTCGACCAGACCGCTCTTAACCTCAAGAAGGGCGAAGAGCGCACCGTGAAGATTTCTCTTGTTGGAGCCCTTGCGGGCGAGGTCGACGAGACCAAGCTTGCTCTGGATAACACGGGCGCTTCGAAGGCGTTTAAGGTTGTCGACAACGGCGATGGCTCCTACACCGTTACCGCCCTCAAGACCGGTTCTGGCTCATTTGTCATTACTGCAGAATCGCTCTCCCAAACCGTCTCGGTGACCGTGACCAACCCCGTCCAGAAAGTCGAGCTCGACAAGACGAGCCTGTCCTTTACCGTCGGTGATGCCTCCGTAAAGCTCTCCGCAACGGTGAGTCCTGTCGATGCAGACGATACGACGGTGAGCTGGGCCTCCAGCGACTCGTCGATCGCTACGGTCAAAGACGGCGTCGTGACGCCGCTTAAGGCCGGTACCGCCACGATCACCGCCACTTGTGGTGACAAAACAACGACCTGTACCGTTACTGTAGCGGCGAGGACCATTGCGGGCGTTGCAGGTAGCGACGGAACGGACGTTAGCGTAAGCGCCGAGAACAACGCCGCTGCCGGCATTGCCCAGAACAACAGCATCTCTCTTGTGGTCGAGGAACCGACAAATCTTACCGACGCCGCCAATGCTACAATTTCCGGCCTTGAGCAGGGGAGTACCAAGGTTGCCGATAAGCTCGATATCAAGCTTCTCAAGGACGGCGAGGTTATCGAGGACTACGAAGGCATGTCCTTCATCGTCCGTGTCAAGATGACTGCCGCCATGAAGGCGCTCACCAATCTCAAGGTGCTCTACGTTGCTGAGGATGGTTCCACCCAGGCTATGGATACGTGGATCGAGGGGGACTACCTCTGCTTCCGCACGAGCCACTTCTCGACGTACGTGGTGACGGGCGAGGAGGCCAATGGGGAGCCGGCTCAGCCTACGCAGCCCGTGACGCCGTCCCAGCCTGGTCAGCAGACGACGACCAAGGTGACCAAAAAGTCTACTAAGACTACTAAGGGTGCGCTCGCCAATACGGGCGATCAGGCCCCTGCCGTCGCCTTTATTATGGCCGTTGCCGGCGCTTCGTTGATTGCCTTCGCGCTTATGCGCAAACGTCTCGAGCGTTAGGGCGCCCCTCTCGTTTAAGCGCGACCTTTCAGTCCAAGCCCTGTTGGTAACTCGTCTTACTAACGGGGCTTTTCCGTTAAAGACTTCAGCCCGTGTGTCGCGTGCAGTGCGGCGCGTCGGAAACCGCCAGATACGCGGTCGGCGCCAACGGCCTGAACGAGGCAGCGGTCGGGGGTGCATTCGGGAGCAGCTGAGCTTCGAGTAGGGTTGACCTAATTCGACCGCCTGCGGATGCATTTCAACCATTGGCGCCTTGCCCGTCTTGGGCAAGGCGCTTTTTTCGCTGTTGCACTGGCCCCCTGGTAATAAAATGAACCTTATCTGCTGTTTCGATGAAAAGAGCCGTGTGCCCAGACGTATCAAACGAGCCGCCATCGTCTCGTCCGTGCTCATACTTCTTGCTGCCGTCTGTGCGGTCGTCCTGACGTATACCGTTCGAAACAGCGCTCCCTCCCCGAATGAAGCTGACAAGGACCTCCCGGTACTCAAAATTGGCGTTACGGATAACGATCCCTATGTGTATATCGATACCACGGGCGACTACGCTGGTATCGATATCGATATCGCTCGCGAGGCTTGCAAGCGCGCGGGAATCAAGCCGCAATTCATCGACATATCTTGGAATGATCGTGACCGCCTGCTCAAAAACGGCGAGATCGATTGCCTGTGGTGCGACTATTCACCCTGTTATCGCGAAGACGAGTATTACTGGACCGAGCCGTATCTAACCTTGACGGTTTCGGTTGCCACCAAGAAAACGAGTGGTATCAAGTCCTTGGCGTATCTCGATGGCAGCAAGACTGTTGCGGTGATTGCCGGTTCGGTGAGTGAACGCCGATTGCTTGCAGGCGATCTGGAAATCTCGTCGGACGTGCATATCAAATCATATGGCTCCGCCGAACTCTGCAAAGCCGCCCTCGTCAAGGGGTATGTTGACTGTTGGATGGCGGACGTCCAATCGCTCGACCGGCTCGTCGCCCAGTATCCCGGCCTGTATCGTGTGTTCGCCGACAACGTTATGACGGTCGACCTTGGCGTCGCGTTTAAGGACGGCTATGAGGGGGAGTACGTCAAAAACCTCAATACCGTGCTGTTCGAGATGGATCGAGATGGCACGATTGAGCGCATTGTGGGCAAGTACAAGGCAAGGGCGACGACGGACGGGCAAGGAGCGGAATCATGACAAATGATGAGCGCCGCTTGCGCCGAAAGGCATTAGTCACCGCGGCTATCTGCGTTGTGGCCAGCGCTGTTTTGTTGGGTCTGCTGTATGTGGTCGGTACGCATCGCTGTCTCGATAAAACGCTTGGGTTTGGCCAGGAAACCATGGTGTTTTTAAAAAACGCCTGCGAAAAATATGACCGATATGAACAGGGAAGAAAAACCGAGGCGACGCACAATTTGGATGCCGCGCTCGAGTCGTTTGCGACGTTCTTGCCACCTGATCACGTTGAAGTCAACGATGATCTCGTCGAGGAGTACGTCCATACCGAGCACCTTTCGGGAATGTTGGTCATGGACGCCGACGGTCATATGGCCGCTCATTACGATATCGACGGTCGCGATCCGCTGATGCTATGGCGAGAGGAGCTTGCCTGTTCGTCGGTCGCATCGATGTACCGAGGCTCCAAGGTGTCCTACTCGACGGTCGTTGAGCGTCGAGATGTCGACTTTGCCGTGAGTGTTGTTCCGTACGGTGATGGCGTAGCGCTGGGGTATCGATCGCTTGCGCCCGAGCCCGCCGATGATTATTCGTATACGATCGCCGACGTGCTCGTGAACAACACATTCCATCAGAGCCCAACGGTGTTCGTGATGCGCGATGCGCAAATCGTTTCTTCAAACGATTCGACCGTCGATATAGCTCTCGCCCGGCTTCTTGCCGATAGCGGAATTGATTGGAAAGACGAAGGTCTAACACGTGTCGAATATCGGGGAAGTACCTGGTATGCCGTGCGTGCGGCGTATGAGGACTATCGCCTGTTTGCGCTCTATCCCAAATCTGAGGTCATGTCGGGCAGGATTTCATTTATCGCTGTCGGCGTGCTGGCGTTCCTGGTGTTTTTGGTTGTAGTGCTGTTGGTGCGTATCGTCGCCGATCGTCGCAATTTGGCCGAAAAGGACAAGCAGCTCGGCATCATCAATGCCATCAGTTCCACGTATGAGTCGACCCTCCTGTTGCATCTCGACACGCTCGAGATCGAGGGGATTAACATGTCGCCATCGGTGGCGAAGATATTTGCCGAGCACACCGAGGCATATGACTTTTTTGCAACGGTTTGCCGAGACATTGTGAGCCCCGAAAGTCGCGAGGCGGTCATGGAGCTCTTAGATATAAAGACGCTTCAGGATCGTATGGAGGGCATGCCGTACTTGGATGCCGAGGTACGAGACTGCCGAGGTACGTGGTATTCGCTGCAGGTTGTTCCACAGCGCCGCGATGAGCAGGGTCGACTGGAGTCGGTCGTCGTGGCGACGCATAACATCTCGATGACAAAGCGCGCCGAGGAGCTTTCTTTCCAGGACAAGCTGACGGGACTTCGCAATAGAAATTACCTTGAGTCCCTTGGCGACGACCTGGTGAACGAGTCCCTGCCCGTGAGTGTGATCATGATGGACTGCAATCTCCTCAAGCGTACCAACGATCTCTACGGTCACGAAATGGGCGATGAGCTGCTACGGCGTACGGCGTCTGTATTGAGGCGGGCGGCAGGCGAGAAATATGTGCCTATGCGCATTGGTGGCGACGAGTTCTTGCTGATTTGCCCTCACACCGATCACGAATCCGCATGTGAAGTAGTGCAAGATCTTCGCCTCAGCCTTGCTGCTGCGAGCGATGAGGTGCTGACAGTCAGTGCGTCGTTTGGCGTCGCGACGGCAGAGGCACCCGGTTATACACTGACCGAGATTTACCACATCGCTGACCACAACATGTATCAAGAGAAACGAAAAGTCCACGCTCGGGAAGCAGATTGCTAGTATTGCTGTTGCCGGTTTGCGCATTGGGGAATGTTGAATCGGTGCCCGCGATACTTTATCGGTTCGGACGGGGATAATAGACGTCTGAAATTGCTTTACGAGAGGGGAACGCAATGATTAGTTTTGATTACAAGCCTCAGGGCGTATGCGCTCGCAATATCCACCTTGACCTGTCCGATGACGGCAACAAGGTGGTGGGCGTCGAGTTTACCGGTGGCTGCAACGGCAATCTCAAGGCTATCTCTAAGCTGGTCGAGGGTGCTCCTGCCGATCGTGTAATCGAGGTTCTCGCTGGTAATACCTGCGGTATGAAAAAGACCTCCTGCGCCGACCAGCTTACACGCGCTATCGAGGCCGCTCGCGCCGAGATCGCCTAATGGGTATCGCCGACCACGTCAAGAACGGAATATCGCGCCGCGGCTTTGTGCTCGGAGGGGCTGCCGCGGGCGCTGCCACAGTGCTTGCCGGATGCTCGAAAAAAACGGGCACCAGCGATGATGCCGCCGGCGAGCCGCAGGTTATCAAGGACGATTCCAAAATCATCTCGATTACGGATGAGTACGAGGCAGTCGACATCGATCTTGAGCCGGCGGCGTCGTGGACGCTGCCTCTGGGTACGCTGCTGTACTACTGCGACGGCGATTACGCCGCGGCGATGATGGCGCCTGCTTCTGCCCTGCATGCCAATACGCTTGGTGTGCTCAACCTGGGCGATGGTTCGCTTACCACATTAATCGAGGATCCTATCGAGGGCACGGGATATGCATTTTACGATGTCCGTGCCGGCGATGGCGTGTTTGCGTGGGTCGAGATGAACTTTGCCAATTCATCGTGGAAACTCTACGCTCAAAATCTGTCGGGCGCTTCGCTCTCTGGCGACGTGGTTGAGCTCGATCGGGGTGGCAAGGACTATGATCCGCCACTGTTTACGGCGTTCGGGTCATCAGTCATCTGGTATAAAATGCCTTCGGCAGGCGGCAATAAAACGAGTAGTGATTCGTTTTGCTATCGTCGCTCGCTTGATGAATCCAAGGCCGAGACAATTTGGAAATCGACGGGCCGCTTTGCATCGGCCCCGCGTGCGAGCGACGGCATTTTGACCATCTCGCCGCGTGTCCGCAACGACGAAGGCGTCTACTACGGCATAACGGCAATCGATCTGACCGACGGCAACAACACCAAACGTGCCCAGCTAGTTCTTCCCTCGTCAGTCTCGCCTTTCGAGGCCGTATATATGGGCGATACCTTCGTGTTTTCTATCGAGGCGACCTATAGTGGCGTGGGCAGCTTGGGCAATATGGGCACGTATATCGGTAATGAGGGAGGGCCGTACCTCTTCCTGTCACGCGAGCCGCTCGCATGTGCGGCTGGCAAGAAGAATAAATACCTTGTTAAGGTGCAGGCATCGCATTTCCTGATCGACACCTCTGCCAAGACCTATGGCTCGCTGCTGTCGCCCGACCGTGCTTTGGAGTATGGCGATTATCCAGCTACGGCGGGAAAATCGGACTCATTCCTTACGTACGCCACGGTGCGCAACAGCCAGGGTATACCAGAGACGGTCACGGCCCGCCTATTCTCTCTTTAAGCTTAGAGGGGTTAAAAAGGCGCCAACAGGGGAATAAACGCGTTGTAATTGTGAGTACCGCCCGCCGAGCTGCCGCGTCATAGCGGCATCCGGCGGGCTCAGGTGCGTTAAAATGGGCTTGTTCTTAGCTAATTGAGACAGGGGGGCCGTGTTATGGCTTCAGATGCAAAAAAGATTCTGCTGGTCGAGGATGAGAAGGCAATCCGTGACGCCGTCGCTGCCTATCTCGAGCGCGAAGGCTACTGGGTTGTGGGCGTCGGCGACGGCCAGTCCGCGATCGAGGAGTTCGAGAAGCATCAGTTCGACCTGGTCGTGCTCGACCTTATGCTCCCCAAGATCCCCGGCGAGCGCGTTTGCCGCACCATTCGCGATACCTCGGATGTCCCCATCATCATGCTGACGGCTAAGGGCGAGATTGAGGACCGTATTATCGGTCTTGAGCTCGGCGCCGACGACTATCTGATTAAGCCGTTCTCGCCGCGCGAGCTCGTCGCCCGTGTTCGCGCTCTGTTCCGCCGTGCCCATCAGGCCGACGAGCCCGCCGTCGAGGTGCTCGACTTCGGCGATCTGGTCATCGATATCTCGGGCCACAAGATCTTGGTCGAGGGCAAGGAAGTCGATCTGACGGCTTCCGAGTTTAAGCTGCTCACCACGCTTGCCCGCCATCCCGGCCGTGTGTATAACCGCATGGAGCTGGTCGAGAAAGTGCTCGGGTATGACTTTGAGGGTTACGAGCGCACCATCGACAGCCACGTGAAGAACCTTCGCGCCAAGCTGGGCGATGATCCCAAGAAGCCCAAGTGGCTCTACACCGTCCATGGTGTCGGCTATCGCTTCGAGGCTCCGGCCAAGACCGATAAGTCGGACGAGAAATAGGGAAATCACATATGACACCTGCGCGCTTTGAAATCGGACAAAAGCACAAGCAGGAGAGCGAGGCGGGTTCCAAGGCTAGTTGGAACACGCCTCGTTCCGATTCACGGCCAACGATGAGCTATCCCTCGCGCATGGCACTTGCTTTTGCTCTGACATCGCTCATGACGGTATTGGTGCTGGTGGGTGTTGTCTCCGTTGTGTGGGGCACGGTCTTTTCGGATTACACACGCTCCAATATCGTAGAAATCGCAAATTCCGCTGCCGAGAAGTTGGCAACCTCATATGAGGAAAACGGCTCTTGGACCGCGGGGGAACTGCGCACGGTTGCAACGTCGAGTTTGGTTTCCGACGATCTGGGTATGCAGGTCGTCAATAAAAAGGGCGTGATCGTTTATGACGATTCCTGGCCCTCGGCAAGCGCCACCGCCGATGTACGCGAAAACCAGGCTACGACCGACGAAACGAGCGGCAAGAGGGCATCGCATAGCCCGGTCTCGTCTGCTCCAACCGACTCCGATAGCGTTGCTAACGTCGAGATTGTAACGTCTTCCGGCGAGCATGTCGGACAGGTAAAGCTGTGGGCCATCGGCTCCGACGCTCTGCTCACCAAGGCGGACACTGCGTTTAGGGAGAAGACCTTTAACGCCATGGCCCTCGCCGCGGTTGTTGCAATCTGCATTTCGGTCGTTATCGGATCGCTCGTGTCGCGCATGCTCACCAAGCCGATTCATCGCATCACCAGTACCGCAAAGCAAATCCGTGACGGCGACCTGTCGGCTCGCACGGGACTGCGCGGTGATGACGAGATCGATCAGCTGGGTGAGACCTTCGATGAGATGGCCACTTCGCTCGAGAAGGATATGAAACACGAGAAGCGCCTGACCTCAGACGTTGCACACGAGCTTCGCACGCCGCTTATGGCCATGCTCGCAACGGTCGAGGCCATGCAAGATGGCGTGTATCCCACCGACGATGAGCATTTGGAGACCGTTGCTTCCGAGACGCGTCGCTTGGCTCGTCTGGTGCAGCAGATGCTCGACCTGTCGCGCATGGAAAACAGCACGGCTCCGCTCAACCTTGAGCCGGTGGACATGGTTCCTTTCGTGCGTTCCATCGTCAATGCCCAGGAGCGCCTGTTTGTCGACCGCGATCTGCGCCTGCGTTTTGCGGACGAGACCCAGGGTCACGACGATGTCGTCGAGGCCGATCCCGACATGATCACGCAATGTGTTATCAACCTCATGAGCAACGCCATGCGCTACACCCCCGAGGGCGGTTGGGTCGTGGTGTCGGTGCTCAGTGACCGCAAGCATGTCAGCATTGCCGTTTCTGATACCGGCATCGGTATTGCCAAGGACGATCTGTCGCGCATCTTCGGGCGGTTTTGGCGCGCCGATGCCAGCCGCGCCCGCGAAGCTGGTGGCCTGGGCGTTGGCCTCGCCGTGACCAAGCAGATCGTCGAGCGTCACCATGGCTACATATCCGTGGAGTCGGAGCTTGGAAAGGGTACGACTTTTACAATTCATCTGCCCCGCGAGCACACGGCAGACTCGGCATCTACTACAATGGAGCACTAGCTTTTCGCTATTCGGTGAAGGAGGGGCTGCGTCCCTGCCGCTCCGAGTTTGCGAAAACATGCGGGAAAGAACCCGCATTTCTGTCGTATTTAGGTAAGGAGTGACTCACGTGACAACGATGGAGCGTCGTCCGGATTCCCGTGGCAAGGTTCGTGATATCTACGATGCCGGTGAAAACCTGCTGATGGTCGCCACCGACCGCATTTCTGCGTTCGACTTCATTCTTCCCGACGAGATTCCGTTTAAGGGAGAGGTGCTCAATCGCATCTCGGCATTCTGGTTCGATAAGTTTGCCGACATCGTCCCCAACCATCTCGTTTCCATCGACCCGGCGGATTTCCCCGAGGAGTTTGCTGAGTATCGTGACTACCTCGCTGGCCGCGCCATGCTGGTTAAGAAGGCCCAGACGATTCCCATCGAGTGCATCGTCCGCGGCTATCTGACCGGTTCGGGCAAGAAGACCTACGACGAGAACGGCACCGTCTGCGGCATCCAGCTGCCTGAGGGCCTGACCGAGGCTTCCAAGCTTCCTGAGCCGCTGTTCACGCCGTCCACGAAGGCCGAGATCGGTGACCACGACGAGAACATCTCGTTCGAGCGTTGCTGCGAGATCGTGGGCGAGGACATCGCCACGCAGATTCGCGACCTTTCCCTCAAGATCTACAAGGCCGCTGCCGAGTACGCCGCGACCCGTGGCATCATCATTGCCGACACCAAGTTCGAGTTTGGTGTCATCGATGGCAAGGTCACACTGATCGACGAGTGCCTCACGCCCGACTCCAGCCGTTTCTGGCCTGCTGCCAGCTACGAGGAGGGCAAGATCCAGCCTAGCTACGACAAGCAATTCGTCCGCAATTGGCTCAAAGCCAACTGGGATATGACGGGGGAGACCCCGCACCTGCCCGCCGAGGTCATCGATGGCACGTCCGAGCGCTATCGCGAGGCCTTCCAGATCATCACGGGCGCCCAGTTCACAAGCATGAAGGAGAACGCATAAGTGAGTACCCGTAGCGCCACGAACAAGCGCACGCAATCCCACGAAGTTACCGGGGTTGCGCGCAAGTCTGCCGCATCTGCTAAGCCCGCCCGCCAAGCAGCGAGCTCCGTTCGCGTCGTGCCGGCTTCGTCTAAGGCACGCCGCAAAGAGCTCGAGAAGGGCGAGAACCTCGAGGGCCTCTCTAAAGAGGAGAAGCGCGCCCGCAAGGCTAAGCAGCGCGCCAAGGAGGACCGCATCTATACGGTGTCGAATATCCTCCTCAAGCAGGACGAGGACTACACCAAGCGCCGTCGCATCTGGTGGATTGTGCTCGCCATTGGCATGGTGCTCGTCGTGGCAATTGGGGCCTCGCTGTACTTCGCTCCCGCTGGCATGGTGTCCAGCCCTGTCCAGATGGTCGGCATCGTTTTGTCCTATGTCATCATTTTGGGTGACTTTATCTACGACTTCGTTCGTATTCGTCCCCTGCGCAACATGTACCGCGCGCAGGCCGAGGGCATGTCCGAGAACAAGCTCAACGCCCTTATCGAGCGCTCGGCTGCCGAGGAGGACAAGAAGGACTCCAAGAAGAAGTAGCGTTTGCATTCATACTTATCGCTAAGATATAAGGCGCGTCGTTTTTGCGGCGCGCCTTTTTACTGTTCTATAGATAGATGGAGTGGCACATGATTCGAGCTGCCCTGACGGTCGAAGAGGCTCTGGAGGGCATGAAGGCCCTGGAGCCCAAGATTAAAAACTACGCGCGCCTGGTCGTCCGCAAGGGAGTAAACGTCAAATCCGGTCAGGAGGTCGTCGTTCAGTCTCCGGTCGAGTGCGCGCCTTTTGCCCGCGTGGTGGTCGCGGAGGCTTATGCCGCCGGCGCTGGTCACGTGACGGTCATTTGGGCCGATGATGCCGTGACGAGGCTCACGTACGAGCATGTCGATAAAAGCTATTTTGAGCAGACGCCCGAGTGGAAGCGCCTGCAGCTGGATTCCCTGGCCCAGGACGGTGCCTGCTTTATCTTTATTGAGGGTGCGGATCCTGCAGCCCTCAAGGGCATCGATCCAGCCAAGCCGGCCGCGGCATCCAAGGCGAGGAATACGCAGTGCAAAGTTTTCCGCCGTGGACTGGATTACAACATCAATCCGTGGTGCATCGCCGGCGCTCCGGTCGTGGCTTGGGCACGCGAGGTGTTCCCGGGAGACGCCGATGAGGTTGCAATCTATAAGCTGTGGAATGCGATTCTGCACACCGCTCGCGCCGATGGCCAGGACCCGGAGAGCGACTGGGAGCTTCATGACGCGGCGTTCGAAAAGAACTTGCGCTTCCTGAACGACAATCGTTTTGACCGGCTGCATTACACCGCGGCAAATGGAACCGATCTGACGATTGGCATGACGAAGGGTCACGAGTGGGCCGGCGGCAAGGGTAAGACGCCCGATGGACATCCCTTCTTCCCCAACATCCCCACCGAGGAGGTCTTCACCTCGCCTGATCGCATGCGCGCTGACGGAATCGTCTACTCGGCCATGCCGCTCATCCACCACGGTAACAAGGTCGACGATTTTTGGATTAAGTTCGAGGGCGGCCGTGTGGTGGACTACGACGCCCGCGTGGGCAAGGCGACGCTTGCGAGCATCATTGACACCGACGAAGGTGCCGCTCATCTGGGCGAGGTCGCGCTCATTTCCAAGAACACGCCGATCCGCGAAAGTAGCGTTCTGTTCTACGATACGCTCTATGACGAGAACGCCAGCTGCCACCTTGCGCTGGGTGTCGGCTTCCCCGAGTGCATCGAGGGCGGGTATGACATGTCCAAGGAGGAGCTCCTGGAGCATGGCGTTAACGTATCGAGCACGCATGTCGACTTTATGATCGGCACGGACGACATCGATATTACGGGCATTACGCCTGATGGACGTGAAGTTGTGATTTTCCAGAACGGCCAATGGAGTTGGGAATAGTCCCAGACCGTGGTACAATGCCACCCGCGGGCCGTTAGCTCAGCTGGCAGAGCAGGGGACTTTTAATCCCAAGGTCCAGGGTTCGAACCCCTGACGGCCCACCCAAAGATTGTTGGGACGGTCAACTTCGGTTGGCCGTCTTTTTTTGTCGCCCTTTCATGGGTTCGAACCCGTCGGTGCGCGGAGCTGAGTAAACGCGTGAGCGTTTGCCAGCGCGGCGCGCAAGGCGCGAAAGCGCCGCAGCGGCCGCCTGCGGAGCAGGCTGAACCCCTGACGGCCCACCATAGAAAAGAAAAAGAAATGAAAACAGATAGATACGGAATTAGCGGCAGCACATTAAAGATAATAGCGGCCATCTCGATGGTTCTCGATCATGTAAGCGGGATCGTCCTGACCAATGGAATCATGACTCACGCATCGTACAATCAGATATCAGACGAACAGTGGGCGATTCTAAGCGAGGCTTCGGATGTGCTTCATGTTCTTGGCAGAATTGCATTTCCCTTATTTTGCTTTTTGATAGTTGAGGGATTTTTGCATACTCATGACATAAAGAAGTACCTGCGAAATATGCTTGTCTTCGCAATCATTGCGGAGCCCATATACGATTTCGTTCAAACCGGGCAGCTATTTGACCTTCGGCAACAGAATGTTATGTATGAGCTCCTGCTTTCCTTGGTCTTTTTGATTATTCTGGAAAAGATACAAAGTCTTTCAAAATGGAAGAGGCACATTGCAGAAATTGCTCTGATTGTTTTGACAGCACTGGCAGCTGAATACACTAAGCTGGATGGCGGTGCGTATGGCATTCTGCTTGTGGCTGCATTCTATTTATTCCACGACAGCGAAGCTAAGATGTTCTTTGCTGCAGTATGTGCAGTGCTCCTTTCGTCATGCCATATAATTGGCGGCGGATTTGAGTTCACTACAGCTAATTTTTTTAATCCTGATGTTGCTGCCGCGATAATTTCGTTGTTGCTTATCAATCTTTATAATGGCAAGCGAGGGCTGAAGCTGAAATATTTCTTCTACATTTTCTATCCGGCACATCTTGCTCTGCTTTATGGTGTCTCGCTTATTGTTTTGAACTGTCTTTAAAAACTCTCAAACAAGTCTCTGAAAGCAGAAACAAATTGACCCTAAGACTGCTTGTGAATTTCCGGAAGACCTGTGAGATACGAGGATAGACAACGAGGGCTGTAGAAAGATGCTTCGAAAGCATGAATGGCAGCGAGAAAATGAGTTCGGAAGCACCCCTCTGGATGCTCCAGCATAGAATAGAAAGCGATCGGCTCCGGCTGGTCGCTTTTTTGTTAACGATGCACGGTTCGAACCCGAACTTCTATATATAGGAACGCTTGGCGAACAAAACCTGCCTTTTACCGACGGGAAACAAATAACCGATGCTTTTGGAGTAAAGTAGCGCTCCAGAGATGACCGATGCCTTAACACCTATAAACCAGCTGGTCATCGCCAATATCAGAAGCCAATGCTTCAGTTTTAACCTCAGTGATGCGACTGAGGGACCTATTCATTTGTGAACAAAATATGGAGTGCGCGATTCCCGCCCCCGGCGCCCCTCCGGTCTGGCAATATATCTCCTTGCCGCGCGGCCCGGTCGGACCGGATCAGCCGCCAGGCGTGCACCTTGAGAACCGGATACTGCGAGGATGGACACATTCAG
>CAJMNK010000033.1 GCA_905214905.1 uncultured bacterium | reverse complement strand
GCGCCGTGAAGAGCTGGGCGGACATCGCCCGCGCCGTCTTCGAGGCCGCCAACGGCAACGGCGACAGGGTCGTCCCCGTCAGCACCGCCGACTACTACGCGGGCGCAGCCGGCCCCGTCGCCCCGCGCCCGGTCCACTCCGCTCTCGACCTGTCCAAACTCGAGTCGGTCGGCTTCCACATGCCCGACTGGGAGGAAGAGCTGGGGGAGTACCTCAAGACGCTCTAGCCGTTATTAACTTTTCGAGAGAAAAAGCCGCCGCTTGTTAACGGCGGCTTTTCTTATGCTTGGCGTATAGCCCCGCTGCAACAAGGGCGACGGCGGTCGCCAGACTCACTGCAAGCCCCGCAAGGGCACCCGGAGTCTTGTAGGTCATCACGATCCTATTCGCGCCTTTCTGCACGTTCAGGGACGAAAGGCCCTTATCGGCGGCGGGCGCTAGTTCTGCGGCGGTTCCGTTTACCGTTACGCTCCAGCCCTCATCGTACGGAACACTCAGCAGCAGGTTGCCGTCATCCTTGGCGGTATACTCGCCTTCGATCCTTCCGTCCTCAAAAACCGTCGGAACAAATTCGCCCGTCTTAAGCTCGTTAATGATCTGTCTGAAAACGTCCAGATTGAGGGCGTAAAAGACCGGCTCATTGTCTTGGGGCATGTCTGTATAGCCCTCTGCGACTCCGATTGACACCGTATGCTGGCTCGGAGCATCCGATGCATCCGCAATCTGGCGGATATTATTGTCGAATCTCCAGGCCTCGTTTTCGATCGTTCGCTGGTCGATGGTAAGGGTGACCGGCCAATAACTGCCGGCGGTCGCATCTTTGTTGATGTAGAGATACCCGATTGAGCTTGCCGGCACGGTAACGCTCCATTGCTTCAAGCTATCGCTATTCTTCGTGCTCGTGGCCTCGACCTTGGTATAGAGCTCGACCTCGCGGCCTAGGATTTTGTTGTAGAGGTCGTTCTGCTTTTCGAAAGGGTTCTCGCTCTTCAGCGTGCTGTTTTGGATATCGTTTGAGGCTGCGACGCCAATGCTGAGCGCATAGGGGTTCTCGTACACCGCGCTTGTGGAGTTGGCCTGATTCGTCTTGGCTAAAACGTATCCCGCAGGCGCGTTTTCAGGAATGGCATACTTGACTCCCAGTAGGGCATCGACCGCGAGAATGGGTTCGGCATAACGGGTCGAGAATTCGCCGACACTGCTGTATCCAAGGGAGTTGAGCAGTGCGATGGCCTGCGGGTTGTTGGCGGACGAATACGAGGACAGCTGGTTGTATCCAAGCGTCAAGCCTTCGTTGAGGGCGGCGCTATCGACACGCGTGGTCGTACGGTCAATGCGGTAGAACGACGCTGAAGTCTGGTCTTGAATAGCCGTGATCGTGTCGGTTGCGGTGGCGATATAGGCGCTGTTGGCTTCTTCGGAATAGCCTGTGTACAGCTGGTTCCACATAACATGGGCGTTGGCAAATAGTTCAATTGCCGTGAGTGCCAGGAGTGGCATGATGATGGCCGGACGATGGGCTCGACGTAATGTTGGCCGCTCTTGGAGTTTCTGCAGCGCGTATCCTGCGGCCCACAGCGCAAAGAAGCTCAGCAAAAAAGCCGTGCGCGAGTAGAAGCCATTGGGAACGCGCATGCCGCACCAGATGTACTCGAGCGGGCTTAAAACGGAGCTTGCGACCTGGATTATCGTGACGACGAGTGTTGCGATGCGCGTCTTGATTGAAACCGTGCGGTTAACCAGCAGACTCACAGCGAGCAGCATCATGATGATGCCGCAATAGAACTGCGGTGTGCTTTCGTTGTTTACCCACATGCAGGGAAGAAAGCCCCTGATGAGCGACTTGAGGCTGGTTTTAAGTATGGGGCCGAGTGCCAGAACGGGTCCGCCCTTGGACATGGCAAGGATGGTCGGCAAAAAGGTCCAGGCGGACAGAAGCAGTCCAAGCGCGATAGCCCCGGCGAATCGCAGGGCCCGATCGAGCATGAGCTTCCAGCTAAATCCATCTTCTGCAACATAATCGACATATTCGACCAATACGAAGATGCAGAGGAATAGGATGCTGATATAGGCCGTATACCAGCAGAACATGACATTGAGCGCCGTTGCGATGACGAGGCGGATCATGCGCCGCTTGCGGATGAGCTCGTGGCATCCGTAGGCGCAGATGGGCAGCAGGATCAGGCAATCGATCCAGAGCGGGTTGCGCAGGTTGCTGATGGTCCAGCTGCAAAACGTGAACGAGAGGGATAGCAAGAATGCGGCGGGCTTGGACAGGTCAAAGCGCTTTTGCAGGAACCAGGCGCTACTGATGTGGATGCAGCCGAGCTTGAGCGCGGTTATGGTAAATACGAAGAGCGTCAGCTTGTCTGCGGGAAACAGCACGCAGAGCAGGTTGAAGGGGCTGGCGAGATAGTAGCTATAGAGCCCCCACGTGTTCATGCCCAGTCCCTGTGAGAAGGAATAGCGAAGGTTTGCCTCGCCTAAAAGGACGCGCCGGAACCAAGCAAAGAAGTCGATGTATTGGTATTTGAGATCGTTGGCGAGAAACGAGTTGTCGCCAAAGGGGTAGACATGCCCCGCCGCTGCAAGTGCGACAAAGAGTGCGACGGAAAACATGAAGCAGGCGGCGTAGAACGCCACATTCTTGAGCGTGCTGTTATTGGGCCGTGTCATCAGATTCCTCGTTGGACTCTCGGATGATATAGATGGGTCGGCGCTTGGCCTCCAAGTAGGCTTTTGCCAAGTATTCACCGATGATTCCTAAGCACAGAAGTTGCATGCCGCCAAACAGCGTTATGAGGCAGGCGAGGGACGGCCATCCGCCGACGGGGTCACCCCAAACAAGCGTTTTGACCAGGATGACGATAAATCCCAGGATGGCGATGAGACAGAAGACGATACCCGTGAGGGCGGCGAGGGAGAGCGGCGCCGTGGAAAACGCGACGATGCCGTCGATGGAATAGAGGAGCAGCGACCAAAAGCTCCATTTGGTCTCACCGGCCACGCGGTTGACGTTTACGTAGGGGAGCCATTTGGTCTTGAAGCCGACCCAGCCGTAAATGCCCTTGGAGAATCGGTTGTATTCGCCCATGGAGATGATGGCGTTGACCATAGGTCGTTTCATAAGCCTAAAATCGCGTGCTCCGTCGACGATGTCGGCCTTTGAAATGCGGTTGATGATCTTGTAGAACATGCGGGCGAAGAACGACCTGATTGGAGGCTCGCCTTTGCGGGTGGTCCTGCGCGTAGCGACGTTGTCATAGTCTTCGGTATGCAAGATCTCGTACATCTGCGGCAGCAGCGAGGGCGGGTCCTGCATGTCGGCGTCCATGGTGGCGACATAGTCACCCTTTGCATGCTGGAGTCCGGCAAACAGTGCCGCCTCCTTGCCAAAGTTGCGCGAGAAAGAGTGCCAGCGGATGGCGTATGGATGCGCCGCCGCGGCTTGCGCCTTCATGACGGAAAGCGTTTTGTCTGCCGAGCCGTCGTCGATGAGGACGGCTTCAAAGGAGATGCAGGGGTCTTGCTGGGTCATGATGCGAACGACGCTATCGAGCTCTCTAAGAAAGATCGGAAGCGATTCCTGCTCGTTATAGCACGGCACGACAATGGAGATGAGCGGCATGGTGGTTTACCTCTCGTTTGGATTGGAAGTAGGGTGGCCGGGCTGGTCGTCGTAGGCGTATTTGCTGTACACGTTGACCTCCCACTGCTTTTTTTCGACCTTTGCTACCGAATCCAGGATGAATCCGGTTGCAAGGCTCAGACTGCACAGGAACATAAACGACGCGGCGAGCATGGCGGTGGGGAAGCGCGGAACGAGGCCGGTCTGGAAATACTCGACAACTATGGGCATGCCCAGGGCGAGGCCGATCACCGCAAACAGAAGCGCGACGAGGCTGAAGAACTTCAGCGGGCGGTAGTCCTTGAACAGCGTTCCGATCATCGCAACGACTTTAATGCCGTCGCTCACGGTATTGAGCTTGGACTCGGAGCCTTCCGGACGGTCTCGGTACTCGATGGGCACATCTTTGATGCGCCAGCGGTGGTCGACGGCGTGGATCGAGAGCTCGGTTTCGATCTGGAAGCCCTCGGAAAGCACAGGGAAGGTTTTAACAAACGGGCGGCTCATGGCGCGGTAGCCGGTCATGACGTCATCGAAGCTGTAGCCATAGATCCACTTGATCATGGTGCGGACCAGATTGTTGCCAAAGCCATGGAAGGCACGCTTGTTCTCCTCGGAGTAGGTGCCGTTGGAAAGGCGGTCGCCTACGGTCATGTCGGCTGTGCCGTTAAGGATGGGCTCGCAGAGGGCCTTTGCCGCTTCGGCAGGGTAGGTGTCGTCTCCGTCGACCATCAGGTAACAATCGGCGTCGATATCGCGAAACATCTGGCGGCACACGTTGCCCTTTCCCTGGCGCGGCTCAAAGCGGACCGTGGCGCCGTGCTCGGTAGCGATGCGTGAGGTATCGTCCGATGAGTTGTTGTCATAGACATAGACCGTCGCTTGCGGAAGCTCGCGGTGAAAGTCGTCGATGACCTTTCCGATGGTGACTGCCTCGTTGTAACAGGGGATAATAACGGCAATCGTTTGCTCGGCCATGAAGGTTCCTTTGGTCGCGTACAATCGAATCGTTTGTTTCGTGGTTAGGATGGGCGCATTGATTCGAGAGTTCAGGTTATTAGATGTGACACGTGCTGTTTTGCTGTTTGCAGCAAGCATCGCTACGGTGACGTATTGTAGTGGTTCCTTCGACCTGTTTCCATCTGTCTTGGCATGTGTTGCGATAATCGCATCATTGGTTAATTTCAATAAGTTTGCGTGCAGGGATTTTGCATTTCCGTCGGTTTTTGGTAGAGCTTGCTGCTTAGTGATTTCCCTTGTATTTTCGTTTGTTCTTGTGCTGGGAGCGCATATTCGTGTGACTGAACCGGTGATTGCCGGCGGGATTTACGAGAACTATATTGAGCCATATTCCGCGATTGATTCTGTTGCTTTTTGGGTGATGTCGGCGCTGGTCTTTTGGGTCTTGTCGGTGCTTGTTCAGCTGTCTTGTCGTTGCCGCTGCTGTGTTTTCTGCAATGACTCGCTGCGGACTAATGATGGTGACTCGTCCATTCGACTCCTATCTGTTGCGGTCCGTGCTCTAGTGATATTTCTTTTGTATCTCCCGTTCTTCCTGAGGTATTGTCCCGGCCTGTTTTTTGGGGATACCTTCTCGTCGTTCGCTCAGATTATGGGGTGGAACCTATTGAGCAACCATCATCCGGTTGCATTCACCATGATGATGGCTGCTTGTATCAAAATTGCAGGCCTCATGGGGATGAGCCCTTCGGTGGGCGTTGCCTTGCTAACGGTGCTTCAGATGGCCTGTGTTGCCAGCACGTTTGGCTATCTTTCAATTTGGGTGACTTCCCGCTTGGGGGTCTCCTCTCGCTGGTCTTGGCTGCTCGTAGTCTATTTTGGCTTGTCACGGTATCGCGCTCTTTATTCTGTGGCGCTTTGGAAAGACCCGTTGTTTTCCTGCTGTCTTGTCTTGATGGTGACCATGCTTGCCGATGCCGTCACGGGAAAGGATTCCCGGTCGAGCGCGTTGCGTTTGCTCGTTTTTGGTGCCCTAGCGTTGGGCGTTATGCTTCTACGGAATAACGGTTTGTATATTTGCGCTGCGCTATTCGTGGTGCTTGCGATAGCTGTAGCTTTGGACCGACTCGGCTGCATTGCCCCGATGAAGTCTGCCTCTCGTTTGGCCGTATCTCTTGGATTTGCGCTTGTCACATGCTTGGTTATTACGGGGCCCGTGTACTCGGCTATGGGCGTTGTTCCATCGGAGGATGTTGAGTCAGTGGGTATTCCGCTTGCTCAGATGGCTCGCGTTGCCGCGCTCGATGGCGATATGTCCGAGTCCGACCGTTCTTATATGAACGAGCTGCTTCCGCTTGATCGTTACAAAGAGGTTTACCACCCCAGTATTATCGATCCGCTTAAATGGAACGATGACTTTAATTCGGACCATTTAAAGGATGGATTCTGGGCTCATTGGGCCTCGATGCTTTCGCGTAACCCATCGATATACTTTGAGGCGTGGGAGCTGCAGACGTTTGGTTTTTGGGCCCCAAACGTAATGGGTGCCGACGGCCTTCCCGAAAACTTTCTCATGGGTGTTCCGTATAACCTTGTGGCCGACGCAAAGGCTTCTACGGGAGTTACATTTCGCAACTTGCTTGTGCCCCTCGGCGATGATGTTGATGTGGCGATTGGACTGAGCGCTTGGTCTATTTCTGGCGCCGTTGTCTTTTGGTTGCTCATGTTTTCGGCAGCACTGTTGGTGTCATGTGGTCGCGCAAGACTTGTTTTGCCGCTTTTGCCCTTTTTGTTGTTGTACGGAACGCTCTTTATTGCCAGTCCTATTTGGTATTGGCCTCGTTATATCGTGGCTGCTCAATTTGGTCTCCCTGTTATGATTGTGGTGGTCGCTCGCGGCATGCTGTCTGATGGAAGACGTTCCGAAAACGATGTTGTGGGATAGTTTTCCAGTTTCGCAACGCCGCCTTATGGCGTTGAGGGCGGGTCTATACTGTTCGTTTGTCAACGATTACGAGTAAAGGAGTTGCATCCGTGTCGGATCAGACAAAGCAACAAGAAACTCGCAGTCTGCCTGCGACGTTTGCTAAGAACGAATTTGAGAAGGATGCGTTTATCCTTCGTCAGCTGGTTACCAAGGATTTTAAGATCAAGTATCGCCGTAGCGTTCTGGGTGTCGCATGGTCGGTGCTCAATCCGTTGCTGATGATGATCGTCATGGCCATCGTGTTCTCGACGATTTTTGGCCAGGGCCGCAATGGCTCAATGACGCCCGAGATGTACCCGCTGTACTTGATCGTGGGTAACATTACCTTTGCCGTCATGTCCGAGTCTACGAACCAGGCCCTGACGTCTATCGTGGGCGCTGCCCCTCTGCTCAAGAAGGTTAAGGTGCACCGCTGGGTCTTCCCGGTGCAGAAGGTGCTCTTCTCGCTGATCAACTTTGCCTTCTCGCTGGTTGCCGTCGCCATCGTCATGCTGTGGTTCCGCGTTATGCCTTCTTGGCACCTGATTCTGCTGCCGGTTTGCCTGCTGCTGCTTATGTGCTTCTGCATGGGCCTGGGCATGATGCTCTCTGCCCTTACGGTCTTTTTCCGCGACGTTATGCATCTGTGGAGCGTCATCATTACGGCGTGGACTTACATTACGCCCATCTTCTGGACGACTGACTATATTGCGCAAATGCCGCATCTCGTGCGTATCTTGATGTATGCGAACCCCATGTACAACTTCCTTCAGTTTATGCGCGATATCTTCCTGTTCCAGACGACGCCCTCGCTTATGACATTTGGTATGTGCGTTGCTTGGGCGGTTCTTGCGCTTGTTATTGGCTATACCGTTTTCCATAAGTCCGAGCGCAAGTTCATCCTCTACATCTAAGGAGTGCTGTGATGACTGAGTCTGTTGTTGATTACAGCGAGCAGCCTCTGGCTGTCGAGGTCGACGACGTCACCATGATCTTTAACATGGCGTCTGAGTCGCTGACCAACCTCAAGGAGTACTTCATTAAGCTCGCCAAGCACGAGCTGTTCTTTGAGGAGTTTAGGGCGCTTAAGCACATCTCGTTCGATATTCATCGCGGCGAAGTTGTCGGTCTGGTTGGCACCAATGGTTCCGGCAAGTCTACGATGCTCAAGATTATCGCTGGCGTGCTTGAGCCTAGCGAGGGCAGCGTTAAGGTGCACGGTAACATCGCGCCGTTGATTGAGCTTGGTGCCGGCTTTGACCCCGAGCTGACTGCCCGCGAGAACATCTATCTGAACGGTGCCCTGCTCGGCTATACCAAGGAGTTCATCGACGCCAACTTTGACGGCATTATCGAGTTCGCTGAGCTGCAGAACTTTGTCGATATGCCGCTTAAGAACTTCTCCTCGGGCATGGTGGCGCGTATCGCCTTTGCAATCGCGACGATTACCGAGCCCGATATTCTGATCGTTGACGAGACGCTGTCCGTCGGTGATGTGTTCTTCCAGCAGAAGTGCGAGGCCCGCATCCAGCACTTTATCCAGAGCGGTGACGTGACGGTTCTGTTCGTTTCGCACTCCATGGAGCAGGTTGAGCGCATCTGCCAGCGTGCCGTTTGGATCGAGAAGGGCGACCTTCGCATGGACGGCCCGGTCGATGAGGTCTGCAAGGCGTATCGCGAGCAGTTCAACTAGGTTATAATTACTTGCGCCTGACAGGCTTGCGCTTGCTTGGGCGTGCGGTTATTTGCTCCATTAGCTCAGTTGGATAGAGCAGGGGACTTCTAATCCCAAGGTCGACGGTTCGAATCCGCCATGGAGCACCATCGTTTATTAAGCCCGGACCGCTAGGTGGTCTGGGCTTTTTTCATCTTGTGTGCTGCGGTTTTGAAGGGTTTGCAATGGGAAGCAAAAGGCTCGACTGGATTGATATTGCAAAGGGGATCGCAATTATTCTGGTCATTGTGGGGCACACCGTTCCAAATCCCTCTCCCTTGCGGCACGCGATCTTCTCGTTTCACATGCCGGTGTTCTTTATTCTTGCCGGGTATACGTTTAGGCCGAAGCCGTGGCGCGAGCTGCTGAGTGGTTCGGCGTCGCGCCTGCTGGTGCCGTATGTGGTTCTTGCACTGGCGTGGCAGGTGCCGACGTTCTTAATGAGCGGCGCTCCTTTGACAAGCGGTACGCTGGTTGCGGGGTTTAAGACGCTTGTGTTTGCCTCGGGCGTTGATGTGCCTGGGTTTGGCGTTACCGCCGTTGGCATGGCATGGTTTTTGGCGGCGCTGTTTACGTCGCGCCTGCTGTTTAATGCGCTCGTGCGGCTGTTTGATCGCCGCAGGATTGGGGTTGTTTGGCAGGGCGTTGTCTGTGCCGCGATTGCCTTTTGCGGTTTGAGCGTGTCTCGCTATTTTGGTGCTTACCTGCCGCTCGATTTGGATTTGAGCTGCTATATCGTCTTGCTGATGTGGATTGGTTATACGGCGCGCCAAAGGGGGCTGGAGCCGAGCGTGAGCAAGCCTCTGCTGTTTATTGGAGCCGGTGTTGCTTGGCTCGTCCTTGCCGCGCTGAGTGGGCTTGAGCTTTCGAGCCGCCGCGTGGATGGATTTGTTGTTGCGACGGTTGCTGCTGTTGCGGGTAGCTACTGCGTCTGTTGGGTTTCTGGCGTTGGAGAAGTTGAAAGACGTGCCGGTTTTGGGGTCCTTTGAGCGAGGACTCGTGTTTTGCGGACAAGCCAGTCTGGCAATCTTTGCAATCCACGCGGTCGATTGGTTTATTCCTTGGCAGACGATGTCGTTGCTCATGATGCTGCCGGTGCCATGGCTCTTTGCGTCGATTGCGCGCTGCTCCTGCGATATTGGATTGGCGTACGTGATTAAGAAGGCGTAATAACAGCGGGGAGGACCAACTTGGCCCTCCCCGCCGTTATTTATTCAGTAGTACCGCTGTTTAACTAATCGAGACGTTCCCTCAGCAGCTCCAACGCGTGGGCATACCCCTGCAGGCCTTCGCCGGTGATGGTGGCGAAGCAGGCCAGGCGGGCGTAGCTTACCTGGCGGAAGTCCTCGCGGGTCTCGACGGCGCTGATGTGGACCTCGACGGCAGGGATGGCGACGGCCTTGAGGGCATCGAGGATCGCGACGCTCGTGTGCGTGTAGGCCGCCGGGTTGATGACGATGCCGTCGACCTTGCCGTAAGCCTCCTGGATCATGTCGACGATGCTGCCCTCGTGGTTGGACTGGAAGACCTCGACCTCGTCAAAGCCCTGCGCGGCGCCTGCCTCCTGGCAGATCTGGACCAGGCGGTCGTAGTTGTCACTGCCGTAGATACCCGGCTCGCGAATGCCGAGCATGTTGAGGTTTGGGCCGTTGATGACGAGTGCTTTCATGGTTGCTTCCTTTGTGGTTAGGCGGGCGGTGAGGCGGAATGAAAAACCACCACAAAGGTGCCTGTCCCCTTTGTGGTGGTTTTTGTTAGAGAGCGGGTGGGAGGGTGTCGAGGACGGCGCGGGCGGTGTTGGCGGCGCAGTCGCGTGAGTCGATGATGTAGTCGGCCCAGGCGCGGTAGCGCGGCATGCGCTGCTCGGCGAGCTTATCGATGCCATCGCGGGCGGTGATGGGGCGACCCTTATGGGCGAGTTCGTCGAGCTTGCGGTTGAGCATCACGATCTGGCTGTTCTGGTGCAGCAGCGGGTAGTTCTCGTCGCGTGTGACCACGCCGCCGCCCGTGGAAAGCACCAGGCCGCTGCGCTTGGAGATGTCGGCCAGCTCCGCCGTCTCCTGCTCGCGGAAGGCTGCCTCGCCGCGCTTGACGATAAAGTCGGCGCAGGGCATCCCCAGGCGCTCCTCAAGCGCGGCGTCCAAGTCGATGTGCTCGCGACCCGTGAGCTGGGCGATCTGCTCGCCCACACGGGTCTTGCCCGAACCCGGCATGCCGATCAGGGCAATGTTCTGCTCGCGGTGGGACAGCCGCTCCGTCACATCCAGGATGCGCTTGCGCGGGGTGGCTTGGCCGGTGTAGCGCTCGACAGCTTGTGCCGCCTGGGCAACAAGCATGAGCAGGCCGCCGATGCAGGGGATGCCGTGGCGCTCGGCCTCGAGCATCAGACCCGTACGGGCGGGGTTGTAGACGATGTCGATGACGCCCTCGAGCGCATCGAGTCCTTCGAGTGTGCAGGGAGCGCCGGGGCAGTGGGGGAACATGCCGGCGGGCGTGCAGTTGACGAGCAGCGCGGCATCGGACTGCTGCGCGATGTTGTCGTAATTGACCTCGCTCGTGCGACCCACGGGTACGACGATGGCGCCCAGGTCGTCGAGCACCATGCTGGCCGTGGTGCCGGCACCGCCGGTGGCGCCGAGCACGAGGGCCTTCTTACCGGCAACCTCTACGCCTAGCTCCTCGACCAGGCATTGGAAGCCAAAGTAGTCGGTGTTGTCGCCGCGCAGGCGGCCGTCGGGCAGGCGCGTGATGGTGTTGACGTTGCCCATGCGCTCGGCGAGCGGACTCAACTCGTCCAGGTATTCCATGACGGCGCGCTTGTAGGGGATGGTCACGTTGGTGCCCTCCCACTCGTCACCCGTCATAAAAGCCTCAAGATCCTCGGGCTCGCGCTCAAAACGCGCGTACTCCAGGCCTGCGAGCTCTTTGTAGATGGTCGGGGTGTAGCTGTGGCCCAGCACGCGGCCCAGCACGCCGTAGGGGCGGGTTGCGGCGGTCATCTAGAGCACCTCCGTATAGCTGCCAAAGTAGGTGAAGCTCTCGCACACGTCGTCGATGGAATCGAGCAAGTCGTCGAGGGCCTTGCTGCCAAAGGGGCAGTCCAGGTCAAAGTAGAACATAAACTCAAAGTCGTGCCCGGGGATGGGGCGGCTCTCGAGCTTGATGAGGTTGATGTTGAGGGCGTAGAAGCGCTCGAGTACGCGATAAAGCGCGCCCGGCTCATTGGCCGTGGTGATCATGAGCGAGGTACGGTTGGCACCGGGATAGACGCGCGGTTCGCGACTGATGACGACGAAGCGCGTGTAGTTGTTGTCCGAGTCCTGGATGTTGGGCTCCAGCACCTCGAGGCCATACAGCTCGGCACAGCTGCGCGAGGCGATGGCGGCGACATCGGTGCGCTCGGAGTTGGCGACCATCTCGGCCGACATAGCGGTGTTGGGGTACTTGGTGGCATGCAGTCCGTGGCCCTCGATAAAGCCGGCGCACTGGGCAATGGCTTGACCGTGGCTGTAGACCTCGCGCACGTCGGCGAGCTTGGTGCCAGGTTTGACGAGTAAGTTGTGATCGATCTTGAGGCGCAGCGAGCGCACGATATGGAAGTCGAACTGTGCAAGCAGGTCGTAGACGGCGTTGACCGATCCGGCAGTTGAGTTTTCGATGGGCAACACGCCAAACTCGCAGAAGCCGTCGCGTATGGCGCGCATAACGCCCTCGAAGGTCTCAAAGAAGGCGATATCGGGCACGTCGAAGAGCTTGCACGCGGCGATCTGACTGTAGGCGCCTTCGACGCCCTGGCAGGCGACGGTGGCCGTCTGGGGGAAGGGCGTGTCAAAGACTGCGGCCGTGGCGCGGGCCTTTTGCGACACCGTGATGCCCTTGAGCTCGTTGATGTAGCGCTGCTGCTCGGCCTTGCTCATGCTCATGAGGAGGCGGAACAGGGTGATGGTCTGGGCCTCGTAGCGCTCGGGTGCGCGGCTGGCGAGGTTGTTGAGTTTGGAGCGCTCGCGGGCGGGGTCAAAGACGGCCTTGCCCATCTCGATCTTGGATTTGGCGACTTCGGTGGCAATGTCCATGCGCTCGACAAAGCTGTTGAGGAGCGTGGTGTCGATGCCATCGATGGCCTGGCGGATGTCAACAAGGTCCATGGAGGCCCCTTTCACGTAACGGCTGAGTTGGCAGGCAACCCAGGTGAGTCGGGTTAGAGCTGGGCGGCGTCCTCGAGGAGAGCGTCCCAGATCGCGAGGGCGGCGGCCGCTTCGGCTACGGGGACGGCTCGGGGGACGATGCAGGGATCGTGGCGGCCGTGGACCGAGAGCTCGGCATTTTCCATGGCGTCCATGTCCACGGTCTGCTGCTCGCGGCCAATGGAGGGCGTCGGCTTTACGGCCATACGCCACATGACGGGCGCGCCGGTCGAAATACCGCCCAGGGCGCCGCCGGCGTTGTTGGATTCGACCTCGATCTTTCCGGTCTCGGCGTCGATGCGATACGGATCGTTGTTCTCGCTGCCGCGCATGGCGGCCACGGCAAAGCCCATGCCAAACTCCACGCCCTTTACGGCGGGAATGCCAAACGCGATTTGCGCGATGCGGTTCTCGATGCCGTCGAACATGGGGTCGCCGATGCCCGCGGGAAGCCCGTAAATGCCGCACTCCACGATGCCGCCGATGCTGTCGAGCTCGTCGCGCGCGGCCAGAATTTCCTCGCGCATGCGACTGGCGGCCGCGGCGTCGATGCAGGGCAGGTCGTTCGTAAGGATTGCCTTGCGGTCGGCCTCGCGATAGACCATGTCGTCCATCGGCAGGTCGGAGATACCGCCTATCTGCGCGACGTGCGCCATGACCTTGATGCCACGGGCCTCGAGTGCCTGCAGTGCGATGCCGCCGGCGATGCATAGAGGGGCCGTCAGACGGCCGGAGAAGTGCCCGCCGCCGGCGACGTCGTGCATGTTGTGGTACTTCACGCGCGCAGGAAAGTCTGCGTGCCCGGGGCGGGGCTTGCGGCGCAGCTCGGAATAGTCCTTGGAGCGCGTGTTGGTGTTCTCGATAATTGCTGCGATGGGTGCGCCAGTGGTGTGCCCATCGACCACACCGGCGATGATATGCGCGGCGTCGGCCTCGCGGCGCTTGGTTGCGGTCTCGTCGCGACCGGGGGCGCGACGATCGAGGAAGGCCTGCAGCGCTTCTTGGTCAACGGCAATACCGGCGGGGATGCCGTCGAGCGAGCAGCCGATGGCGGGGGAGTGCGACTGGCCGAAGATGCTCAGGTGCAATACGTTGCCAAAGGTCGAGGACATACTATTCCTCCTCGAGCGTGACCTTGCCGCCCAGCAGGCGGTAGTGGTCGAAGAAATCGGGATAGGACTTGTTGACGGCCTCGGCGCCGTGGATCACGACTTCGCCGGTGGCACGGCTCGCGGCGATTGCTGCCATCATGGCGATGCGATGGTCGTTGTGCGAATCGACCTCTCCGCCGGTAAAGGCATCGACACCCTTGATGATGAGGTCGTCGCCGGCAATGCGCACCTGCGCGCCCAGTGCGGTGAGCTCATGGGTGGTGGTTGCCAGACGGTCGGATTCCTTGATGCGCAGGCGGGCGCAATCGCGGATGAACGTGCGGCCTTGCGCCAACGATGCCACGGCAGAGATAACGGGCACCAGGTCGGGGATGTCGTGCGCGCTCATCTCAAAGCCGGCGAGCTTGTCGGACTGCACGGTGGCGGCGTTCGTAGAGCGCACGATGCGGGCGCCAAAGCGCGAGAGCGCGGCAAGCACGTTGCGGTCGCCTTGCGCAGAGCTGAGCGACACGCCCTCGACGGTGATGGGGTCGGAGCCGATGGCGCCGGCACACAGCCAAAAGGCCGCATTGGACCAATCGCCTTCGACGGCCACGCTGCCGGGCGTGCGGTACGAGCCGCTGCTCACACGGAAGTTCGTGATCTCGGGCTGGCCGTCCTTGGCAGGGATACGCTCGACGTTGACCTCGACGCCGAAGGCCTTCATGGCCTGGATGGTCAGGTTGATATAGGGGCGGCTCTCGATAAGGCCGGTCACCTGCACGCAGGAGGGCTGGGCCAGCAGCGGGGCCGCCAGCAGCAAGCCGGAAATGTACTGTGAGCTCACGTTGCCCGGCAGGATAAAGGTGCCCGGGCGCATGCGGCCGCTTGTCTTGAGCGGAAAACCGCCCAGGCCCTGCAGGTCGCAGCCGGCGGCAATGATCTCGTCGGAGAGCGGGGAGAGGGGGCGTGCGCCCAGGCGGCCCTGGCCCACAAAGGTGGCCTCTGCCCCCAGCGCGCAGGCCACGGGCAGCATAAAGCGGAGCGTGGAGCCGCTCTCGCCGCAGTCGAGCGTGCCGCCGGCAAGTGCCTTGAGCAGGCCGAACTCAATACTCTTCATAGTGGGATGGACTTGGAAGCCATCCTCGACGGTCTCGATGCGGGCACCCAGGGCCGTGAGGCAGCGCACCGTGGCCTCGATATCGGCGCAGGTGGTGTTGCAAGTGACGTGGGTCTCGCCGTTGGCGAGCGCAGCGCAGATGATGAGGCGGTGCGCCATCGACTTGGATGCGATGGCGGGAACGGTGCCCTTGAGCGGGGACGGGGTGATGCGAGCTAGCATGCGGGTGCGTCTCCCTTCTGGCCGAGGCCCTCGGCAATTAAATCATGGAAGGTGGAAAGCGGCGTGCGGTCGATGCTGCAGCGGCCAATACCGTGCGGAATCACCAGATCGATGGTGTCACCGGCGCGTTTTTTGTCGTGCAGCGCCTCGGCAAAGATGGCGTCGGCCGAAAGCTCACAGCGGGTCTTGAGACCGTGACGCGCGCAGAGCCCCTCGATGCGACCGGGCAGCTCGGCGTCGCAAATGCCGTGCAGGGCCGCGGCGCGCGTGATGATACCCATGCCGATCGACACGCAGTTGCCGTGTCCTAGCTCAAAGTGCTCGCAGGCCTCGACGGCATGTCCTGCGCTGTGTCCAAAGTTGAGGAGCTTGCGCTGGTTGGTCTCGCGTTCGTCGGCAACGACCACGGCGCGCTTGATGTCGATGTTGCGGGCGATGATGAGCGCCACGCGAGCCACGTCCTGGTTAAGCAGCTCCAGCGTGAGCGGGGTCTTCTCAAGCTCATCGAAGAGCTCCGGGTCGGCGATTACGGCGTGCTTGACGACCTCGCCGCAGCCGTCGGCGAACTGCTCGGACGTGAGGGTGGCAAGGCATCCCACGTCGGCGATAACCACGCTCGGCTGCCAAAAGGCTCCGGCAAGATTTTTGCCTGCGGCCAGGTCGATGGCCGTCTTGCCGCCCACCGACGAATCCACCATGGCAAGCAGGCTCGTGGGGATCTGAACAAACTTGCAGCCGCGCATATAGGTGGCGGCCACAAAGCCGGCCACGTCGCCCACGACGCCGCCGCCGAGCGCCACGATCACGTCGGAGCGCGAAAGCTCGTGCTCGGCCACAAACTCCAAAATGGCAACGTAGGTCTCGGCGCGCTTGTGTGCTTCGCCGGCCTCGAAGGTGCAGATGCTAACCTCATAGCCTGACGCCTCCAGGCTCTGCTTAACGGGCATCTGGTAGAGCGGGCCCACGTTGGTGTCCGTCACGATGACGGCGCGGGTGCCGCCGGCAGTGGCGCGAACGAGCGGTCCTGCCTGCTCCAGCAAAAACGTGCCCACGTGTACCTGGTAGGGGCGTGCGGTGTCGATATCGATGGTAATCGCCATAAGCTTTGGTCCTTTCGACCTGGCGTGATGGGTGGTCTAGTGGGCGCTCTCGTCGTCGAGCGCGCGCTTGATGCGGTCGCCCTCGGCAAGGAGATTCTCCAGATAGCGCTGGTCGCGATCCTTGAGTGCACGGCTGTAGGCGCCGAGCGAATCGATCAGATGGTCGATCTCGAAGGCAAGCGCGTCGGCGTCGTCGATCATGAGCTCGGACCACATCTGCGGATTGAGGTGCGCCACGCGGGTGAGGTCGCGGTAGCTGCCGGCCGAAAAGCCGTGGTGGACCTGGGCGGTGGGGCTCTTTACGTAGGCGTTGGACACCACGTGCGCGAGCTGGCTTGTAAAAGCGATCACGCGGTCGTGCTCTGCGGCGGTGGTCACGCTGAACTTCCCAAACCCCAAGGGACGCACCATCTCGCGCACCTGGCCCAAGAGCTCCAGCTTAAGGGCATCGTCTACCGCGGGCGGAACGAGCACGAGCGGGGCGCCCTGGAACAGGTCGGCGCGGGAGTGCGCGTAGCCCGAGAACTGGGTACCCGCCATGGGGTGTGCGCCCACAAAGTAAAAGCCGTGCTCTCGTGCGAGCTCAAAGGCACGCTCGCACACAATGCCCTTCACACCCACGGTGTCGATCACCACGGGGCCCATGATGGCTTCGGTGTCGGTAGCGTCGGCGAGCGCCTGGGCATGCGCCTCGAGCCACTCGATGCATGCCTCGGGATAACAGGCAAGGACGATGATGTCGCACTCGCCGAGCGTCTCGTCGTTGAGCTCGCCGGCGACGGTACCCATGCTAGCGGCCGTCATTACGTCATCGTCGGGGTCCCAGGCAAGCACGCGAACGCCCGCCTGCGCATAGCCGCGGGCAAAGCTGCCGCCGATGAGGCCCAGGCCCACGATGCCGGCGCACTTGGGGCCGCCTTGGTTGACGCGTGCGTTTCTCACCGTACCCATGGCCTACTCCATGGTCTCTTGGCAGACGACCTCGCGGATGGCGCGGATGCGGCGCATGGTGTCATCGAACTGGTCAGGCGTGAGGGCCTGAGCGCCGTCGGACCAAGCGTGGCTCGGGTCGTCGTGGACCTCGATCTCCAGGCCGTTGGCTCCGCAGGCGGTCGCAGCGAGCGCCATGGGCTCGACATAGCGGGTGTAGCCGGTGGCGTGGCTGGGGTCGGCGACGACGGGCAGGTGCGACAGGTGGTGCAGCACCGGCACGGCGTTGAGGTCGAAGGTGTTGCGGGTGCGGGTCTCGAAAGTGCGAATGCCGCGCTCGCACAGGATGACGTTGTCGTTGCCCTCGCTCATGATGTACTCGGCTGCCATAAGCAGCTCGTCGACGGTGCCGGACATGCCGCGCTTGAGCAGGATCGGGGTCTGCGTCTTGCCGACCTCCTTGAGCAGGGGGAAGTTCTGGGCGTTGCGAGCGCCAATCTGCATGACGTCGATCTTCTTGTCGAGGAAGATCTGCACGTCGCGCGGGTCCATGATCTCGGTGACGATCGGCATGTCGAGCTCGGCGGATGCCTCGCACAGCAGGTCCAGGCCGGCGGGGCCCATGCCCTGGTAGGCGTACGGGGAGGTGCGGGGCTTGTAAGCGCCGCCGCGCAGCATCGTGGCGCCGGCGGCCTTTACGCGGCGTGCGATGCGAATGAGGTTTTCGCCCTCGACGGAGCAGGGGCCGGCGATGACTTGGAACTGGTCGCCGCCGATCTTGACGCCGTGGCCGCAGTCGATGACGGAGTCCTCGGGGTGGAACTTGCGGTTGGCGCGCTTAAAAGGCTCGGAGACGCGCTGCACGCGCTCGACGACATCCATGGACTCGAGCAGGAATGGGTCGATCTTGGTCGTATCGCCCACCAGGCCGATGATGGTCTCGTTCTCGCCGCGCGAGACGTCGGTCTTGAGACCTTTCTTCTCAATCCAGCTGACGATATGGCCGACGGCCTCGTCGCTGGCGCTCTGCTTTAAAATCGCAATCATGGTGTGCCTCTCACCTCGATGGATAGCTCTTGCAAAAACGGCCCGCATCGCGAGCCGTTATATATGTGCATGAGAGTTTATACTAATTGTTTCACTTTTGCGTTCTAAGGTGAGCCTCTGCGCCGTGTCTCCCACGTAATTGCAAAGCTTTTTCTATTCTTTTGTTAGCCCGTGGCGCACTTGGGTATAATGCCAACCGTTCGCCCTATTAGCTCAGGGGATTAGAGCGTCTGCCTCCGGAGCAGAAGGCCGTTGGTTCGAATCCAACATGGGGCACCATCGAACGTAAGACCGTCCGAACCTCGCATGGTCCGGGCGGTTTTCTTATACCGACGCGACGTGATGGGACGTGGTATGGCAGCAACGGATATCGAGCGCGGGCTTTCGACCGCCGAGGTCGAGGAGCGCATCGCCGCCGGTAAGATCAACCGCAACATGGAGCTTAAGACCAAATCGGTCAAAGAGCTCATCATCGAGAACCTCTGCACGCTGTTTAACTTGATCAACGCTGTCTTGGCGATTTTGGTGTTGCTGACCGGATCGTTCAAGAACCTCACGTTCCTGTTCGTGGTGTTTTTGAATACCGCTATCGGCGTCATCCAGTCCATGCGCTCCAAGAAGATGGTCGATAAGCTTACGCTGCTGACCTCTAAGAAGGCCATCGCGGTGCGCGACGGTGCCGAGGTGGAGCTCGACTTGGACCAGATCGTGCTCGATGACATCATCCGCTTGGGGCGCGGTGACCAGATTCCGGCCGACGCCGTGGTGGTTTCGGGTGAGGCACTCGTGAACGAGAGCCTGCTGACGGGCGAGAGCGATCTCATCAAAAAGCAGCCCGGCTCCGAGCTCATGAGCGGCAGCTTTATAGACTCGGGCCTGCTGCGCGCCCGCGTGATCCATGTTGGCGCCGACAACTACGTGGCCAAGATCAACAACGAGGCCAAGTACGTCAAAAAGGTCAATTCCGAGATCATGAATGCGCTCAACGCCATCGTGCGCTTTGCGAGCATTATCATGATCCCGCTCGGTTTGGCGTTGTTTGCCTCGAGTGTGAGCGAGCTGTGGGATGCCGCGGGAACTCCAGGCGATAGCGCGCTTTCCTGGTGCTTCTCCGAGCTGTTGGCTGGTCATGTGCCTTCGTCGGCGCTGCTGTCCACGGTGGGCGCCCTGCTGGGCATGATCCCGCAAGGCCTGGTGCTGCTGACCTCGTCGGTGCTCGCCATCGCCACGGTGCGTCTGGCCCGCCGCAAGGTGCTGGCGCAGCAGCTCTACTGCATCGAGACGCTCGCTCGCGTCGACGTGCTGTGCCTGGACAAGACGGGCACCATCACGTCGGGCCGCATGGAGGTCGAGGGCACCTACCCGCTGCCTGTTGAGGGTGTTGGCTTTGGCGTGGACTCGGAGGAGGCGGCTGTTCCCGTCGATACCACAGTGCTCGATTTTGCGCTGGCTAACGTGGCGCGTGCGACTTCGGCCGATGCCAACGAGACCTGCCAGGCGCTGCTCAACTATTACGCTGATCGCCCGGTCGAGGTGTCTGAGCCGCTGTCGGTCATTCCGTTCTCGTCGTCTAAAAAATGGAGTGGCGCTTCTTTTGCGCAGGGCTCCTATGTGATGGGTGCCGCGCAGTTTGTGCTTTCGGAGCGTGTGTTTTCGCAGGTCGAGAACCGTGTCGCCGAGCTTGCCGATACCTGCCGCGTGCTCGTGGTGGCGCGCGTGGACGGCTTTACGCCCGATGGCGATATGGTGGGCGAGGCCGAGCCCGTGGGCTTTGTGACCATCCGCGACGAGATTCGTACCTCGGCGGCCGAGACCATCGGCTACTTTAACGAGCAGGGCGTGACCCTCAACGTGATCAGTGGCGACGACCCGCGTACGGTGTCGTCGATCGCGCGCGTGGTGGGCGTGCCGGGAGCGGACGCTTATGTGGACGCCACGACGCTCGATACGCCGGCAAAGCTCGATGCCGCAGTGGACCGCTACCATGTCTTTGGTCGTGTGACCCCGCAGCAGAAGCGCGAGCTCGTGCAGGCGCTCAAGCGCCGCGAGCACACCGTGGCCATGACGGGCGACGGCGTCAACGACGTGCTGGCGCTCAAGGAGGCCGACTGCTCCGTGGCCATGGCGGCTGGCTCCGATGCCGCACGTAACGTGGCCGAGATCGTACTCGTCGACAACGACTTTGCCTCGATGCCCGCCGTGGTGGCCGAGGGCCGTCGCTCCATCAACAACCTGCAGCGTTCGGCCTCGCTGTTCCTGACCAAGACGCTGTTCTCGATGGGCCTGGCGGCGCTGTGCATTGCGCTGCCACCGTACCCCTTCGAGCCCATCCAGATGACACTCATCAACTTCTTCTGCATCGGCGCGCCGGGCTTTGTGTTGGGCCTGGAGCCCAACAATGCTCGCGTGAAGGGTGCGTTTTTGACCAACGTACTCAAGCGTGCACTGCCGGCGTCGATTGCGGTCATTTTGGCTGCGGCGCTCGATATCTTTGTGGCGCGCGTGTTTGGCTTTAGCCAGCTCACGCTGTCTACGATGTGCCTGCTTACGTCGTGCGCGGCGAGCGTCAGCCTGATCTGGCGCATCTCGCAGCCTCTCACGCCCTTACGTGTGGTGCTCTTTGTGTTTGTAGTCGCCGGCATCTTGGTGGGCGTTATCGGATTCCCGGAGCTGCTGTCTATTGTCAACCTGACGATGGGCCAGATGGTTATCTTGGCTGCCATCGTGGTCTTTACCTGTTCGGTGTTCTTTAAGCTCGCCACGATGATGGATTCGCTCAAGCCGCGTCGTCGTCATGCCGCAACTGGTTTTGGCCGCGGTGTGCGCGTCCGCCTGGGTCGCGGTGGCGGCAAGGTGAGCTCGACGGGTTCGACGGCGGAGCGTTTTGCCAAGCGCGTCGCCGCCGACATGGCGCAGCGCCGCGAAGCTCGCACCGTTCGTGAGGCCGAGGCCCGCGCACTCGAGGGCGTGACCCAGGCCCAGCCCAAGAAAAAGAAGGGTACCGGAGCCAATCGCTCTCGCGTGACCAAGTCCGCCCAAGGCATCAAAGTTTCGATGCCAAGCAAGAAGAATAAGTAGCTACGCGCCCTGCCGATGTTGAATTGGTGCCTTGTTCCTGTGGGGCCGTGGCGATGTTATGCTCTAACCTCGATTGTTTGAATTGCTTCGAAAAGAGGATGCCGTGATCTGCCCGCATTGCCTTAAGACTATCGAGGACGGCGCCTCGTTCTGCCCCTACTGCAACGCCTATGTGGGTCCGGGCGATGGCCCCGAGCACACC
>CAJMNK010000032.1 GCA_905214905.1 uncultured bacterium | reverse complement strand
GGAGAGAAGACCCCGTCACGCCCCCGGATTCCCTGCGTTTACGGCCTTGAGGTCGGCGGGCGGAGGAGGACGTGGTTGTGGGGGATGCGTGTCCCGGTCGCTGTTTCGCGGCTCTGCCGCGAAAGGCGCGCTACTTTGGGGCGGATGGAGGACGTGGTTGTTGCGCTAACTTGTCCCTACCGCATTTCTGGAGCGTTTCCCCACCACAAATTACCCTTGGCATACTTGCGCGAACGATTGCTCGTGCTACACTTGCAAGTGCTGTTTCAGGGCGGGGTGGAATTCCCCACTGGCGGTAAATCGGGCGGTGCCAAAGGGGTGCCGCGGAGCAGGCGAGATGCCTGCGGCCGAGCCGATGAGTCCGCGACCCGTGTGTGCGTTGGTTCGCATGCCGGCTGAACTGGTGAGATTCCAGTACCAACGGTTAGAGTCCGGATGAAAGAGGCAGGTGATCTTATGTCTGAACAGTCGCAGCATATCCATTTTGAGAACACGAATAGGTGGAGCACCAAACAGCTCGTTACCATGGCGCTGATGTGCGCCTTGGGCGCCCTGTTTATGTATGTGCAGCTGCCCATCCTTCCTTCGGCGCCGTTTTTGACGTATGACCCGTCGCTGGTGCCGGCGATGGTGTGCGGGTTTGCGTACGGCCCTGGTGCCGGCACTGCCGTTGCCGCCATGGCGATCGTCATCCATGCGCTCACCACGGGCGACTGGGTCGGCGCGCTTATGAACTTGGTCGCTACGCTGGGCTTTATTCTGCCCGCGGCGATCGTCTACCAAAAGATGCACACCTACAAGGGTGCCGTGATTGGGCTGGCGCTGGGCGTTATTGCCGCTACGGCGCTGTCCATGGTCGCGAACCTGACCATTGGCGTGTGGTTCTGGTATGGCTCGGTCGATGTGATTGCCCCGCTCATGCTTCCTGCCGTGCTGCCGTTCAACCTCATCAAGACCGTGCTTAACTCGGTGCTCACGCTTGCAGTGTACAAGGCAGTCTCTAACCTCATCACGCCTAAAAAGGACCAGGTCAAAGGCCGCGCATGATTGAGTGTCGGGGCGTTTCCTTTAGCTATGACGGTGCCGCACCGGCACTCGACGGCGTCGATCTAAACATCGAGGACGGCGAGTTTTTCTGCATCCTCGGTGGCAACGGGTCGGGCAAGTCAACCTTTGCCAAGCATCTGAATGCGCTGCTGCAGCCTGATGCCGGCACGGTGCGCATCGATGGCATGGATGCGTCCGACCCCGAGCTGGTCTACGACATTCGCTCGACTGCGGGCATGGTATTCCAGAATCCGGATGATCAGCTGGTGGCGACGCTTGTCGAAGATGACGTTGCGTTTGGTCCCGAAAACCTTGGCGTGCCATCGGTGCAAATTGCGCAGCGCGTACGCGAGGCACTGAAGGGTGTGGGCCTGGTGGGCTTTGAGCGCCACGAGACCCATGCGCTTTCGGGTGGCCAAAAGCAACGCGTGGCGCTTGCCGGCGTGCTTGCCATGGAACCGCGCGTGCTCATATTGGACGAGGCTTCCTCGATGCTCGACCCGCGCGGCCGCAAGGGCCTCATGAGGGCTTGTCGCGCGTTGCATGATCGTGGCATGACCATCGTGATGATTACGCACTTTATGGAAGAGGCCGCCGAGGCCGATCGCGTTGCCGTCTTCCAAGCGGGCCGCGTTGCCATGCTCGGTGCGCCCGAGGAAATCTTGACGCGGGCGGACGAACTTGCGCAGCTCAACCTGGACATGCCGGAGTCGTGCCGTCTTGGCAGGGCGCTTCGCGCGAAGGGCGTGCCCATTTGCGCACAGGTGCGCGAGGCGGATATGGTCGCCGATATAGCGCAGGCTTATGCCGAGCGGAGTAGGACAGGCATCGCCGGGCGGCCTTTCGCATCCGATCCTCGTATTCCCGACAACGTCTCCTCTGCAATCGATAGCGCAGACGCGCTGGAGCCCGTCATCGAGATTTCGCACCTTTCGTATAGCTATTCGCTGAGCGCCCGCGAGCGCCGCCGCTGGCATAAGCGCTCGGCCGTTGCGGGCAAATCGAGCAAACAAGCTCTCTGGGGAAACGACCCCAGCAGCCCGTGGGCGCTGCGCGATGTATCGCTGACGGTGCGTCGCGGCGAGTTCCTGGGCTTAGCAGGTCATACCGGTTCGGGTAAGTCGACGCTGGTCCAGCATCTCAACGGCCTGATTCGTCCCCAGGAGGGTTCCGTTTACGCGTTGGGGCTCGACCTGGCAAACAAGAAAGATGCCGCCGCGGTTAAGGCAAAAGTCGGCGTGGTGTTTCAATATCCCGAGCGTCAGCTGTTTGCCGAGACCGTGGCACAGGACGTGGCGTTTGGTCCGCATAACCTTGGCTTGTCACAGGCCGAGGTTGCCCGCCGTGTTGCGTCATCGCTCGCGCGCGTGGGCCTCGACCTGGCCGCGGTGGGCGACAAGAGCCCCTTTGAGCTCTCGGGCGGGCAGCAGCGGCGCGTGGCGTTTGCCGGCGTGCTTGCCATGGAGCCCGAGGTCCTGGTACTCGATGAGCCCATGGCGGGGCTCGATCCGGCGGCACGCAGTGATTTCCTGGAGCTCATCGATCGACTTCACCATGGGGGCCTGACCGTCGTCATGGTCTCACACAGTATGGATGACCTTGCCAATTGCTGCGACCGTATTGTCGTGATGAACGAGGGCTCGGTGTTTGCCGAGGGCACGCCCGCTCAGGTTTTTGCGCATGCGGATGAGCTTAAATCAATCGGTTTGGGTGTTCCCGCTGCCCAGCGCATGGCACTGGCGCTTGCGAAGGCAGGCGTGCCGCTGCGCTTTGACGGCCTCTATACGGTTGAGTCGCTGGCAGACGAGTTGGTGGACCTGCTAATCGGTCGCTCGGACGGTCCTTCTAACGTCGCGGACATTGCTAAATCCAAGACGGTCGCGCGAGAGGAGGGCTGCTAATGGAGGCGTTTTCGTTTGGCAGCTACTATCCCGGCGATAGTGCAATCCACCGCCTGGACCCGCGAACTAAGTTGCTCTTGGGCTTTGTGTTTCTGATCACGACACTCACGGTCGGCAGCTTCCGCGGACTGGTTCCGGTCGCTATCTTCGTTGTCCTGATCTATACCGTGTCCCGGGTGCCGGCTCGTCGCGTCCTGTCATCGATGGCGCCGCTGCTGGCAATCGTCGCGGTGGTCGCAGTGCTCAACCTGTTTTCCGACCAGAGCGGGCGCATTCTGTGGCAGCTCGGCTTTTTGCAGATAAGCGAGGGCTCGCTGCATTCCGCCGTCTTTATGGCGTGCCGCCTGACCTTGATGATGGCCGGTATGAGCGCTATCACGCTCACCACACCGACGCTCGACCTCACCGCGGGCTTTGAGCGCCTGCTCGCGCCGTTTGCGCGTGTGGGACTTCCTGCGCACGAGCTCGGCATGATCATGGGCATCGCGCTGCGCTTTATGCCGCAGTTTGCCACCGAGATGAAGCAGGCGGCCGATGCGCAGGCGAGCCGCGGTGCGCGCGTGACGGGAGGCCCGCTCGGCGGCGTGCGTATGCTCGGCAGCGTGGCGATTCCGCTGTTCACGGGTGTGTTCCGTCATGCCGAAACGCTTTCTGCCGCCATGGATGCCCGTTGCTATCATGGCGAGCAGGGCCGCACGCGTCTGCATGCGCTTGCATTTGGCCGCGGCGATGCGTTGGCGGCGGTGGTGACGGCGTTGCTGCTCATCTGCGTCATCGTCATCAATCTTCAACTTGTTTAGGCGCGATTCGAGCGCAGGAAAGGGGTCCCTATGACCGACAACGACCACACGGCGCAGCTCGAGCGCGCCTGTTCGTATCTTAGGCGTATTCCGGCGTGGTATCTCGCCACGATCGACGTGACGGACGGACATCAGCCGCGCGTGAGGCCGTTCTCGTTTGCCATGGTCGATGATGGCAAGCTGTGGTTTTGCACCTCGCGCGATAAGGACGTGTGGGCCGAGCTCAGCGCGAACCCCAAGTTTGAGGTTTCGGGTTGGAAACCGGGGGAGTGTTGGATTGTGCTGACCGGCGAGGCCGCGCTCGAGGACGACGTGGTTGCGAGCGACAAGGTGCGTCAAGCGGGTTTTAAGCACATGGTGGGCATCGGCGAGGAACACGAGAGTGCCAATGACGGCCGCCTTGCGTTTTTCTCGGTCCGCAACATCGCCGCGCGGTTCTGCGATATCGACGGCGGCGAAGAGCTCCTCGAGCTCTAATTCCCCAAATTGACTACCCATTCCAAAAAGACTGGTCAGGTGACAGGAGGAAACGTGGACGGATTGAATACGGTGCTGGAGTATCTGACGTCGGTGCCGGCGTGGTATCTGGCGACGAGCGTGGACGGGCAGCCGCATGTGCGTCCGTTCTCGTTTGCACAGATTCAGGACGGCAAGCTGTGGTTTGTGACGGCGCGCACCAAAGATGTGTGGCAGGAGCTGCTGCAAAACCAGCGCTTTGAGGCCACGAGTTGGTGGCCGGGCCATGGTTGGTTGATCCTGCGCGGGCGTGCGGGACTGGAAGACCGGGCTTCGAGCGAAATGCGCGAGGCCGGATGGAAACACCTTGAGCGCTTGAGCGAGCACTATGAGGGGCCTAACGACCCCACGCTTGTTTTCTTTAGCGTCGAGGATCCCGAGGCTTTTATCTGCAATCACGACGAATGGGTGCCGGTCGAGCTCTAGCCAGCTGGCTCATCCTAACAACTTAGTTTTCGCATGGGCGGGCCCCGTGTTGCCCGGCACCGTAAGGAGTGCCGGTCAACACGGGACCCGCTCTATTTGTCAATTCCTTCAAGCGAATATGTCGGGAATGTTTCAATGCATGAACATGCAAGCTATTTACGTATTCATGCATCTTTTGGTGCTAAAGTTTCAACCTAATTCATAACGACCGCTGCGAAATGCGCATCGGTGCATAAATCGCAGACAAGGAGTCTGATATGTCTTTGAAGGTTGGAATCGTCGGCGCGGCTGGATATGCCGGAGCCGAGCTCATTCGCCTCGTACTCGGCCATCCCGAGTTTGAACTTGTTGCCATTACGTCCAACGCCGATGCCGGCCAGCCGCTGTCCGCAGTGTATCCGAGCTTTGCTGGCGTGAGCGATCTGGTTTTCACCACGCATGACGCCCCCGAGCTCAAAAGCTGCGATGCGGTTTTTCTTGCCGTGCCGCACACGGCTGCCATGGCGCAGGTGCCCGCGCTCCTTGCCGCGGGCGTTTCCTGCTTTGATCTTTCGGCCGATTACCGTCTGAGCGACCCGTCCGTCTTTGAGGCATGGTATGCCGCCGAGCACACGAGCCCCGAGCTGCTCAAGACCCGCGCTTTTGGCCTGCCCGAGCTGTTCTGCCGGGACTTAGAGACCGCTGCTTCCAGCCATGCCGCCGGAAAGCCCGTTTTGGTCGCTTGCGCCGGCTGCTATCCCACCGCAACGAGCCTCGCTGCCGCTCCTGCCGTGCGTGCGGGCTGGGTGGCAGAGAACGGCCCCGTAATCGTCGATGCCATTAGTGGCGTGACGGGCGCCGGTAAGTCCTGCAACGCTCGCACCCATTTTTGTAGCGCAGACGAGAACTTAGAGGCCTATGGCGTAGGCAAACATCGCCATACGCCCGAGATCGAGCAGATCCTGGGCCTGACCGATCGCGTCGTCTTTACTCCGCACTTGGCACCGCTCAGGCGCGGCCTGCTTTCCACGGTGACGATGCCGCTCGCGCCGCAGACTCTCGACACGTTGGCCCTTGAGGACGTCGTCGACCATTACAAGAAGTTCTACGCCGGTCGCACCTTTGTGCGCGTGCTCGATGCCGGCCAGCAGCCCAAGACGGCTTCGGTCGTCGGCACCAACGCTGCCCAGATTGGCCTTGCGCTCAACAAGCGTGCGGGCGTGCTGGTGGCGACGGGTGCTATCGACAATTTGTGCAAGGGTGCTGCGGGCCAGGCGGTCCAGTGCGCCAACATCGTTTTTGGCTTTGACGAGCGACGAGGCTTGCCCACAGCGGCGTGCCCGGTGTAGCACATTCGATTGTTAACGATTTGGTGGTCGGGTATCGAGTTGGGCGCCGCTTTCAAGCTGGTCTAGTAGTTGCGACCGGTATGGCGTGCCAGCCGATGCCCGCTTTTTTGTCTGATATAAGGAGCCGTAGGGACGATGAATACCGACCTGATTGATATCAAGATACGCGCCGTCGAGGGTGGCGTTACGGCAGCGGCTGGCTTTAAGGCCGCAGGCATCCATGCAGGATTCCGGAAGAATCCCGAGCGCTTGGACTATGCGCTCGTCGTGCCCGATAAGCCCTGTCCAGGCGCCGGCGTGTTTACGACCAACCGCTTTTGCGCGGCGCCCGTGCAGGTGAGCCGTGCCAACCTGGGCGGTGCGGACAAGGGCTATGGCATCATCGCCGGCGTTTCAATCAACTCCGGCAACGCGAATGCCGCCACGGGCGAGACCGGCCTTGCCTGCGCGCGAGAGACATGCAATATCGCGTCGCAGGTCATCGGCTGTGAACCCCAGCAGATCCTAGTTGCATCCACAGGCGTGATTGGACAGATTCTGCCAATCGACACGTTTGAGACCGCCATTCCTGCTGCCTACGAGGCACTCTCTGCCCATGGCGGTGCCGATGCGGCCCGTGCCATCATGACGACCGATATGCACTCCAAGGAGTATGCCGTTCGCTACCGCAGTGAGGCTGCGGGTCATGCGGGCAACGCTTATACGGTGGGCGGCATGTGCAAGGGCTCGGGCATGATCATGCCCAATATGGCCACCATGATCGCGGTCATTACTACCGATGCCCCCGTCGAGCCGTCGGCGCTCCACGCCCTGTTGCTCTCGACCGTTAAGCAGACCTTCAATAAAGTGACGGTCGATTCCGATACCTCGACCAACGACACCTGCATCATGCTTGCTTCTGGCGCTGCTGCCGCAGATGCCGAGGCCATCGTCGAGGGCACTGACGCCTTTGACGAGTTGGCCTTTGCCGTGCACGAGGTGTGCGAGAGCCTGGCGCGCAACATCGCGGCCGATGGCGAGGGTGCGTCGAAGCTCGTGACGGTTAACGTTACCGGCGCCGCCAACGACGAGGAAGCCGATATCGCCGCCCGCGCCGTCGCCAATTCGCCGCTCGTCAAGACCTGCATCGCCGGCCACGACTGCAACTGGGGCCGCGTCGCCATGGCGCTCGGCAAGTGCGGCGTGAAGTTTAACCAGGAAGACGTTTCCATCGACATGATGGGCATGCCTGTCTGTCGCGACGGTCTGACTGTTCCCTTTGACGAGGACGAGGCACTGCGACGTTTTGAGGCGTCCGAGATCGTGATCTCGGCCGACCTGGGTGCAGGCGACGCGGCAACGACCGTGTGGACCTGCGACCTCACGCGCGAGTACATCTCCATCAACGGCGACTACCGTTCCTAGATTCCAGGCGCGCTGCGCATCTTGCCGCGATTGCGGGCAGCGAAGCACGGCGTGATAACGATACGAAAGACGAGGCAGATTATGAAATTCGCACGCGACTGTCGTTCGAGCGAATCCAACGAAGCAACCGCGCAGCTGCTGTTCGAAGCGCTGCCGTGGATTAAAAACCTGACCGGCAAGACGGTCGTTATCAAGTATGGCGGAGCGGCCATGGTCGATGAGCAACTGCGCCGCGACGTGATGAGCGACATCGTTTTGCTCAAGATTATCGGCATGCGCCCCGTCATCGTGCATGGCGGCGGCAAGGCCATCAACGAGGCACTGAGCCATTACGATATTCCCGTCGAGTTTAAGAACGGCCAGCGCGTGACCACGCCGGCGACTATGGATATCGTGCGCGAGGTGCTGGGCGGCAAAGTCAACCAGGAGCTGGTTGCTGCCATCAACCACCACGGCAACCTGGCCGTAGGCGTGTCGGGCAGCGATGCCGGCACGCTCATCGCCGAGCCGCTCGACCCCGAGCTCGGTCGCGTGGGCAAAGTGACGCACGTCAACACCGACTATATCGAGCGCTTGCTCGATAGCGAGTACATTCCCGTCATCGCCACCGTCGCGGCGGGGGAGGACGGCGGATTCTTCAACATCAACGCCGACACCGCCGCCGGCGCCGTTGCCGCGGCGCTCCACGCGCATAAGGCGATTTTTTTGACTGACGTCGACGGCCTGTACAAGGACTTTAGCGACAAGGAGTCGCTCATCTCCAACCTAACGCTCGATGAGGTTAACGAGATGCTCTATGGCGGGGAGGTCGATAAGGGCATGATTCCCAAGTTGCGCGCGGCCGTCGATGCGCTTGCCGGTGGCGTATTCCGCGCCCACATCATTAACGGTACCACGCCGCATTCGCTGCTGCTTGAGCTGCTGACCGATGCCGGCGTCGGTACCGTGATCCATTCCACCGAGACGGCCTACGAGTTCGATACGCACCCGCACCCGCTTTCGACCTTTGCGGCGCGCCTGACCGAGAACCTCGACGAGGTCGAGAAGCTCCAGACGGTCTAGCCGGCTCGAAATTGCTACGCCATTACGCCCACAGTCCGCGCTACCTGGCACTTAACGAAAGGTATCTCATGTCACTTGCAGCACAACAATCGCTCGAATCCCACTACGTCATGCACACCTTTGGTCGCTCGCCGGTCGAGTTCGTCGAAGGCCACGGCATGAAGCTCACCGGCGACGATGGTCGCGAATACCTCGATTTTCTTGCAGGTATTGGCGTGTGCAGTTTGGGCCACGGCAACCCGGCAGTGCTGCCGGCGCTCGAGGCTCAGACCAAAAAGCTCCTGCATGTCTCCAACTATTTCTACATCGAGCAGCGTGGCCAGGTCGCGGCGCTGCTGTCCAAGCTCGCTAACGATGATGCGGATGGTGCGCGCGTGCTTGCCGACGCGATTGCCGCTGGCGACGAGACCACGGCGGCGGCGCTTGGCGCTCCGGCTGCGGGCGAGCAGGTGTGGGAGACGTTCTTTGCCAATTCCGGTGCCGAGGCCAACGAGGGCTCTATGAAGCTCGCGCGTCTGTACGCCAAGCGTGCCGGTAACGGTGGCAACACCATCGTGTGCATGCGCGGCGGCTTTCACGGCCGTACGCTCGAGACTATTGCGGCCACCATGCAGGATTGGCTACAGGACAGCTTCCGCCCGCTGCCGGGTGGTTTTGTGGCCTGCACGCCCAACGATGTAGATGAACTGCGCGCAATCTTTAAGCAGTTGGGCAGTGAAATCTGTGCCGTGATGCTCGAGCCGATTCAGGGCGAGAGCGGTGTGCACCCCATGACCGAGGAGTTTATGGCCGCGGCGCGCGACTTGGCGCACGAGGTGGGTGCCGCGCTTATCGCCGACGAGGTCCAGTGCGGAATCTTTCGCACGGGGAAGCCGTTTGCGTTCCAGACCTATGGCGTGGAGCCTGACATTATGAGCCTTGCCAAGGGCATTGCCGACGGTGTGCCTATGGGTGCCGTGGTGGCGAAGAAAGAGATCGCCGATGTGTTTAAGCCCGGCGATCACGGTTCGACCTTCGGTGGTAGCTGCTTGGCCATCGCGGCGTGTGCCGCGACGCTCTCCGTGCTTGTGCGCGGCGATTATGCCGAGCATGCTGCCAAGGTTGGCGCCTATATGGAGCGGGCGCTGGCTAAGCTTCCGCATGTGGTAGAGGTGCGTGGTCGCGGCCTGATGCTCGGCTGCGATCTGGACGATGCCGCGGGTGATGCACACGACGTCGTGGCCCGTGCATTGGGGGCTGGTGCCGTGATCAACGCTACGGGCGCACATACGCTGCGCTTCCTTCCGCCGCTCGTGTGCGAAGAGGCCGACGTGGACAGCCTAACCGAGATCCTGTCGGACGTTTTGGCCTAGCGAGAGTAAAGCATAGCCAGTTTGAACGGGTTCCAGATCGTTAGTGCGTCATCTGATGCATGATTGGACGGTCTGGAACCCTTTTTGTCATCAATCTGCAAAGGCCACGGCCTTTGCGACAGACGTGCTGACGGGTTCGAATCCCATGCGCTGGGCGCAAAAAAAGAAAGGCCTCCATCACTGGAGGCCTAGCAATTCAGTGGTGGGCGATGAGGGATGTCCGCGTGCGGCTTCGCCGCCCGCTTCCGCTTCGTCGCTTCGCTCCTCGCGTGCTGCGCTGGAAAACGCTTCGCGTTTCCTCAGCTCCGCACCCTTGCGGGTTCGAATCCCTCTGCGATGGACCCAAAAACGAAAGGCCCCCATCGCTGGGAGCCTTTTCAATCAAGTGGTGGGCGATGAGGGATTCGAACCCCCAGCCTTGTGCGTGTAAAGCACCTGCGCTAACCGTTGCGCCAATCGCCCGCAGGGACTGAGTATAGCGGAAACCTCGCGCTGTTCACCGCTAATTCATAACGAAAACTAAGCGGCGACTTTAGCGCCCTTGTCCTCGTCGATAAAGAAGCGCTTGTACCAAATGAGGAACGTCAGCGTGGTATAGATCTTGCGCTGGTTGAGCGCGCGACCCTTAAAGTGATCGTCGAGCAGTTTCATGAGCGCATCGGTGTCAAAGAAATCGGCGGCCCACGGTGCGGTGAAGTATTCCTTTACGTAGTCGTAGTACTTTTGCTCGCGCAGCCAGAACTTGACCGGTACGGGGAAGCCCACCTTCTTGCGCGTTGCCCACTCGTCGGGCAGCGTGCGGTTGGCAGCGTGACGCAGAACGAGCTTGCAGCCTTCTTCGTTAACACGGTAGTTGGCGGGAATGTGCTCTGCAAACTCCATGACCTTCTTGTCCAGGAACGGGACGCGAAGCTCCAGAGAATGCGCCATGCACATCTTGTCGGCCTTGAGCAGAATGTCGCCCGGCAGCCACATGTTCATATCCAGATACTGTTTCTTGGAAAGCTCGCAGCAGTTGGGAACCTGCTTGTAGTACTCGGCGCACATCTCGGCGGCGTTCTTGCCGGTGTCGTAAGCGGGCTTGAGCACCTCGTCGACCTCGGAGGGATCGAACACCTTTGCCTGACCCACATACCAGCGCTCGGGAACCTCGGCGCATTTCGTCAGGAAGTTGTGGCCCTTAAAGTAGGGGAGATGCTGAACGAGTGAGCCCAGGGCGTGACGTACGCCGAGCGGCACGCGCTTCTTAAAGGTGCGCATCTCGGGGGTGTCCTCGTACCACTCATAGCCGGCAAACAGCTCGTCGGCACCCTCGCCCGAAAGGACGACGGTGACCTCCTTGGAAGCCATCTGCGCCAGATAGTACAGCGGCACGCTGGACAGGTTCGATTGCGGCTCGTCCATGTGGTACTGGATATCGGGCAGTGCATCAAAGAACTCATCGGCGGTAATCATCTTGCGCACGTTCTTGATGCCCAGCTTGTCGGAAAGCTCGGCAGCGTAGTTGGTCTCGTTGAAGTTCTTGTAATCGAAGCCGACAGAATACGTGGTGTCGGGCATGAGACAGGCGGCAATGTAGCTGGAGTCCACACCGCCAGAAAGGAACGAGCCCACCTTAACATCGGCGATTCGGTGCGCAGCGACGCTTTCGTGCACGACCTTGTCGCACTCGTCCACGTACTCCTCGAAGGTCTTGGAGTTGTCGTCGGTGAAGTCGCAGCTCCAGTAACGCTTGATGTCCATGGTGTTGGTCGTCAGGTCATACGTAAAACAATGCGCCGGGGCAAGCTTGAACACGCCCTTAAAGAAGGTCTCCTCCGTGGCAGGGAATTGCAGCGTCAGGTAGGGGCGCAGCGCGTCGTGGTTGACAGCCTTCTCAAACTTGGGATGGTCCAGGAAGCTCTTGATCTCGGAGCCAAACAGCAGCGAGCCATCGGATGCCTGGTAGTAATAGAACGGCTTGATACCAAAGATGTCACGAGCACCAAAGAGTTTGTTCTTGTTCTGGTCGTGAATCACGAACGCGTACATGCCGCGCAGACGGTTGACCAGGTCCTCGCCCCACTCCTCGTAACCGTGTACCAGGACTTCGGTATCAGCGTTGCAGTGGAAGGCGTAGCCGGCCGCCTCCAGCTCGGCACGAAGCTCCTGGAAGTTGTAGATCTCTCCGTTGAAGACAATCGTGACCTTGCCGTCGTCGCTCGACATGGGCTGGGCTCCAGCTTCGGAAAGATCGAGAATCGAAAGACGACGAAAACCAAGGGCAACGTTGTCGACGATATGCTGGCCGCCCATATCGGGACCACGGTGGATGATGCGATTCATCATGGCCGTGAGAACCAGCTCACTCTGTTCATCTGTACCGGTAAAACCGACAAAACCGCACATGCAAGATCCTTTCTGCTGACGGCTCAGGTGTACTGCCGCAAGGATTGCAGCAGCTGATGTCAAATAATCTTTACTATCATGCCAATCTTTTGTTTCGTGATAGGGCATAAGCGCCGAGCGAACCGAAAAAACCACGTCCCGATCTTCAAGCGAAGCGGCGGGACGTGGTTGCGAACGCTATGTTAAAGAACAGCACCCAGATTTCCTTGGTTTTACACGGGGTGAACACTGTTGCCATTTATTAGACCACGGCACAGTCCATGCAGTTTTTTAGAAGGCTGTGATGCGCGCAAGGTCAGGTGGCATATTAGGATGGTTGATAATACAGAATGTTTCATCGTTTCTGCCGCGGGACGCCTTCTGCCCTTTAAGGTTGAATTTAGCGAGAGAGGTCTTTGTATGTCGAGTCCGACACAAGAGAAGCTAACTCTGATGCGCTATATAGAGTTGCTCGAGGAAGATGACCTTGTTGTTTCCAGACCGAGCGCTTCGTGCGACCAGCGCATTGAGTTTGCGACTGATGACTCGCGCCAGGTGCGTCCGGGCACGTTGTTTGTCTGCAAAGGCCGTGCGTTTAAGCGCGAGTACCTGCTTTCGGCAATCGCCGATGGCGCCGTGGCCTACGTTTCCGAGGTCGATTACGATGTTGATCTTCCCGCGGTGATTGTGAGCGATATTCGTCGCGCGCTCGCCGTGGTGGCAGATGCCTTTTATGGGCACCCGTCGGGTAAGGTGAAGGTCTGCGCCTTTACAGGCACCAAGGGCAAGTCGACCTGCAGCTTTTATCTGCGCGGCATCCTCGCCAACGAGGCCAAGCTTACGGGCTGTCATCGACCCGCTCTTAATACGGGCATTGAGTTCGACGACGGCATCGAGACGGGCCCTTCCAAGCTGACGACCCCCGAATCCTTCCTGCTGCAGTCTCGCATCGCACATGCTGCGGAGGCGGGTGCCCCGTGGCTGGTTATGGAGGCATCGAGTCAGGGCCTCAAATACGAGCGTACGGGCAAGATTGACTTTGAAGTCGGCGCCTTTACCAATATCGGCGAGGATCACATTTCGCCGATTGAGCATCCGACGCTCGAGGATTACTTTGCCAGCAAGCTCAAAATCTTCTTGCAGAGCCGTTTTGCCGTGGTCAATCTCGATATGGATAAGGTCGATCGCGTGCTCGAGGCGGCATCTCGTTGCGAACGTACGGTGACGTTCTCCCTGACCGACGAGCGTGCCGACGTGCTTGCGCTGGCGATTCGCAATGGCGACTGCGGCGTGGTGGCAACGGTGCGCACGCCCCGTTTTACGCGTGACATTGTGATTCCCGCGCCGGTTAAGTTCAATGTGTCCAACGCGCTTGCCGCTATTGCCTGCGCCGAGGCCCTGGGCATTTCCGAAGAGGGTATCGTCCATGGCTTTGAGGGCGTCTTCGTTCCCGGTCGTATGGAGCTCTATCCGTCCGTATCGGGCAAAATCCTGGGCATCGTCGATTTTGCACATAACGGCATGAGCCTCGAGACACTCCTGCGCGACTTGCGCGAGAACTATCCCGAGCGCGAGCTGGCGGTTGTATTTGGCGCTACGGGCGGTAAGGGTGTCGATCGACGCACCACGATGGGCATCGCCGCTGGCAAGTATGCCGACCGAATCGTGATTACCGAGGATGACCCCGGCCCCGAGGATGTCGAGGACATCTGCGCCGAGATTGCGCGCAACGTTCAAGCGCAGGGAAATGATAACTGGCAAATCGTGACTGATCGCGTTGCCGCTATCGAGACTGCCGTGCGCGAAACTGTCCGTCCTGCCGTGGTCATCGTGACCGGTAAGGGCGAGGAAGAGTGTATGCTGCGCAAGAACGGACCCGAGCCTTGTGAGCGCGACGGTTCGATTCTCAAGCGCACCCTTGCGGCGTACGACGCCTAGACCAGCCCCTTCTATGTAAACGGAGTGACCATGTCCCACAACATCCTGCCGACCGTTGCCGAGCTTTCGGGCGAGGTGCGCGAGCGTCTTGCCAAGGTCAAGTATGTCTTTACCGATCTGGACGCCACGATGCTCGCCCCCGGCTCGTGTGTACTGCGCGATAACGACGGCAATCCCTCGACCAAGCTCGTCGAGGCGGTTGTCGCGCTCGCTCGTGCCGGCATCCAGGTGGTCCCCACCTCGGGTCGCAATCGCACCATGATCCATGAGGACGCCCGCGTGCTCGGCCTCAACTCCTACATCGGCGAGATGGGCGGCCTGGTCATGTACGACCTCAAGGCCAACGACTGGGAGTACCTGACGGGCGACATGCCCTACGACCCCGCCTGCGGTCTCACGCCGCACCAGGTGATCGAGCAGACCGGCGTGTGCGAGAAGATCCTTGCCCGCTGGCCGCACAAGATCGAATACCACAACGACATGTCGACCGGCTACAAGTACCGTGAGGTCACCGTCGGCATGCGCGGCGATGTGCCCGACGATGAGGTCCAGGCCATCCTGGACGAGGCCGGCTGCGGTCTGGTCTGGGCTTGCAACGGCCATCTGACTCACCTGTCCAAGCCGACGACGCTCGAGCTTAATTGCGTCGAGGACGGCCGCGCCTTCAACATCAATCCGGCGGGTCTCAACAAGGGCGTTGCCATTGCGCGCTTCTGCGAGCACCTGGGGATCGAGCGCGAGGAGACGCTTGCGCTCGGCGACTCCGAGTCCGACTTCTACATGGCCGACCACGTGGGCATGTTCTGCCTGGTCGAGAACGGTCTGACGAGCGCCGGTGCCCCGGAGTTCTTGGATGCCTGCGACAATGCCTATATTACGCGCGGCAAGATTGTCGACGGTTGGGTGGCAACGGCCGAGCTGTTGGTCGCGGCCCGTTCGTAGCGCGACGCATCACGCATGGTCGCATTTTTCGAGAGAGAATCTGGTGAGGTAATGTCCGATATCGATAATCTGGCCGGGGACACGCGTCCGATCGGCGTGTTCGACTCGGGCCTGGGCGGCTTAACGGTCGCGCGCGCGATCGCAACGGCGCTTCCGCACGAGTCCGTCTACTATTTCGGTGACACTAAGCGCTGCCCTTATGGCACCCGCACCGAGGACGAGGTTCGCTCGTTTGCGCTGCAGGCGGGCCGCTGGCTATCGAGGCACGACGTTAAGATCATGGTCATCGCCTGTAACACGGCGACCGCCGCGGCCTTGCGTCTGGCTCAGCAAGTGCTTGACGTTCCCGTGATCGGCGTGATCGCTCCGGGCGCACGTGCTGCCATCAACAGCACGCGTACGCGTCGCGTGGGCGTGCTCGCCACCAACCTCACCATTCGCTCGGGTGCCTACACGCGCGCCATTCAGGACTTGGATGCTGGTGTCGATGTGTATGGCTGCCCGGCCTCGAGCTTTGTCGAGGTCGTCGAGCACGAGCTCGCCTCGGGCGCGCACCTGCAGGAGCAGTGGCTCGAGAACGAGGATATTTTTGATACGCCAGCCGTTCGCGCGCTGGTCGGCGCCACAGTCGAGCCGCTGCACGATCGCGGCATCGATACCGTGGTGCTCGGCTGTACGCACTTCCCGCTGCTGGTGGGTCCCATCCGCCATGCGCTAGGACCCGGGGTGCGCGTGGTGAGCTCCGCCGAGGAGACCACCCGCGAGCTGACCGATATCCTCACGCGCCGTGAGCAGCTGGCGGGCGATACCGCCGAGCCACAGCATCGCTTTGCCACCACGTCTGACAACATTGCCGAGTTTGCGGTGGCGGGTAGCTTTATCTTTGGCCAGCCGCTTAAAAGCATCGAGCATGTCGATATCGACGAACTCGGTTAGGCTCGCAATGTCGCCGGAGGCTTCGCCACATCTTTTGCCGAAAGGATAGTTCCATGGAATACATGCAGGTCAACCGCGCCAACGGCCGCGCCGTCAACGAGCTGCGCCCCGTTAAGCTCACCCGCGGCGTCATGAAGCACGCCCACGGCTCGTGCCTGGCTGAGTTCGGCGACACGCGCGTACTGTGCGCCGCCACCATCGAGGAGGGTGTGCCTGGTTGGCGCAAGGGCGCCAAGGCCGGCTGGGTAACGGCGGAATATGCGATGCTACCGGCCTCGACCGGTAAACGCTGCAAGCGCGAGCATGCCAACCGCAAGGGCCGCTCCATGGAGATCGAGCGGCTTATCGGCCGCAGCCTGCGTACCGTCGTCAATATGAAGGCGCTCGGCGAGTACACCGTTACCGTCGACTGCGATGTGATCCAGGCCGATGGCGGCACGCGTACGGCGAGCATTACCGGCGCCTGGGTGGCGCTGCACGACGCCCTTGCCATGTGGGTCGAGGCGGGCAAACTCGAGCGCATCCCGCTCACGGGCCAGGTTGCCGCCATTTCCATGGGCGTCGTCGACGGCAACACCCTGCTCGACTTGGATTATTCCGAGGACAGCCACGCCGAGGTCGACATGAACCTCGTCGCCACCGATTCTGGTGAGATGATCGAACTCCAGGGTACCGGCGAGCAGGCGCCCTTCGACCGCAAGCGTCTTAACGCCCTACTCGACCTGGGCGATAAGGGTATCGCCGAGCTCATCGAGCTTCAGCGCCAAGCCCTCGCCTAACCTGCCAAAAAGGGACAGGTTTATTTTGGCAGGTTTTATCTGGGAAAACGTCGAAGTATAAGACTGCCGTTGATTGAGACGGGAGAGAGGCCGAAGTCCTCGTCGTCCTCAACTCGGCATTGCTATAGAGACAAAGGAGACCAGCTATGGCACTTGAGAAGATTGACATCGACACCCTCGACCCGGCGGCGACCATCGTCGTGGCAACCGGCAACGCCCATAAGCTCACCGAGATCGAGGCCATTTTGGGCAAGGTCATGCCCGAGGTGCGCTTTGTGGCGCTCGGCCAGCTGGGCGATTTTGAGGACCCCGAGGAAAACGGCACGACGTTTTTGGAGAACGCCATCATCAAGGCGCAGGCTGCGGTCGAGGAGACGGGCCTTATGGCCATCGCCGACGACTCCGGCTTGGTCGTCGATGCGTTGGACGGCGAGCCGGGCGTGTATAGCGCGCGCTATGCGGGCGTGCATGGCGACGATGCCGCCAACAACGCCAAGCTTCTCGTTAACCTGGAAGGCGTGGCAGACGAGGACCGTACCGCGCGCTTTATGAGCGTCGTCGCGCTTATCGATACGGACGGCCTGGTCACCTATGGCGAGGGCGCCTGCGAAGGCCTTATCGCGCACGAGGGCCGCGGCGAACACGGTTTTGGCTACGACCCGCTGTTCCTGCCGGTCGATACGCCGGGCAAGACCATGGCCGAGCTCACGGCGGACGAGAAGAACGCCATCAGCCATCGTTTCCATGCGCTCGAGCATCTGTCCGCCAAGCTGACGGGCGAGGAGTAGACCGTGCGTGCGGTGGTGCAGCGCGTGCTCAACGCCAGCGTGACAGTCGACGGCGAGTGCGTGGGCCGTATTGGACGCGGCTACTTGGTGCTGCTGGGCGTGGGCCACGGCGACACACGCGCCGAAGCCGACAAGCTGTGGGGCAAGCTCCGCGGGCTGCGTATCAACGAGGACGAGAACGGCAAGACCAACTTGGCGCTGGCGGATGTCGACGGCGAGGTGCTCGTGGTGTCGCAGTTCACGCTGTTTGCCGACTGCCGCCACGGCCGCCGTCCGTCGTTTACGGACGCCGGCGCGCCCGATGTCGCTAACGAACTTTACGAGTACTTTTTGACACTCGTCGCTCAGGACGTTGAGCATGTAGCGCACGGCATTTTTGGCGCCGATATGAAGGTCGACCTGGTCAACGACGGTCCGTTCACCATCGTTCTGGACACAGACAATCTGTAAGTAGTCAATTTGGGACCGGGCTTTTTTAGCTGCTTGCGTATGGCTGCAGCAGGGTGCTATAGTATTGGAGTTTTGTCTATCTTAGGGGTATTATCCCCTTTTTGAATTGCACCCTCTGGAGGCCCTATTCATGGAAGAGATGGAAGTCAATCACGTCGACGACATCCACGAGAAGCTGACCGATATGGTGGGCGATCGCGTCAAGGTTAAGGCCAACATGGGCCGTACCCGCGTCATCGAGCGCATGGGCACCATCAAGAGCGTCCACCCCGCCGTCTTTATCGTCGAGGTTGACGAGCGTCGTGGCCGCAAATCGCGTCAGTCCTACCAGTATATCGATGTCCTTACCGGCCAGGTCGAACTGTTCGACCCCGAGAGCGGCGAACATATCTTTACCCCGCTCGGCAACCAGCTCGAGGAGCACTAACGGTGACCGATCGGTCCCTCATCCTTACCGCGCCGGCAAAGATTAACCTCTATCTGGGGGTTCATACCGAGCGCGACGCCCGCGGCTATCACAGGGTCGATTCCCTGATGGCAGCCGTCGGTCTTGCCGATACCGTGACGGTCGCACCGGCGCAGGCGTTGACCGTCCAGACGGTTCCGGCATCCGATTTTCCCATGAAAAAAAATACGGCCTATCGGGCGGCAATCGCTATGGCCGAGCGTTACGGTCGCGATGCCAACGTGTGCGTGACGATCGAAAAGCGTATCCCGCTGTGCGCCGGCCTGGGAGGCCCCTCGACGGATGCCGCTGCGGTCATCGTTGCCTTGGCCGAGCTGTGGGGTATCGACCGCGCCGACCCCGCGCTCGATGACATCGCTCGTGGTATTGGCGCCGACGTGCCGTTCTTTTTGCACACGAGTCCCGCATTCTACGTCGGCGGGGGAGATGTGCTGGCCACTGAGTATCCTGTGCTTCCGGCGACACCTGTCGTATTGGTCAAACCGCACGAGACGAGCGTTTCAACGGTTGAAGCATATCGACGATTTGATGAGAGCCCGGTGCCCGCGGAAAAACCCGATGCGATTGCTTCTGTCTTACGCGCCGGCGATGCCGAGGCGGCATATGCGCTCGTTCATAACAATCTGGGCGTCATATCCGCGCAGATGGAGCCGCGGATCCAGGCAGTTCTCGACTGGCTGCGCGCACAGGAGGGAACCGTTGCCGTGGACGTGTGTGGTTCGGGTGCTTGCTCGTTTGCCATTTGCGATACCGTCGCTGCAGCAGCCCATCTTGCGGGAGCTGCCCAGCAAAATGGCTGGTGGGCCTGCGCGACTGAGCTTATTCCCAACACGGTTCAAATCGACGCGCCAAAGAAATAAAAATTTCTCTAGCACGCGACGAAAATCTTTGTTACTATAGTCGAGCTAACGGGTTGGCTCAGTTTGGTAGAGCACTGCGTTCGGGACGCAGGGGTCGCTGGTTCAAATCCAGTCAACCCGACCAGAGCATGAGAAGGGACCGCTTCTTGCGGTCCCTTTTTTTAGCTATTGTTGTGATACCGCGGCACCCGCGGTATACTCATTCGAGCTTGTCTCGCTGTATTGTGGAGGTCTACATGTTTGGACTGAGGGCTCCTGAGCTCATCATTATTCTCGTCGTTGTCCTGATTATCTTCGGGCCTAAGAACCTGCCGAAGCTCGGCAAGTCTCTCGGCTCTACCGTCAAGAATATCCGCGAGGGTATGGAGGGCGACGATAAGGGCGAAACCAAGCAGGCCGAGGACGTTGTGGTCGAGGAGTCCAAGGAGGACAAGGAGATCGCAGAGCTCGAGGCCAAGCTCGCTGCTGCCAAGAAAAAGCAGGCAGAGGACAGCGACGCGGACGCAGAGTAGTCCCATCCCTTTGGGGTGAGCACCTGACCGGCTTGCCCGCAGGCTAGCCGGTCTTTTTCGTTTTGTTGACAGTTGATCGTTACATCATAGTTGGGGAGATATCCGTATGGACGCAAGCCAGATCGTACTGACCGCTGAGGGCCGCCAGAAGCTCGTCGAGGAGCTCGCTTGGCGTGAGGGCGATTACGCCAAGGAGATCGTCGAGGACATCAAGGAAGCCCGCGCGTTCGGCGACCTTTCGGAGAACTCCGAGTACGATGCCGCCAAGGACAAGCAGGCCCAGAATGCTGCTCGCATTGCCGAGATTCAGGCCATCCTCGCCAACGCTCAGGTTGCTGCCACCACGGGCGATCTGACCGTCTCCATCGGTTCCACCGTTTCTCTGATCGATCCCAACGGTGAGGTCATGGAAGTCACGCTCGTCGGTACCACCGAGACCAACTCGCTCGAGCACAAGATCTCTAACGAGTCTCCGGTCGGTCACGCCATCATCGGTCACGGCGAGGGCGACTCCGTTGAGGTCGTTACGCCTTCTGGCAAGACCCGCGTCTACACCATCGCCAAGATCGCACGCTAGACCACGGTCCCGCGTAAAGGTATGTTTTCGCTCCCTGGGACCGAATCCTGGGGAGCGTTTTAGTTTGAGGAGCTAACTTATGGCAGAGAACCAGAACGTCGCCGATCAGGCCTCGACGCTCAACGACGAGCGCGCCACGCGTCTGGCAAAGCGCGCCGCCCTGTTCGAGGCGGGCCAGAACCCCTATCCCGAGCACTCCGAGATCGAGGACTATGTCGTCGACATTGAGGCCAAATATGCCGATCTTGCCGATGGCGAGGATACTGAGGACGTCGTGAAGATCGGCGGCCGCGTGGTCGCCAAGCGCGGTCAGGGCAAGATCATGTTTATCGTCGTGCGCGACGCTACCGCCGAGATTCAGCTGTTCTGCCGTATTAACGACATGGACGAGGCGGCCTGGAGCACGCTTAAGGCCCTCGACTTGGGCGATATCCTGGGCGTGACCGGCGTGGTCGTGCGCACCAAGCGTGGCCAGCTTTCCGTTGCCCCCAAGAGCGCGACCCTGCTCTCCAAGGCCGTTCGTCCGTTGCCCGAGAAGTTCCACGGTCTTTCCGATAAGGAGACCCGTTATCGTCAACGCTATGTCGACCTGATTGCCAACGACGATGTTCGCGAGACCTTCCGCAAGCGCTCGCAGATTCTCTCCACCTTCCGCCGCTTCATGGAATCTGACGGCTACATGGAGGTCGAGACCCCCATCCTGCAGACCATTCAGGGCGGCGCTACGGCCAAGCCGTTCATTACGCACTTCAACGCGCTCGATCAGGAGTGCTACCTGCGCATTGCTACCGAGCTGCACCTCAAGCGCTGCATCGTCGGTGGCTTTGAGCGCGTCTTCGAGATCGGCCGCATCTTCCGCAACGAGGGTATGGACCTCACCCACAACCCCGAGTTCACCACGATGGAGGCCTATCGTGCCTTCTCCGATCTCGAGGGCATGAAGGCACTCGCCCAGGGCGTCATCAAGGCTGCCAACAAGGCTATCGGCAATCCCGAGGTCATCGAGTATCAGGGCCAGACCATCGATCTGTCCGGTGAGTGGGCAAGCCGTCCCATGACCGACATCGTCTCGGACGTGCTCGGCAAGCAGGTCACCATCGACACGCCGGTCGAGGAGCTTGCCGCCGCCGCACGCGAGAAGGGCCTGGAGATTAAGCCCGAGTGGACTGCTGGCAAGATCATCGCCGAGATTTACGATGAGCTGGGCGAGGACACCATCGTCAACCCGACCTTCGTATGCGATTACCCCATCGAGGTCAGCCCGCTTGCCAAGCGTTTTGAGGACGATCCGCGCCTGACGCACCGCTTTGAGCTGGTCATCGCCGGCCATGAGTACGCCAACGCATTCTCCGAGCTCAACGATCCAGTCGACCAGGCCGAGCGCTTTGCCGCCCAGATGGCCGAGAAGGCGGGCGGCGACGACGAGGCTATGGAGTACGACGAGGACTACGTGCGCGCTCTCGAGTACGGTATGCCTCCCGCGGGCGGCATCGGCATCGGCATCGACCGCGTGGTCATGCTGCTCACCAACCAGGCTTCCATTCGCGACGTCCTGCTGTTCCCGCACATGAAGCCCGAGAAGGGTTTCCAGTCCGGTGCCGCCGCTGCCAAGGCTGCCGAGGCCGGCAACGCCGCAAGCCCGTTCGTCAAGCCGCTCAAGCCCACGCTCGACTACTCCAAGATCGCCGTTGAGCCGCTGTTCGAGGAGTTCGTCGACTTTGATACCTTCTCCAAGAGCGATTTCCGCGCTGTGAAGGTCAAGGCATGCGAGGCCGTCAAGAAGTCCAAGAAGCTGCTGAACTTTACGCTCGACGACGGCACCGGCACCGACCGCACCATCCTCTCCGGCATCCATGGCTACTATGAGCCCGAGGACCTGGTCGGCAAGACCTTGCTCGCCATCACCAATCTGCCCCCGCGCAAGATGATGGGTATTCCCAGCTGCGGTATGCTGATCAGCGCCATCCACGAGGAGGAGGGCGAGGAGCGCCTCAACTTGATTCAGCTCGACGCCTCCATCCCCGCCGGCGCAAAGATGTACTAACTAGTTACGCGGTTCTACGAACCGCGTAACGGCTCGACGCTGCGCGGGCCGCATTTGGACAATCTGACGTTCAACTTCAAGGGCGCGAC